>JAIBCE010000405.1 GCA_019694315.1 Sandaracinaceae bacterium
GGGCCTCTCGTCCTCGGCCGCGCTCGGCGTGGCCGGGCTCGCGGTGGTCGGAGGCGGCGGGAGCGCACCGCCAGGCAGGTCGGTGAGCGCGGTCGTCGCGTGCGCCTGTGGGCTCGTCGGCTCGACCGCCCCCGACGTCGTGGGCGGCGGGCTCGTCTCCGTCGGCGTGACCTCGATCGGGGCTGGATCGCCCTGCGCGGCCCACACCCCCACCCCGATCCCGACGACCGCGATCACGATGCCCACAGTCGCCGCGATGGGCAGCCAGCCGGGTCGGCGCGCAACCACGGGCGGCTCGACCTTCACCGGCACGGCCACGGGCGCATCGAGCGTCTCGGCGAACTGCGGCGCCGCGTTGCGCAGCGTCTGGAGCGATGTGACGAACTGCGAGTCGGAGTGCGGCACGAGCGCCGCGAGCATCTCCTCCGAGCTGGCGAAGCGTCGCGCTGGCTCGACCGAGAGCGCCCTCTCCACCGCATCGCCGAGGCCCTTGGGCAGGCCCGGCACCAGGTCGCGGATCGGCTCGTGATCGCCGTGGTGGATCTTGAGCACGAGCGCCGCGAGCGTCTGGCCTTCGTAGGGTCGCTTCCGCGCCAGCCCCTCGTAGAGCATCACGCCCACCGAGTAGAGATCGGAGCGCGCGTCGATGTCCTTCACGCCGAGCGCCTGCTCGGGCGACATGTAGTAGGGCGTGCCCATCATCGCGCCCTCGGTCGTGAGCGTGCCCTGGTAGTCGGGCTGCCCCTGCGTGAACTTCGAGATGCCGAAGTCGAGGATGCGCACGCGCTCGAGCCCGCGGTCGTCGTTGCCGACGAACACGTTGTCGGGCTTGATGTCGCGGTGGACGATGCCCGCGCGGTGCGCGACCGCCAGCCCCTCGAGCACCTGGCAGATCAGGCCCACGAGGCGCCCCGCCGAGAGCGGCGTCGGCGCCTCGAAGAGCGCGCTCAGCGGTCGGCCCTCGAGCAGCTCCATGAGCACGTACGGCGAGCCGTCGTCGAGCTGTCCCGCGTCGAAGGTCTCGACCACGTAGGGCGTCCGCAGCGTGCCCGCCACGCCCGCCTCACGGATGAAGCGCGCGATCGTCTCGGCGTTCGTCGCGAGCTTGGAGTGCATCACCTTGAGCGCGCGACGATGCCGCGTGATGAGGTGCTCCACCTCGTACACCGCGCCCATGCCGCCCTCGCCGAGCAGCCGCTCCACGCGGAGCTTGTTCATGAGCACGCGACCGGTCAGGTCGACGCGTTGATTCGAGTCCGTCATCGCCGAGTGCCGAGATCGAGGCCCTCACGGTATCGCGAAGCCATGGGGCCGGGTAAGGAGGCCGCTCGAAATTTCGCTCGGCCGCCCGTGGGCCCGGGCAGAAACCCGTTCGGAATGGCGCCGCGATGACCGCGCTCCTCGTGAACGCATTCTACCTGCAGGAAGAGGCCGCTCGCTCCCTCCGGCGCGGCGAGCCGAGCGCGCGCGTGCTCGACGAGGTCCTCCTCAAGGCCAAGCGCCTCGGCGGGAGCCTGATCCGTCTCCACGCCAACAACGCCGAGCCCCACAAGCACGGCGACTCCGCGATGCGCCTCGGCCCTCGCGAGGACGACGCGATCGGCTGGCAGGGCCTCGACCTCGTGCTCGCGCGTGCCACCCACCACGGCCTGCGCGCGGTGCTCGTCCTCGGCAACCAGTGGGACGAGATCGGCGGCGCGCGTCAGTACGTGCGCTGGGCCGGCCTTCCGCGACCGCGCCCCGCCGATGCCCGCTTCTTCACCGATCCGCGCACGATCGCGCTCTTCGAGTCGCACGTCGCGCAGACCCTCGATCGCGTCTCGAGCTTGGACGGGCACCGCTACGGCGCGCACCCCGCGATCGCGGGCTGGGAGCTCCTCAACGAGCCCCGCGGCGAGGGGCTCGATCGCGCAGGGCACGCGGTGCGCGAGTGGCTGGATCGACTCGCACGCCTCGTTCGCGCCCGCGCCTCGAGCGCGCAGTGGCTCACGAGCGGCGAAGAGGGCCTCGACGTCGACGCTGGCGATCGGGACTCCGCGTTCTGGCGGCGCGCGGGGGCCTCGTGGCTCTTCCGCACCTCCACGAGCTTTCGCCTCAACGCGCGCTCTCCGTGGATCGACCATCCGTCGATCCACGTCTATCCCGAGACGTGGGGCGTGGAGGTGGCGCACCTCGAAGAGGCAGGCGTACGCATGATCCGCGAGAGCGCGGCGATCGCGCGGGCGCACGGCAAGCGCCTGCTCGTGGGCGAGCTCGGTGTTCGGCGGAGCCCGGCCCAGGGCGCGCTGCTGCCGTCGATCGTGCGACGCCGCGCGGTGATGCGACGCTGGCTCGACGTGGCGAGGGAGGTGGACGCCATCGCGGTGGGGCCGTGGATGCTCGCGCACGACGCGCGCCCGCCGAGCTGGGACGACTACCAGTTCTACCTGCGCGACGATCGCCCGCTCGATCACGAGGACAACGGCGTCGCGCCCGCGATCGTGGCGTGGTCGCGCCAAGGCGCGTCACGCGGCTGATCGATCGGGCCTCACGGCGCGAGCGGCCCCGTGGCGATGCCCATGTGGGCGTTTCCTTCGCACGAGATCTCCCACCGGCGAACGCTCGCCAGACGCGCGCCGCCCACGACGAAGGGATCGCCCGCGGCGATCGCCTCGGCGGCCGCGAGATCGTCGGCCCTCACCCCGAGACCACGGGCGGCTCTGGCAGGAGTCGTGCGATCGCGCGGAGCGATGCACGCCGTTCGATCCATCGCGCGAGGCCGACGTGATCGAGTCGACATACGCAGACTTCGTCGCCAACTTCGTGTGGGGCCTCGAGTGGAAGACGATCGCGGCGATCCACCTGCTCACGGTCTGTCAGGCGGTGCACCTGCGGACACCGGACGTGTCACCCCGCGAGCCGGGAGATGCACGCCGCGCACGTCTCGATGGTCTCGGCGGACCGCCGCACGGACGTCGACATCCGGAAGGTGCTCGAGCTCTCCGCGCGGACGCGCTCCCGCCGGGGCCGGCGGACTGACGATCAGACGCGAACGACGTCGACCTCGAGGCGAGCGGCAGACGCGAGGGCGGCGATGTCGTCCGGGTCGGAGGTGAGGATGCGGTCGCCGTCGCGCGCGATCGACACGAGGGCAGCGTCGATCGCGTCACTCGTTCCGCTCTTGCCGAGCAGGCGCCCGGCGGTGCGTCCGAGCAAGTCATCGAGCGGGGCGACCTCCACGGCCGCGAGCGCCAGCGCGAGCCGCGCCTGTCGTGCCGTTCCTCGAAACACTTGCGCCACGACTCCGCCGTGTGTGAGGAGCTGCTCCCCTCGGCGCCGCGCGAGCGCGAAGCGACCCCACATCGCGCGGTCGCTTCGATCGAGCGCGATGAAGGCGCCCGCGTCGAGGACGATGCGCGTCACACCGCTCGCCGTGCGGCGCGGCGTCGGGAGCTGCGAGCCTTGCGGGGCGTGGCTGTGGGTCCGACGTGGATCCCGCGCGCTGCGTCGCGCTCTGCGATCTCGGACAGCTCGGCGTCCGAGAAGGCACCGTTCTCGGTCTCGTACGCCTCGAGGGCTCGAGCGAGGGCACGTGCACGCTCGTCTTCCCTGGCTCGAGCAGCGAGCGCGGCGTTGGCCCACTCACTGATCGAGCGAGCCTCTCCCCTGCGGACTGCCAGGGTGCCCGCGCGAACCAGCTCGGGATCGACCGTGACCGTGAGCCGATGCTTGTGCATACGTTCGTATAACTCGCAGCCGACGACCCACGCAACCTCGGGCGATCGGTGACGCGACGTCGCGCCGATCACTGCGTCTCAACACACGCGGATCACTGGCCGTCTTCGGCGCGGATCGTGCGCTCCTCGCGGTGCGCGTCGTCGAGCTGATCGGCGTAGCGATCGATCTGCTCGATGTAGCTCGCCGTGCTGATCCCTCAAGGCGCGAGCGGCCCCGTCGCGATGCCCATGTGGGCGTTTCCCTCGCACGAGATCTCCCATCGACGAACCGTGGCGAGGCGCGCGCCGCCCACGACGAAGGGATCGCGCGCGGCGATCACCTCCGCGGCCGCGAGATCGTCGGCCCTCACCACCACCAGCCCCTCGGGCTCGCCCGCGAACGGCCCCGCGATGACGAGCGCGCCCGCGCGATCGAGCTCGCGCAGATACGCCACGTGCGCCTCGACGAGCGCACGCGTCATCGGCGCGTCTGCACGTCGGAGCGCGATCGCGAAGTACGCGAGCGGCTCGACCCAGCGCTCACCCCGGGCCCGCGTGGCCGCGCGCGCCGCGTCCGTCGGGGTCTCGAGCCCCGCGCGGACGGAGAGCTCGGCCGCGAACGCGATCGACGCCCACGGCTTGGCCGTCACGATCGGACCGTCGACCACGACCGGCCGATCGACGTACGTGCTGCCCTCGAGCAGCGGATCCGCGTACGCCCGGAGCGGCCCCCAGCTCGCGACGGGCGCATGGCGCTCGGTCACCGTGTGCGTGACGCGACGACCGCGGAGGAGCCCCGCCCGCGCGAGGACGATCGCGCCGTTGCAGATGCCGCCCACGACCGCGCCGGCGTCCTCCGCGCGACGCAAGAGCGAGGAGAGCGCGTCGTCGTCCGCGACCGCGTCGAGCTCGCCGCCCGGAACGATCACCGCGACGACGCCCTCGATCGACGCCTCGCGGAACGAGCCCTCTGCGGCGATCCGCGGCCCGTCGCTCGTGGCCACCGAGCCGCCGTCCGGCGACACGAAGCGCACCTCTGCCCGCGAGCGCCCCATCGCCACTGCGTGGGCGATCTCGAGGTAGGCGCAGCCCGGAAAGACGATCGCGAGGAGCTGCGCGCGCTGGCTCAAGGACAGCCCTCGGCGGTGCGAAGCAGCTCGATCTCCGCCACCAGCTCGGGCGCCGTCGCGAGCGGCATGAGGGCGTCGTCGTCGATCCCGAGGCCGGGCAGCCCGTCCGTCGCCTCGAGGTAGAGCCACGCGCGGCCCCAGATCGTCAGCACGAGCCGGCGCCATCGGCCCCCATCGCCGTTCACGATGTGCTCGTAGGCGCTCGGGTGCTCGGTGCGCGCGAGGCGCAGGTAGCGCGTCATGTACCAGAGGAACGTGAGCATTCCGTCGCGATCGCTCACCGACTGCCCACCCGAGAAACGATCGGGGAAGGCGTAGCCGACCACGAGCGAGTTCGAGTACTGCACGACCTCCTCCATCAGCAGGTTGAAGCCCTGATCGCCGCTGTCGAAGGTGCCGTCGGTGGGGCTGCCGTCGAGGTAGATGTCGGCGTAGCCGTCGCAGCCTCGGAACTGACCGGGCATGCAGGGCGGACGCATCGCCTGATACGCGTCGCCCTGGAGGAGGCTCCGCGCGAACGTCATGCCGCCGCGCTCGGTCGCGTCGCCGCCCGCCGCGGTCATCATCAGATCGGCGCGGATCGCGTACACGTTGTTCGGCCCGCTCGAGAGCTCGAGGTCGTAGACGTGACCGCACTCGTGCACGACCGTGCCGAGCGACTGGAGCACCGCCTCGGCGCTCGAGCGATCCGAGAGGAAGGTCATCACGCAGTCGATGAAGCCCGTCTGGCCCTCGCGCACCAGGGTCCAGCCGTGCGGATAGCGCCGCTCGAGCACGCCCTGCACGAACGTCAGCGCGTCGGCCGACGTGTAGCCCGCGACCAGATCGTCGATCGAGGCCGTGCGGTCGGGCAGCGCCTCGCGGTACATGCCATCGACGCACATCGGATCCACCAGCGGGCTCGTGGGGCCCACGGTCGGGGCATCGACGTTCGAGACCATCGCCGCGTCGAGGCTCGCATCGACGCCCGGCGGCACGTAGGCATCGGGGCGCGGCCCCGTGTCGTCGGCGCTCGGGCGATCGTCGCAGGCCGCGAGGGAGAGAGCGGTGAGGGCGAGGGCGAAGACAGGAGTGCGTGTCATCCCGCAGAGGATACGCCGAACCCGGCCCCTGCCGATGCCCCCGTGAAGCGCGCGCGGGGCCTGAGGAGCGTGGCGGAGCCGCGCTGCTCGAGGACGTGCGCGACCCAGCCTGCCGTCCTGCCGAGCGCGAAGAGCGCGGCCGAGGTGCCGCGCGGCGCGCCGAGCGCGAGGGTGATCGCCACCGAGCCCGCATCGACGCTGGGCGGCTCGCCGCCGATCGACGCCATGTGATCGACGATCGCGAGCATCGTGCGCGCAGCACGGCTCGAGCCGCGCTCGCCGCGCTCGCGCACGAGGTCGCGCGCCACGGCGAGGAGCACGCGCGCCCGCGGATCCCCCGCGGGGTAGAGCGGATGACCGAAGCCCGCGACCGCCTCGCCACGCCCGAGACGCGCGTCGATCACGGCCTCGACCGCCGACGTGAGCCGCCTCGTCGACCCGTGCTCCGTGCCGACCTCGTGCACCAGCGCCTCGACCCGATCACAGGCGCCGCCGTGCCGCGGGCCCGAGACCGCCGCGAGCCCGGCCGCGAGGCGCGCCTGGAGATCGGCCCCGGCGATCGCGGTCACGCGCGCGGCGAAGGTGCTGGCGTTGAGCTCGTGGTCGGCGAGCGCCACGAGGACGGCGTCCATGGCGCGGCGCGCCGACGGCTCGTCACGCAGCGCGAGCGCACGGAGAGCCCGCGCCGCGAGCGGCAGGTCGCGCTCGATCACCTGGTGCGCCCGCGATCGGTCGGGCAGCGCCAGCGCCGCGGCGAACGCGACGAGAGAGAGGCGTCCGCGC
>JAIBCE010000406.1 GCA_019694315.1 Sandaracinaceae bacterium
CGCGGCCACGGGCGCGGGCGGTCGCGGCGCGGGTGGCGCCATCGGGGGCGCGGGCGCAGGCGCGGGCGGTGCGGCCTGGGGTGCAGGAGGCTTGAGCGGCACGCTCTGCGGAGAGGGGATCGACGCCAGGGCCGCGGGGCTGTTGGCGTCGCCCGAGAAGCCGAAGAACGAGGCCGACTGCGGCGCGGGCGTCTCGCCGAGGATCGCGTCGAGGTTCGCGACCTTCTTCTTGGCCTGACCGGCTTGCTCCTGGAGCTTGTCGAGCGCGTCGTTGATCGCGCTCGCGGCCGTGCGGTACTGGCCACCGAAGTCCTGCACCTGGAAGCGATCGAGGTCGCGCTTGCCCAGGGCGACCGAGGCCTTGCGGAACCTGCCGAGCGGGCGATCGCGCTCGAGGAACGCGAGCAGCATGCCGAAGAGGAAGAGCGCGGCGATCGCGCCTCCCATGAGCGGCAGCGCCGCCTGCCAGTCGTCGCTCGAGGCGAGCTCGAGGATCGCGAGGGGAGAGGCGAGCGTGGGCACCGGCCGCGCGAGGACGTAGCCCGACTGCGCCGCGGACGCGCTGCCGACGACGGGCGCGTAGATCGCGAGGCCGCCCGTGGCGAGCGCGCTCGGATCGCCCACCGTGCCCTGCGCGAACGGGCCGGTGATCACGGTGGCGAGCGGTGCGCCCATGTCGTCGCGACGGGGCGCGCCGGACACACCCTCGGGCATGGCGCTGCCCACGATCTGGTCGCGCACGAAGAAGCCCACGCTCGCGCCCGAGAGGCGCGACACGATGCGCGAGCAGAACACGTCGTCGATGCGCTTGCCGTGCACGATCGCGCCTGCGTACTGGCCGTTCTCGATCACCGGCCGCGCCGCCATGCGATAGAGCTCGCCGTTCCACACCCACACGTCGTCGCGCACGTAGCCCGCGAGCGCGCGCGCCACGAGCGGGAACGCACCGAGGCCTGCGCCGGGCGGCGGCGCCTGACCGCCGCCCACCTGCGCCACGATGATGCCCTGCGCATCGACGGCGAACACGAGGTCGCCGGCCATCTCCGCGAGCTGCGCGTTGAGCTCCCCGAGGCGCGTGCCGAGGCGTGTGCGCGTGGCCTCCGGGATCTCTGCGCCGGCGGTGCGGGCGTTGGCCTCGCGGAGCGCGCTCCGCACGTCGCCGTTGGCGGCGATGGGGCCGATCGCGTCGATGCGCGTGCGCGCGTCGAGCTTGAGGACCATCTCGAGCTGCAGGCGATCGCGCGCGAGGTCGACCACCGTCTCGTCGCGCGTCTGCTCGTCGAGCAGGCGCGTCGCGATCACGGCCACCGCGATGCCGAGGCCGGCGGCGATGGCGAGCACGAGGATCCAGAAACGCGAGAGAAGCATCGGGACTCTTTCTCCGAGGAGGGCTTCAGAGCTCGGCAGGGGCGCGAGCGGTCCGACGAGGACCCGATCGACTCAGGGGCGAGCGAGGGTGATCGGCGCGACGACGACCTCGTGGGCATCGCCCACGGTGACGGCCTGCGCCGGACCGACCTCGTGCTCGCCCTGGAACACGTGGACGTTGTAGGTGCCGGGCTCGACCCCGCGGAACACGTAGCCGCCCGTGGGCTCGACGAACGCGCGCGCCACGAGATCGGGCAGCGCGTGGAGGTGGCCCTGCACGTGGGGCAGGTTGCGATCGCGGAGCGGCCAGTGGCCGGGCGCGCTCACCGTGATGGGCCGCGCGTTGCCAGGCGCGGTCTGCACGGGGCCGAGCTCCGGGTTGCCGTCGGCGAAGATCTCGTACGCGCACGCGTCGTCGTTGCGGATCGGCGTGGCCACGCCCACGCGCACGATCACGGTCGATGGAAACAGCGAGCCGTTGTGCATGCGCAGCGCGGGCTGCTCCCCCGTGGACGCGCTGCCGGAGCCCGTGAGCACGACGGCGATCTCACGCGCGGTCTCGACGCGCGCGGGCCGCGGCTCGAGGAAGCCGTTCCACTCTTCCCAGTAGCGCAGGCGCGCGGCGTCCGCCTCGGCGGGCGCGGTCACCATGGAGGGAAAGTCCGTCGGCACGGTCAACGTGCCGCGCACGTCTCCCGCGAGGGCGCTCGCGGCGAAGAGCGAGCAGGCAGAGGCGACGGCCAGGGCGGGAAGAACGGTCGACCGGGGTCCGGGGGACGGGATGCGCATGAGCGCCCCGAGGGTACCGAACCCCTTCGATCGAGATCAACGTTTCCAGCGCCAGCGTGCCGGATCGACTCGGGGGATCGAGCGGGCCGGCTCGATCCCCTCGGTCTGGGCGCGATCAGAAGAGGTCGCGGAAGCCGACCTCGGGCTTCTTGCGGCCCTTGAGGATGGCGTTCACCGCGCGCACGACGCGCGTCTTGGCGGGGCCCGAGATGGTCTCGCCGCGCATCGCCTTCTCCACCTGCGGGAGCGAGACGGGACGGCCCGAGCGCGGCTTCTGCTTCATGACCGCGTCGTCCTTCTCGAGCTTGCCGGCCTTGATCGCGGCCTTCTTGGCCACGAGCGCGAGGTCCTCGCGCGTGCGGCGCTCGAGGTCCTTGGAGGCGAGCACGATGCGGCGCGCATCGATCTTGTGGTTCTTCAGCGAGTCACTCAGCTTCGACATTCGGATTCCCGTCGGCGAAAAAGGGCCGCGAACGTAGACGCTGCGCGCGGGGATCGCAAGTGGAACGCAGCGCGACGTCGTTCAGTCGTCACACGCGAGCCTCGCGCGGCTGATATCGTGCGCGCCCGCGCATGTCGTCCGCATCCTCGTCGTTCGTGCTCGAGCCTCGCGCCCTCTCGCCTTCCGGGACACGTCTCGAGGTCACTCGCGACGGCGCCGCCCTGAGCCGACGCGCGTTCTTCGAGGCGCTCCGCGACGAGGCCGGGCTCCGCACCTCGCTCACCGAGGCGCTGCTCGCCCTCTCTCTGCCCGCGCTCGCGTGGGAGACGGCGCCGCTCTCGCGCGCCAGCGCCGAGCGGCCGATGCTCATGCACGCCCTGCCGCATCCGGCGCTCGCTCGCACCGTGCCCGATCCGCGACCCTTCGCCGAGCACATGGACGCGGGCGCCGGCACCGAGCGTGTCGTGTGGTTCGAGAATTTTGGTCACGACGCACGGCTCGTCGTTCCATGCGCGCCGCGGCGTGATGCGCGCTTCGGGCACCTCGTGTCGTTTCTCTCGAGCGCGAGCGCGACGCAGCGCGATGCCCTGTGGCAGCTCGTGGGTCGGCTCGCCTGCGAGCACCTCGCGCGCACCGAGCAGCCCGTGTGGGTCTCGACCGCGGGCATGGCCGTGGCGTGGGTCCACGTGCGCCTCGATCTGCGGCCCAAGTACTATCGGAGCGAGTCGCTGCGCAGCCCCACGGCCTGGACGATCGGGTGTGTTGACGCGGCGCGGCGCGCGCGCCCCCTTTCTTGGCGCGCTCGTTCCGTGCTAACGGGCAACGCCTTCTTGCAGGAGTTTTCGAACATGCCGAACGCGTACATCTCGGGGATCGGCGGGTACCTCCCGCCGGGCGTGGTCACGAACGACGAGCTCGCCAAGCGCTACGGGATCGAGACGACGCACGAGTGGATCCATCAGCGCACGGGCATCGAGGAGCGCCGCTACGCCGAAGAGGGCGTGGGCTCCGCGGAGATGGGCTACTACGCCGCGAAGAAGGCGCTCGAGAACGCGAACATGTCGATCCGCGACATCGACATGATCATCTTCGCGACGCTCTCCCCCGACATCCACTTCCCCGGCTCGGGCTGCCTCATGCAGCGCCGCTTCACGGAGCTGTTCGAGGGCGACATGCCCCGCTTCGTGCCGGCGCTCGACATCCGCAACCAGTGCTCCGGCTTCCTCTACGGCCTCGCGGTCGGTGCGGGCATGGTGCAGGCGGGCACCGCCAAGCACGTGCTCCTCGTGGGCTCCGAGACGCACTCGGCAGCGCTCGACATGACCACGCGCGGCCGCACCGTGACCTCGCTCTTCGGCGACGGCGCGGGCGCGGCGATCATCAGCGGCACCGACGATCCGACGCGCGGTCTCCGCAAGTGGCAGCTCGGCGCGGACGGTCGCGGCGCCGAGGCGCTGTGCATGCGCGTCTGGGACATCACCAAGCGCCCGTTCATCAACCTCCCGAACGGTCGGAGCGGCGAGGGCGTGATCCCCGCGGAGATCATCTGGCCGCAGATGGACGGCAAGCAGGTCTTCCGCAACGCCGTCGAGAAGATGTGCATGTCGCTCATGGGCGTGTGCTTCGAGATGGGCCTGTCGGCGAGCGACATCGATCTCTTCGTGTTCCACCAGGCGAACATGCGGATCAACCAGTACGTCGCGAACACGCTCGGCATCCCCGAGGACAAGCTCATCCACAACATCCACAAGTACGGCAACACCACTGCTGCCACGATCCCGCTCCTGCTCTGGGAGGCCGTGGAGACCGGTCGCCTCAAGCCGGGCATGAAGGTCGCGATGTGTGCGTTCGGCGCGGGCTTCACGTGGGGCGCCGCGATCCTCGACTGGTGAGCGTGGCTCGCGCTCGAGCCACCATGGAGCCCGCGATGCGTCGCTCGGCGCACGCGGGCTTCGTCGTGTCGAGTGTCGTCGTGTCGATGCGGCTCGCGGCGTGCGCGTGCGGTCCCGAGGTGGTGCCCGAGCCCGACGCCGCGCGGGTCACGCGCGACGCGTCGATCGACGTGTCGATGGCGCCCGAGGTGGGCACGCTCGACGCGGGCTGGCACGAAGACGCGGCGATCGCATCGAGCCTCGATGCGTTCCTCGAGCGCGCCGACGGCTGCGTCTCGCCGCTGCCGATCGATCACGCGGGCCTTCCGTGTCTCGACGGCAGTGACTGCCCGCCGGGCCTCGTGTGCTTTCCGCCCGGCGGATTCTCGCCCAGCGCGAGCTGTCAGGTGCCTGCGATCGCAGGCTGTGCGTGCCCGCCGGGCTCGACGGCCACGGCGATCGTGACGGCGTCCGAGACGCACACGGTCTGCGCGCCGGACGTGTGCCCCGCACGCAACACGGACGTCAGCGCGCTCGGCCGCGCGTGTGCGTCGCTTCGCGACTGCGAGGACTGGATGGTGTGTGAGGTCGGAGCCGCAGGCAGCGTGTGCGCGCTGCCCTGCTCGAGCGCGTGCGCGTGTCCGGGCACGACGCGCTGCCAGAGCGTCGTGCTGCCGACGGGCGTGTCGATGCGCTGCGTGCCGTGAGACATCGGCGCGGGGAGACCGTGCGCGCGATGGTGGAGGATCAGGGGAGATCGATCGGGCCCGTGGTGCCGGGCTCGAGGTTCGATGCGACGAAGTCGAGGATCGCCTCGGGCACCTCGTTGCGGTCGGTGTCGGCGGCGGTGAGCGGATCGATGTGCGTCATGAAGGTGGCGTCGAGCACGCGATAGGCGTCGGCGCTGTCGCGCGTCGCGCCAGCGTGCGCGCGGCCTTCGCCGATCGGCGCGGCGCGCAGGCGTGAGGCCTCGTAGCCCTCCACCGTGGTGAGGCCCGCGGCGATCGCGAGCACGGGCGCGGCCACCGCGGCGCCCGACGAGCACGCGAGGCCGTAGCTCGCCTCCCATCCGTCGCTCGCCACCGCGAGCCCGCCGCATGCGGCGAGATCCACGCTGAGGCGCGCGGGGAAGTACCACTCCGCGAAATTCGTGCGCCCCGCGATCCACGCTTCCGCGAGGTTCGCCACCGGGGTGAGCTCGGGAGGCGTCGCGTCCGGCGCATCGATCCACGTGTAGGTCACGCTGCGATCCGAGGGGCGCTCGAGGGTCGCGCCGAACACGCTGTCGTAGGGCTCCACGGGCCCGACGGGCTCCCCCATCGACACGGCCGCGAACGAGAGGCCGTTCGACGCGTCGTCGAAGCCGAAGCCGAAGGCCGCCTCGTTGGTCATCGGCGGCAGCGCGCCCGAGACGCTGAGCAACGTGCGGAGCACGCGATCGCGGTCGCGATCGCCCATGCGCACCTCGTCGGGCGCGAGCGCCGCGGCCATCGCGACGATCTCGGCCTGCGCATACACGCTCACGCCGAGGAGCGGCAGCGCGAGGTAGCGGTTGCCGGTGCGGATCTCGCTCACGCCGTCGAACGGCATGAACGTGCCGCCGCCGCCGCCGTTCTCGTACTCGTCCTCCGTGATCGGTGTCTGGCCCTGGCCGCCGTCCACGAGCACGAGCCCCGCGAGCAGCTCGCTGCCGCGCACGCCGTCGGGGAAGACCCACGCGCCGAAGGTCTCCGTCATCGTCGCGCCGAGCGAGTGACCGAGCAGGAACACGTGCCCCTTGCGCGCGCTCGCCGGCACGCGCTCGATCATCGCGCGCAGATCACCGAAGTGCGTCGCGAGCCCCCACTCGCTCATGTAGGCCACTTCGTCTTGCGCCCGAAAGCCTGCGAAGGGCTCGCCTCCCACCGTGTCGCGACCGAAGTAGTAGCCGCGCGCGATGTCCACGTTCGCCTCCGCCTCCGCGGCGTCGAGCCCGCGCAGATCCTCGAGGAAGTTCGAGCGACGATCGATCGCCCACACCTCGATGGCTCCCGTGGCGGAGCCCGACGCGAGCGAGCGCCGCACGAGCGAGCGCGCGAGCGGCGCGAAGCTGCCCGCGCCTCCGAAGATGCCGGGCATCGCGAGGACGATCGCGCGCGGCTCGGTGGCCGTGCTCGCGCGATAGCGCACGAAGCGCGCGCGATCGTAGGCCTCGGG
>JAIBCE010000407.1 GCA_019694315.1 Sandaracinaceae bacterium
CTCGCCCTGCACGTCGCCTGAAGCGACGAGGGGGTCATCGACGATGGCTTGCTCGTCGCGTGAAGCGACGCGGCACCACTGCGCCCGCCGACCGTGAGGTCGAGTGGGCTGCACGCGTTGGGTCGCGAGGTGCCCTGGCGTCGCATCGGGCGAGTGGCACTGGACCGTGCATGAGCTTCGCCGCCGCGGACGCAGAGGCCGAGGACGGACGAGGTCTGACCCCGGAAACCCGTCGCCGTTGTAGTGTGCGCGGCATGCGACCACTCCGACTGGCGCCCACGACCGCCCTCCTCCCCGCCCTTGCACTGTTCGCCGGCGCCACCGCCCTTCACCCCGCCCCCGCCCACGCCCAGGTCCGCGACCGCACCCACAGCCCCGGCGCTCCGCACGTGATGGACTCGTGGTTTCCTCACCCTCCCCGCGTCCGCACGCTCCGCAACGGTCTCACCGTCATCGCGGTGCAGTGGCCCAGCCCCGGCATCGTCGCCTACTACACGCTCGTCCGTGCCGGCTCGCGCGACGAGGTGGAGGCCGGCCACAGCGGCTTCGCCCACTTCTTCGAGCACATGATGTTCCGCGGTACCGAGCGCTTCCCCCAGGAGCGCTACGACGCCGCCCTGCAGAGCGTCGGCGCCGACAACAACGCCTTCACGTCCAACGACTACACCTGTTACACGATCACGGGTCCCTCCTCGGCCCTGGCCACCTTCGTCGAGCTCGAGGCCGATCGCTTCCAGCACCTCTCCTACACCGAGGAGGTCTTCCGCACCGAAGCGGGCGCTGTGCGGGGCGAGTACCAAGTCTGGAGCTCCAATCCCGAGCAACCGATGTGGGAGGCGCTCTCGGAGCTCGCGTTCACACGACACACCTATGGCCACACCACGATCGGCTACCTGCGCGACATCGATCAGATGCCCACGCGCTACGCCTACGCACAGCGCTTCTTCCAGCGGTTCTATACGCCCGACGACGCCACCCTGATCGTGGTCGGCGACTTCGACGACGCCACGCTCGACGGCCTGGTCGACCAGCACTACGGCGCATGGCGAGGCCGACGCGACCAGCCACGCATCCCCGCCGAGCCGCCTCCTACGGGCGGCCGCCGAGACCTCCCGTGGGCCGGTTCCAGCGCGCCGCGCATGATGATCGGCTACCGAATCCCGGCGTTCGTCACCGGGGGTCAGACCTCCGCGCGGACCGCTGCGGCGCTGCGCGAGACGGCGGCGCTCGACATCGTCCACGGCCTCGCCTTCGACAGCGCCAGCCCCCTCTACCAGCGCCTCGTCGTCGACGATCGCTCCGTCCTCGAGCTCTCCTCCTGGGCCGGTGAGCACTCCCGCGACCCCGGTCTCTTCGTCGTCCTCGCCACCCTCCCTCCCCCGCCCGCAGCCCCCACCCCCGCCCTCTTCGATCCCACCCTCCAGGCCATCCAGGACGAGCTCGATCGCATCGGCCGCGGCGAGACTCCCCCCGAACGCATCACCGCCGTTCGCGACCACCTGCTCTTCGCCGCCCCCATGACGCTCGAGACCCCTTCCTCCGTCGCCGTCTTCCTCGCCGGACAGCTCGCCGTCGGCGGCACCCTCGACACCGTGCGCGCTTACTACGACGCCCTCGCCGCCATCACCCCCGAGGACGTCGCGCGCGCCGCCCACACGCACCTCGGCGCCTCGCACCGCTACGTCACCACCCTGCGCGAGGTCCACACCGAAGCCCCCGCCCCGACCGGAGGTGCGTCGTGAGCCGCCCCGCGATCGCCCGCACTCTGCTCGCTTCCACCCTGCTCGCGCCCCTCGCGATCTCGTGTGGCGGCTCTCGCCCTGCCCCTGCCGAGTACCCGCCCCTCTCCGCGCAGACCGAGACGCCCACCCCCGAGGTCCACACCATCGTCGCGCCCGCCCGCGAGCCGCTCCGCGCCGCGCCGCGCCTCCTCGAGCAGCGCTCCAGCTCCTCCATCGTCACGCTCCGCATCGTCTTCGACGCCGGCTCCTCCGACGATCCCGTCGGCCGCGAGGGCATCACGCGCCTCGCCACGCAGCTCGCCGTCGAGGGCGGTGCCGGTGAGCTCACCTACGCGCAGCTCGAGGAGCGCCTCTATCCCATGGCCGCCGTGCTCGACTACCAAGTCGGCCGCGACCAGACGGTCATCCTGGGCCGTGTCCACCGCGACCGGCTCGACGACTTCTACGCGCTCTTCCGCGACGTGCTCCTTCGCCCACGCATGACCAGCGAGGACTTCGAGCGTATTCGCGCGCAACAGGCGAGCGCGCTCACTCTCGATCTCCGCGGCAACGACGACGAGGCCTTCGGCAAGGAAGTCCTCCAATCGATGCTCTACGAGGGACACCCCTACGGTCACCCCGAGCTCGGCACCGAGGCCGCGCTCTCACGCCTCGGCATCGACGACGTGCGCGCCCAGCGCTCCCGCGTGCTCTGCGCCGGCCGCGCCACGGTGGGTCTGGCAGGCGGCTACCCCGACGGCTTCGCGCAGCGCGTCGCGCGCGACGTCGCCGAGCTCACCAGCGACGCCTGCGTCGGACGCGAGGTGCTCCGGGGCCCCGCCACGCACGAGAGTCGCATCGTGATCGTCGACAAGCCCGAGGCCAGCTCCGTCGCCGTCTCCATGGGCGTCCCGATCGACGTGACGCGCGAGGACGACGACTACCCCGCCATCGTGCTCGCGACGGCCTGGCTCGGCCAGCATCGGCAATTCGTCGGCGAGCTCATGCACGAGATCCGCGAGGTCCGCGGGATGAACTACGGCGACTACGCCTACCCCGAGCACTTCTCGCAAGAAGGCTGGGGCGCGTTCCCGCGTCCCAACGTCGCGCGCCGTCAGCAGTACTTCTCGATCTGGCTGCGCCCGCTCCGCCCCGAGCAAGCGCACTTCGGCGTGCGGCTCGCCATCCACTACCTCCGGCGCTTCGTCGAGGTCGGCATCACCCAGGCCGATCTCGATCGCATCCGCGGCTACCTCGACGGCTACTACGGCCTCTTCCTCCAGACCGAGAGCCGCCGCCTCGGCTACGCCATCGACGACGCGTTCTACGGCGCCGACCCCGCGTGGATCGAGCGCCTCCGCGCACGCTGGCGGACGCTGACGGTCGACGAGGTCAACGCCGCCATCCGTCGTCACATCGATCCGTCGCGCCTCCAGATCGCCATGATCGCGCCTGGCGCGCAGGCCCTCGCCGACGCGCTCGGGAGCGAGCGCGACTCACCGATGACCTACGCGGAGGGACGCACCCTGCCCGACGAGGTCCTCGCGGTCGATCGCAGCGTGCAGTCACTCCGCATCGGCGTGCCGCGAGAGCGCATCACGATCGTGCCGGTCGCACAGGTCTTCGCTCGCTGACGCCAGAGCCCGTCCCGCTCACGGCAGCGCGCGAACGAGGCGCTCGAGATCCGCCTCGTCGTTCCACAGCCCCACCGAGGCCCGCACGTAGTGGAGCCCGGGGATCGATCGCACGAGCACACCTCGCTCCTCGAGGCGATGCGCGATCGATCCCGCGCTGTGTCCGTCCACGACGAAGGAGACCAGCGAGCTCGGTGCAGCCACCTCCACGACGCGAGCCCCCGCGCGCTCTCGCAGTCGCGCGCGCAGCTCGCTCGCGAGCCGTGCCGCATGCACGCCGCCCCCCGCGTCCCAGCGCTCCTTCTGCCACGCGAGCGAGGCCTCCGCGCCCGCGAGCGAGGTCATCCCCAGCGTCGAGGCATCCAGGCGTCGCGCGCTCGTCCACTCGCTCGCGCCGCTCGGCCCGCGGTGCTTCGAGAGGTACCAGGGCCACGGCGTTCCGAGCCGATCGAGCGCCTCGGGGCGCACCCAGAGCGCGCCGGTGCCCGAGGGCCCGCACAGCCACTTCTGTCCGCTCACCGTGTACGCATCGACGCCCAGCGTCGCGGGCGCCACGTCGATCACCCCCACCGATTGCGCGCCGTCCACCAGCACGAACGCGCGCCCCTCCGTCCGCTCACGCACGAGCCGCGCGATCTCTGCGATCGGCAGCACGGCTCCGTTCGTCCAGAGCACGTGCGAGAGCGCCACGAGGCGGGTGCCGGGTCCGACGCGCGAGACGATCGCGTCGAGCTCGGGGTCGACCGCATGCACGCGCACGCCCCGCACGCGCGCGAGCTCCTCGAGCGGGGCCGTGAGCCCGGGGTGCTCGTGCGTCGTCGTCACGACCTCGTCGCTCGCCTCGAAGGGCAGTCCCCACACGACGGTGTTGCACCCGTCGGTCGTGCAGTGCGTGAGCGCGATCTCCTCCACGTTCGCCGCGAGCGTGGTCGCGAAGGCCTCGCGCACCCGATCCATGAGGCGAATCCAGCGCTCGAGCCCGGCGTGCCCGATGCGCCCTTGCTCGAACGACCGCTCGAGGTGCGCGTGCATCGCGTCGGACGACACGCGCGGCAGGGGCCCGAAGGTGCCAGCGTTGAGGTAGGCCGCGCGCGTGGTGGCAGGACACTCGACGCGAGCGCGGGAGACGTCGTAGCTCATGGGATGCGAGCATCGTGCGATCGCGAGCGTTTGGCCACGGTCACCGCGAGCGTTTGGCCACGGTCACCGCGAGCGCCGCGAGCGCCGCGAGCATCAGAACGGTGACATGGCTCCACAGTCGAGGTGCGCGCCGACGTCGGTGCCGAGGATCGCCGCGAAGCGCTCGTAGAAGCCGATGCGATCGGCCACGCGATCGTCGGCGCCGTGCCCACACTCGAGCCCGCCGTTGATGGTGTCGATCGTCAGCCCGAAGCCAGGCGCTCGTCCCGCGGCCGTATCGGCGGCGCTCGGCACGAAGGCCCCCGTCATCACGTCGTGGCACGAAGGCTTGGGCGCCTGCGGCGTCATCCAGAACCAGAGCGCCGTGCGAAACGCGATCGCGGGATCGCTCGAGACGAGCTCGGGGCTCGTGAGGAGAGGCAAGCCCAGCGCCTCGCCACACTGGCCGTAGTTGTAGTTCCATGACAGCTGGATCGGACCTCGACCGAAGTACTTCTGCCCCGGCGCGCATGGCCAAGCGACGGCGCTCGCGTCGCAGTACTCGGGCAACGCGGAGGGATCGACCGTGCCGCCCTCGGTGATCCAGCACAGGCCCCACGCGTGCGCACCGTCGGGCGCGCTCGCCCAGCCGCCCGTGGTCTCGTGACCGAGGTTCGCGAAGAAGGCCGCGAGCTCGCGGCGACGCGTGGCATCGTCACCCACGCTCGCGAACGCAGGGAACGTCCCGGCCGCCTCGAGGAACGCCTCGTAGGTGTAGAAGCCGCCACGACAGGGCGCCTCCGCGCGGTGGAGGAACATCGCCTCGAAGGCCTCACGAGACACGAGCGAGGCCACCGAGCTCGAGGACGGCGCATCGTCGCCCGCCGTGGCGTCGGGTGCGATGGACGGCGCATCGAGGAAAGAGACATCGACACCGGGCGCGTCTGGTAGGGGCGCGTCGGGCAGGGGCGCATCGAGACCGGGCGCATCGAGACCGGGCGCATCGAGACCGGGCGCGTCGAGACCGGGCGCATCGAGACCGGGCGCGTCGCTGCGCGCCGCATCGAGCGTCGCGGCGCCGACGTCGTCGGGGTTCGCTTCGCCCTCACACGCGGCGAGCGCGACGACGAGCGCGATGGGAGCGAGCCGTACGTGCACGCCCCGAGCGTAGCGGCCGGTGGGAGAACAATGAACCGTCGACGGACTGCGAGCGCGCCCGTGAGTGCGTCGCAGCGCGACGGCGCTCAGAACGGGGTCGTCTTGCTCACCATCACCCAGATCGTGAGCAAGGCCGCGCAGAACGAAGGAAAGCCCAGCAAGAGCCACGTCCGCTGCGCGCGGTGGTAGTCGGGGCCGAGCGTGCCGCCGGAAGCCTGCGCTTCCTCCGAGAGGCGCCGCATGCGGATCTGCAGGAACGCCGCAGGGAGCCACGTGATGCCTGCGATCGCCCAGCCCGCGAGGCCGGTGAGGATCCACGGGGTCGTCAGCGGCAGGTGGTAGACGTGCACGAGACCGAGGCCGGTGAGCGGCAGGATCACGCCCGAAGGCACCGTGAAGAGCCAGTCTGCGCGCACGATCTCGCGATCGCAGAAGGCCATCACCGCGATCACGCCACCCTGGTAGGAGCGGACCTTGTAGTAGACCGACCCGATGCCCGCGCCGAAGAAGAGCATCGCGGCCAGGACGTGCACGAGCTTCAGGACGGCTGCGAGCATCGACGCCACACGAGGTAGGTCCCCGCGATGATGGGGAAGTTCTTGATGAGCGGTCCGAACGGGTGGACCCAGAGCAAGGGCCGGATCGATCCGACGACGAGCGGCAGCGCGACGAGCGCCGCGAGCTGACAGAAGAGGAGCCACGCCCGCGGGCGCCTCGGCAGGACGAGCACCGCGATGCCCGAGGCGAGCTGCGCCACGCCGACCACGCCGACCAGGATCCACGGCTCCACGAAGTCGAGTCCCGCCTCGGGCGCGATCGAGAGCTCGACCGCCTGCTGGAAGAGGATCTTCGGCAGCAGGCCCTCGGTGATCCACACGAGCGCCATGCCCGCGGCGAGGAAGCGCTCGAGCCGCTCGTCCCAGCCCTTGCGCTCGAGCTGCCACGCGGTGAGCGCGACGAACACGAACTGGAGGTTCTTCGAGAGCATCCCGAAGGGGCTCACGATCAACATCG
>JAIBCE010000408.1 GCA_019694315.1 Sandaracinaceae bacterium
CCGGTCCACGGGCAGCGGCGCGGTGTGCTCGTCGCTCGCATCGCGACGCACCGACGACGGGAGCTCCCGCGCTGGCGCCGAGCGCTCGATGGGCCCGGGGTCGAACGAGCTTGGGTACGGAGCGGTGGAGCGTCCATCGGGCGAGCTCGGCGTGGGCGCAGGCGGCGGCAGCGGCGCGTCACCTCCGAGCAGCGAGTCGAGATCGTCGTCCACACCCGCGCTCGGCGAGCTCGTGGGCAGTGGCGGCGGGCGCTCGGTGGAGGGCCGGCGCGCCTCGCGGATCATGCGCGAGAGCACGCGGCGCGCGGCCTGTCGGTTCAGCGGCACGAGCGCCGCCTCGAGCATGTCCCGCAGCTCGACGAGCGCGTTCGGTCCCGACGGTCCGCCCGACTCGACGATGCCGATGAGGGGCGTGGGCACCGCGGTGCCAGCGGCCACGAGCAGGCTCCCCAGCATCGTCACGAGGCTGTGCGCGGCCATCTCGTTCGACGCCGAGCGCGGCGTGACGAAGACCGACACGAGCCCTTCCTCGGAGATCCGCACGTCGCGCATCGTGACGAGCGCGGGGCCCTCCATGAGACGCTCGGCGCACTCGAGCGCCACGAAGGTGCCGATCTCGGCGGGCACGCGGAGCTTTCGCCCCCGCATGGTCCGGACGAGATCCTCGATGGTCGCGCCCAATTCGCTCATGCGGACAGCTCGCTCATGCGGACGGCTCACTCGTGCGGACAGTCATGCGGACGCTGGCTCCTCTGGCTCGCTCGCGCTGGTGGAACGTCAGGCTCGGGGATCGCTCGGCTCCTCGGTCGGTAGCCGGACGGCCACGCCGCGGCCGCGAAGGTACTCCTTGACCGCGCGTACCGAGAAGACTCCGTCGTGGAATACCGACGCCGCCAGGACGGCGTCCGCTCCCCCCACGCGCACCCCGTCGGCGAAGTGCTCGAGGGAGCCCACGCCCCCGGAAGCCACGACGGGAACGGGGATCGCGTCCGAGACCGCGCGCGTGAGCCGCAGATCGTAGCCGTCGCGCGTTCCGTCGCGATCCATGCTGGTGAGGAGGACCTCGCCGGCCCCGCGCGTGGCGGCCTCGGTGGCCCAGGCGATCGCGTCGAGGCCCGCCGGTCGCCGACCGCCGTGCGTGTAGACCTCGTAGCGCCCAGCCTCCTCGCGCCATCGGGCGTCGACCGCGACCACGAGCGCCTGACAGCCGAAGGCCTCGGCGATCGCGCCGACGAGCGACGGATCGGCGATCGCGGCGCTGTTCACCGCGATCTTGTCGGCGCCCGCGAGCAAGAGAGCGCGCGCGTCGGCCACGCTCCTCACGCCGCCGCCCACGGTGAGCGGGATCGTCAGCGCGTCGGCCGTGCGCTCGACGATCTCGAGGAGGGTGCCGCGCCCCTCGTGCGACGCGGAGATGTCGAGGAAGGTGATCTCGTCGGCGCCCTCGCGGTCGTAGCGGAGCGCGCTCTCGACGGGGTCACCCGCGTCGCGGAGGCCCACGAAGCGAACGCCCTTCACGACGCGGCCGTCCTTCACGTCGAGGCAGGGGATGACGCGGCGCGCGAGGGTCATGCGAGCCCCTCGAGCAGGCGCACGGCCGCGGCGTAGTCGAACGCGCCCTCGTAGAGGGCCCTCCCACACACGGCCTCGCGCACCCCCGCGCGGGCCAGCGCCTCCACGTGCTCGAGCGAGCCGATGCCGCCGGAGGCGATCACGTCGCAGCGCACCGCGCGCTGGAGCGTCGCGGTCGCGTCCACCGCCGGACCAGCGCCCGTGCCGTCGCGGCCGATGTCCGTGAAGAGGATCGCGCCCACGCCCCAGCCGTCGCACTCGCGCGCCACGTCCTCGACGCGCCGACCGCTTCCCTCGAGCCAGCCGGCGATGCGCACCTCGCCGTCGCGCGCATCGAGCGCCGCGACCACCGCGCTCGCTCGCTCGCGCGCGAGCGCCGAGACCCACGCGGGCTCGCGCACGACGGCGGTGCCGATCACCACGCGTGCGGCCCCTGCGTCGAGCCACGCACGCGCGACCTCCGGGCTGCGGACGCCACCGCCCACCTGCACCTCGAGCGCGGTCTCTCGCACGATCCGCTCGACGAGCGCTCGCTGCGCGCGGGCTCCGTCCGTCGCCGAGGCCTTGGTGCGCGCGCCCTCGAGATCGACCACGTGGAGGCGCCGCGCGCCCGCATCGCGAAAGCGCGCGGCCTCGGCGAGCGCGTCCTCGGCGTAGACCGTGACGCGCGCGTAGTCGCCTTGGTGCAGGCGCACCACGCGTCCGTCGAGGAGATCGATCGCGGGCACGAGCTCGAGCGTCACGCGAGCCTCCCTTCGCTCGATCGCGCGAGGAAGCGCTCGAGCACCCACGCACCGGCCGCAGAGGACTTCTCGGGGTGGAACTGGCACGCGAGCACGTTGTCGCGCGCGACGGCCGCACAGAGGTCCTCCCCGTAGTCCGAGCGGCCGATCACGACGGAGGGATCGCGCGGCACGCAGTGGTACGAGTGCACGAAGTAGAACCAGTCCTCGCGCGGCAAGAAGGCTCCGTCCGATCGCACCACGTTCCAGCCCATGTGCGGCACCTTGCGGCGTGTACCGTCCGGAGACACGCGCCCGTCCTCGAAGCGCACCACGCGCCCCGCGAACACCCCCAGGCCGCGCGCGCCAGGCGCCTCCTCGCTCTCGTCGAAGAGGATCTGCATGCCGAGGCAGAGACCCAGATAGGGCCGTCCGGAGGCGAGCTGCGCGCGGCAGGCCTCTCCGACCGCGCCCGCCATCGCACGCGCGCAGTCGGCGAAGTGGCCCTGCCCTGGCACCACGAGGCGCGGCGCCTGGGCGACGCGCTCGGGATCGCTCGAGATCAGCACGCGTCCGCCCGCACGCTCGAGCGCGCGCGCGACGCTCCGGAGGTTGCCCATCCCGAGATCGACGACGACGACCTCGCTCATCCGACGAGCGTGCCCTTCGTCGACGGCACGGCGCCCGCCGCCCGCGGATCGATCTCGGTCGCCATGCGGAGCGAGCGCGCGAGCGCCTTGAAGCAGATCTCGACGATGTGGTGGAGGTTCTGGCCGGCGTGCAGCGTCACGTGCAGGTTGCACTGCGCGCCGCGCGCGAAGCCCTCGAAGAAGACCTCCGCGAGCTCGGCATCGAAGTCGCCGATCTTCGCCTTCGGAAGGGGCACGCCCCACACGAAGAAGGTGCGGCCCGAGAGATCGAGCGCGCAGCTCGCCAGCGCCTCGTCCATCGGCAGGGTCGCGTGCCCGTAGCGACGGATGCCAGCCTTGTCGCCGAGCGCGTCGGCGAACGCACGTCCGAGCACGATGCCGAGATCCTCGGTCGTGTGGTGACCATCGATCGCGGTGTCTCCTCGCGCCGACACCTCGAGGTCGAAGAGCCCGTGCCGCGCGATCTGCTCGATCATGTGCGTGAGGAACGCGATCGGCGTCTCGACGCGATGGCTGCCGCGCCCGTCGAGCTCGAGCTCGACACGGATCTGCGTCTCGTGGGTGTTGCGCTCGACGATGGCACGCCGCGTCATCGGGCCAACCATACCAGCGACGCTCGGCCGGGTTCAGTTTTGGTCGCCTCCGGATGCCCACGCCGATGGGCACACGCGTTGCTCAGGTCCGATACGCCCTCCGCGCTCGAGTCCGGAGGCGAGGTGGCCGATGATCGACGTGACCCAGGATCCCAAGCTTTCCGGCGCATCCGTGCTCGTGACCGGCGCCACCGGCTCGTTCGGGCGGCGGTTCGTTGACGCTCTCTTGCGGCTTCCTGACGGTCCCGCGCGCGTCGTCGTCTTCTCGCGCGACGAGCTCAAGCAATACGAGATGAGCCGCCTGCCGGGCCTCGAGGGCGACCGGCGCCTGCGCTTCTTCCTCGGCGACGTGCGCGACAAGGATCGCCTGCGGCGCGCGTTCGAGGGCGTCGACGTGGTCGTGCACGCTGCCGCCCTCAAGCAGGTCCCCGCGGCCGAGTACAACCCGTTCGAGTTCATCAAGACGAACGTCCTCGGCGCGCAGAACGTCGTCGACTGCGCGATGGACACGGGCGTCTCGCGCGTGGTCGCCCTCAGCACCGACAAGGCCGCCGCGCCCGTGAACCTCTACGGCGCCACCAAGCTCTGCTCGGACAAGCTCTTCGTCGCGGCGAACGCGATCCGCGGCGCACGCGATCTGCGCCTCTCGGTCGTGCGCTACGGCAACGTGCTCGGCAGTCGCGGCTCGGTCGTGCCGTTCTTCCTCCAGCGCCGACGCGAGGGCGTGCTGCCCATCACCGACCTCGGCATGACGCGCTTCAACCTCACGCTGGATCAGGCCGTGCGCTTCGTGCTCAACGCGCTCGCCACGATGCGCGGCGGCGAGCTCTTCGTGCCGCGCCTGCCGAGCTACCGCATCACCGACATGGCCAAGGCGGTGGCCCCCGAGTGCCGCGTGGAGATCGTGGGCGTACGACCGGGCGAGAAGCTCCACGAGGAGATGATCACGCCCGCGGACTCGTTCCGCACGGCCGAGCTCGCGAGGCACTTCGTGATCCTCCCCGCTTCGCCCCTCTGGGACGAGGATCAGTACCTCCGCGAGCAGCGCGGTCGCCTCGTTCAGCCCGGCTTCCACTACGAGAGCGGCACCAACACCGAGTGGCTCACGGTCGAGCAGCTCCGCGAGCTCGTCCATCGTCACGTGCCCGAGGCCAAGGCGGCATGACGAGCGCGCGCAACGCCTCTGCGCGCCGAGCGCGTGCCGCCCCCGAGGACGAGGCCGCGAATGGCCCCCCGCCCCCTCTGCTCCCGTACGGGCGACAGACGATCGACGACGCGGACATCGCGGCCGTGGTCGCGGCGCTCAAGGGCGACTGGCTCACGCAGGGCCCGACCGTGGCGCGCTTCGAGGAGGCGATCGCCGCACGCTGCGGGGCGCCGTACTGCGTGGCGGTCTCCTCGGGGACGGCGGCGCTCCACCTCGCGTCGCTCGTCGGTGGCATCGAGCCCGGACGCGGAGGCGTGACGTCCGACATCACGTTCGTCGCGTCGGCCAACGGCATTCGCTACGGAGGGGGCACCGTGGCGCTCGCGGACGTGGATCCACTGACCGGCCTCGCCACGGCCGCCACGATCGAGCGCGCGGTCGATCGACTCGAGGCGCGAGGAGTGGCCCCGAAGGTCCTCGTCCCCGTGGACTTCGCCGGACAGGTCGCGGAGCTGCCCTCGATCGCAGCCCTCGCAGCGAGACGGGGCCTCACGGTGATCGAAGACGCGGCCCACGCGCTCGGCGCGAGCTACGTGCACGAGGGTCGCACCGTGCGCGCGGGGAGCTGCACGCACTCGGATCTGGCGATCCTCTCGTTTCATCCGGTCAAGCACATCACCACGCTCGAGGGAGGCGCGATCCTCACGCGCGACGAGGGAGCCTACCGCGCGCTCCTCGAGCTGCGATCGCACGGGATCACCAAGGATCGCGCGCGCCTCCACCACGACGACGGCCCCTGGTACTACGAGCAGCAGCGCCTGGGCTTCCACCATCGCCTGAGCGACGTGGCCTGCGCGCTCGGCCTCTCGCAGCTCGACAAGCTCGGGGCGTTCCTCGCGGCGAGGCGCTGGATCGCGGCTCGCTACGGGCGCGGGCTCGCGCAGCGCGGTCTCCTCGATCACTACCGCCCCCTGCCCCAACCCCACGCACGCTCGGCGTTCCACCTGTACGTGATCCACCTCGTGCCGCGCGACCGCGAGCCCCTCGGCTCGATCGCATCGCGTCGCCTGCGCCTCTACGAGCACCTGCGCGCACGCGGCATCGCTCCCCAGGTGCACTACATCCCGATCCATCGACAGCCCGACTTCGCGCCGTTCATCGACGTCGACGAGCGCTTCCCCGGCGCCGAGGCCTTCTACGCGGGCTGTCTGTCCCTCCCGGTCTTTCCCTCCATGCTCGAGAGCGACGTCGGGCGCGTGCTCGACGCCCTCGAGGAGCACGCCGCGAGCGACGAGGCGCGAGGCTGATCGTGCGCCTCCTCGTCCGGGCCGACGCGAGCCACGCGATGGGCGCGGGTCACGTGCTTCGCTGTCTCGCGATCGCGCAAGCCTGGGCAGACGCGGGCCTGGGCGAGCTCACGCTGGCGTCCCGCGAGCTCCCGCCATCGCTTCGTGCGAGGTACGAGGCCGAGGGCGCGCGCGTCGTCGATCTCGGGTCGCCGGACGGGTGCACTGCCCGCTCCTTCGAGGAGCTCGTTCGATCGATCGCGCCGCACGTGGTGGTCATGGACGGCTACCACCTCGGCCCCGAAGACCGACGTGCGGCGAGGTCGAGCGGAGCGCCGCTCGCGCTGATCGACGACAACCGCGAGGTCGACGTGAGTGAGGCCGCGCTGGTGATCAACCCCGGGCCCCGGGCCCACGCGCTCGACTACGGCGCGACCCCAGCCCTGCGCGGGCTCGAACACGCGCTCCTCCGCCGCGAGCTGCGCCGCGCGGCCGCGGGCCCGCCGCGCGACCTCGCGCTCGATCGCGCGCCCGTGCTCGTGACGCTCGGGGGTAGTGATCCGCGGGGGCTCACGGAGCCGATCGTCGCGCGCCTCCGGGCCAGAGGCGTGCCCGTCGTGGCGCTCGTGGGCGCG
>JAIBCE010000049.1 GCA_019694315.1 Sandaracinaceae bacterium
AACAATCGACCGATGCCCCTGGGGACGCCACGCGGCGGGGTTGCGCAGCAACCCCAGGAGCGCGCGAGAAAGCGAGGCTTGGGGAGCGTCGAGCAGGGGGGAATGGGGGGGAGTTGCCGACTCCCCCCGACCGCGCCGGAGGCGCGGGAAATACGGAGAGCTCATCGGCGAGGGCGTCCGCGCTTGGCGGGCGTGGACGAGGGGTGCTCGGCGAGGAAGCGATGGAGGGTCGCGCGGCTCACGCCGAGCGCGCGTGCTGCGCGCGTGCGGTTGCCGTCTTCGTCGCGCAGGGCCTCGGCCACGCGTCGCGCGGTGAGTTCGGTGCGCGCGCGAGCGGGCTCGCGGATGGTCGTGAGGCCCAGATCCTCGGGCTCGAGCGTGTCGGAGGCCGCGACGGCCGCGCCGCGGCGTAGCGCCTGCTCGAGCTCGCGCACGTTGCCCGGAAAGGGGTGAGCGAGGAGCGCAGCGAGCGCGCGTCGAGAGAGCTTGCGGCGTGGGGGCGCGAGGGCATCGAGGATGGCGCGGGCCAGGAGCGGGAGATCACCTCGTCGCTCGCGAAGCGGAGGCAGCGTGATCGTGACGCCCGCGAGGCGGAAGTAGAGATCACGACGAAAGCGACCGTGCTCGATCTCGTCGGGGAGGTGTCGGTGCGTGGCCGTCACGATCCGCACGTCGATGGGGATCGTGCTCCGCCCGCCCACGGGCCGGATCTCCTTCTCCTGCAAGGCGCGGAGGAGCCGCACCTGCATCGCGGGCGGCATCTCGCCCACCTCGTCGAGGAACACGGTGCCGCCGCTCGCGCTCTTGAGCAGACCGGCATGATCGCGGGTGGCGCCGGTGAAGGCGCCGCGCACGTGACCGAAGAGCTCGCTCTCGAGCAGGGCCTCGGGCAGCGCGCCGCAGTTGATCGCGAGGAAGGGGCCGCGTCGACGGGGGCTCTCGTCGTGGACCAGGCGCGCGAAGAGCTCCTTGCCGGTACCGGACTCGCCCTCGATGCACACCGACAGATCCGAGCGCGCGACCTTGCGGGCCAGCTCGATCGCGGCGCGGATCGGTGGCGCGTCTCCGATGATCCCTCCGGGAGCGTCGCCTCGCTCGGGCGCCTTCTGCGTGGCCAAGAGGGCCGCCATGCGATCGGCCTCGACGAGGTGGGCGCTCGCGCGCTCCTCGGCCTCGGCGCGGAGCGACTCCGCCTCGCGCAGGCGCGCATCGCTCGCGCGATGGAGGCGCGCGTTCTCGAGCGATAGGCCGATCACGTCGGCGAAGCCCTGCGCGATCTCGGCCACGCTCGCGTCGAAGCGCCCGCGCTCGAAGCGATGATCGAGGTAGAGCGCGCCCACGACGCCCGAGGGAGAGCGGACCGGAACGCACACGATCGAGCGCAGGCCGAGGTCGAGGATGGAGCGCGAGCCCGCGAGGGCCGGATCCTCGGTCGCGCTCGCGGTCACGAGCGGCTCGTTCGAGCCGAGCACGCGATCGGCCACCGAGCGGCTCAGGCGAAAGCGCGGCTGCTTGATCGTGTCGCGATCGAGGTTGCGCGCGACGGCGACCTCGGCGCGCTTGCCGCCCACGGCGAGCAAGAGGAAGCCACGCTCCGCCGAGGTGGCCGTGATCGCCTCGTCGAGCGCGGCCTCGAGCAAGCGAGCCTCGTCGTTCTCGAGCAGCGTGCGGCGAACGAGCGATACGAGTCGCGCGCCGATGGGCCCGAGGCCACGCTCGGGGATCGTGCTGGGAGGCGCCTCGTCGCGCGTCGTCGCGCGCCCTGCGGCGCCGAGGGCCTCGGTCCAGCGGCGCACGAAGCG
Organism: Sandaracinaceae bacterium; assembly: GCA_019694315.1. Classification (GTDB taxonomy): domain Bacteria; phylum Myxococcota_A; class Polyangia; order Polyangiales; family Sandaracinaceae; genus JAFLCL01. The sequence continues at coordinate 1,803 of JAIBCE010000049.1, forward strand.
TTCGCGCAGGCCCGCCGGCGTACGCGTCGCGAGCTCGCCGAGGCGTCGGCGGAACGCGAGCTCGTGGGCCTCTGCTGCGCCCGTGCCCAGCGTTGCGTGCGCGCGTACGAGGAGGATCGAGGCGCGCAGCTCCGCTTCGGCCTGGTGATCGCGGCGCGCGCGATCGAGGGCGGTCTCGGCCAGGAGCGAGGCATCGCCCGCTTGGGAGGCGGCGAGCGCGATCGAGGCGCGGAGCACCGCTGCGCGTGCGACGAGCCCTGCGTCCTCGAGCGCGTCGTCGTTCGCGTCGAACGTCACGTCGCGTGCCCCTCGCGCGACGTCGATCTCCGCCACGAGCAGGCGTGCCTCGAGCTCTTGCCGCTTGGCGCCGAGCGTCGCGAACGTGCTCCTCGCCTCGCGCGCACCTTCGAGCGCGAGCTCGTGCTGGCCACGCTCCTTCGCGAGCTCGGCGCGCACGAGGGCGACCTGCGCTCGGACCAAGGCTGCGCCGACGCGCTCGGCGACGCGCTCGGCGCGCGCGAGGATCTCCAGCGCCTCCTCGTCGGCGCGCAGGGTCTGGTGCAGTCCACCGAGGTTCACGAGCGTGGTGGCGAGCGAGGCGTCTCGACCGAGGCGCTCGGCGAGCGTCGCGGCGCGCTCGTAGCTCGCGATCGCTCGGGCCGCGTCGCCGAGGAGGTGGTGCGCGGTCGCGACGTTGGTGACGTAGGGGGGAAGGGCGCTCACGTCGCCCGCCGCCTCGGCGTGCGCGAGGGCTGCCTCGTGGTGCGCGATCGCGCGTGTCGGCTCGCCCGAGAGGCCCGCGATCGCGCCCAGGCGCGCCTCGACCAGCGCGAGCAGGCCGCGGTCACCCTCGGCGAGACTCTTCGCGCCCTCGGCGATGCGCCGCGCCTCGAGCGGCGCGCCGCCCGCGAGCGCGAGGTCCGCTGCGACGTTCTCGATCCGCACGGCCGACACGCGATCGAGGCCCTCGAGCGCACGCGCACTGGACACGAAGGTCCACGCGTCCTCGAAGCGCCCGCGCCCGTAGGCCGAGGTCGCGGCCACGACGAGCGCGAGCGCGCGGGCCTCGAGCGTCGCGCCTCGGTCGAGCACCACGCTGCGCGCCTCCTCGAGCGCAGCGTCGAGGGAGCCGGTGCGCTCGAGCCAGCGGGCGCGTTGCGCACGATCGAGCGTCGTGCGCGAGGCGGGCGCGATCGTCTCGAGGCTGGCGATCGCCTCGGGCAGGGCCGACGTTCTCGAGAGCGCCCACGCGCGGAGGCGCGCGACCTCGTCTCCACGATCGGAGGCCGAGAGCTCCTCGAGCACCGCGCGAGGGGCGTCGCGCGTGCGGGCCTCTCGCGCGCGCTCGAGACGCAGAGACGGCGTGCGCCCGCGCGCCGGCCGTGCGCGAGGGGTGTCGCTGCGCGCGCGGTCGAGGGCCTCGGAGAGGGCGGATGGGCCGCGTCGATCGAGGTGGTCGACCAGCGTGTGCGCGGCCCCGCGCCTCGCTCCGGTCGCCTCGAGCACGCGGGCGCGGTCCTCGCGAGAGAGCTCGAGGCCACACGCGGCGAGCGCGCGCTCGAGCTCGCGCTCGTCGAGGGGAGGAACGTCGATGCGCGTCGGCGCGAAGGGCGCGAGCGCGGCCTCGATCGACGCGTCCGGCCCGACCACCACGAGGCAACCGCGGCCCGAGGCCCGGTGAGTGCGTGCCGCGATCGACAGATCCGCGCGGAGATCGGCGCTCGCCTCGTCGGCGCCATCGACGATCCACACGATTCCGCGCTCGATCGCGCTGCGCACGGCGCGTTCGACGAGGCGATCCCGATCCTCGGTGAGGGGCGTCCCGAGCAGTGGCGCCGTGGAGGCGAGGCCTCCGAGGAGCGCGCGCGCGCCCACGGCCGCGAGCTCGTGGCGCGCGGGCTCCTGGCGCGTGGGCTCTGCGTGCAAGCGAGCCGAGAGGGACCGGCCGAGCAAGCGCTCCACGAGGTGCGTCCGTCCCGCGCGCGGTGCGAGCGCGACCAGCACGATCGCCCCGGCGTCTTCCGCGATCGCTCGCTCGATCGACGCGAGGCTCGGCGCGAGCGGATCGCCTGTGCTCTCCCGAGCGCGCTCGCTTGCCCGCGGCAGCGTACCGAGCGCGGCGAGGGCCGATTCGAACGAAGGCGGCCGATCGTCGGGGCGCGTCGCCGTGCACGCCGCGAGCAGCGCGTCGAGCGACCCATCGAGGCCGCCCAGCCCCGCCTCCACGAGCGTGCGGCCGAAGGCGAAGAGCTCCGAGCGAGCGCTCGTCGGCGCTCCCTCGAGCAGCTCGGGCGCGAGGAAGCCCGCGGTCCCGCCGCGCGCCGTCGTGCCGAGCGGGCTGACGAGCCCGAGGTCGAGCAGGCGCACGCGATCGTCGTCGTCGACCAGCACGTGGCTCGGCTTGAGGTCTCCGTGCGCGAGACCGAGCTCGTGGAGCGCGAGCAGGCTGCGCAGGAGCGCGACCGACAGAGCACGCGCGCGTTCCGCGCTCGGGCGAGCGAGGCGATCGATCGCGCGACCGGGCACGTCCTCGAGCGCGACGCTCAGCCCTTCGCCGTCCTGCCATGCCCCCGAGACGCCGCGCGTCCGCGGGCCGAGCGCGAGGAGCGTGCGTGTCTCGCGTGCGAGGGCCTCGATCGCGTGCGCCTCGGTCGCGCGCTTGAGCACGACATCGGGCCCGCCGAGCACGTCGTGTGCGCGTGCGACGCCGGGACCGAGCGTCTCGAACGAGACCCAGCGTCGTGATCCGAACGTGCCCTGCGTGACCAGCGTGTGCTCCCGCGAACTGTCTCAGTGCGACGATACTAAATGTCGCGCGACAATTACACTGTCTGGATCCTGGGAGAACCGTGGGATCTCGCGTGGCATCGACCTTGCGGGAGGTGAGGCCATCCCCTCATCGGAGGTTCCCATGCGTCTCGGCTCTCTCTTCCTCGTCACCGCTTCGCTCCTCGGGCTCGCTGGCTGTCAGAACGAGCCGCTCGGTCGTTCGGCCTACGCGGTCACCGCGTGCACCGACGACGACCTCTGCGCCGCGGGCGCGAGCTGCGTCGAGGGGCACTGCCTCGAGGCGTGCGCTGCGGACGCCGAGTGCCCCGCGGGCGCGGTCTGCGTCGATGGAACCTGCTGGGCCGGTCGTGGTGCGGGCTGCATGAGCGACGCGGACTGCGATCCCGCCTCGGTGTGTGCCGCGGGCACGTGCGCGGTGCTGCCGGCCTCGATCGACTGCGCGGCCGACAGCGAGTGCCCGATGGGCTCGGTCTGCGACGCCGGCACGTGCCGCGTCGCGGTGGGTTGCTCGCCGGTGGCCGAGTCCTGCGGCGACGGGATCGACGACGACTGCGACGGCGCGGTGGACGAGTCGTGCGGAGGCTCGTGCGCCACCGATTCGGACTGCGCGATGGGCCAGGCGTGCGCGATGGGCACGTGCGTGACGACGGATCCGACGAGCTGCTCGTCGGACTCGGCGTGCGCAGCAGGTGAGGTCTGCGTGATGGGCACCTGCGTGCACGACCCCGTCTGCGACATGACCGAGGTCTGCGGCAACGGCCTCGACGACGACTGCAACGGCGCGGTGGACGATGGTTGCGGCGCGGCGTGCATGACGGACTCGGACTGCGCGGCCGGTGAGGCGTGCATCGCCGGCCTGTGCGGCACGGCCCCCACGGCGTGCATGGCGGACTCGGACTGCGCGGCCGGTGAGGCGTGCGTGGACAACCTCTGCGTCGCGGGTCCGCTCGGCTGCATGACGAACGCGGACTGCGCCGCGGGTCAGCTCTGCGTCGCGAACGTGTGTACCGGGGGTGACCCGACGTGCCGCGCCGAGATCTGCGGCAACGGTGTGGACGACGACTGCGACGGCGTCGTGGACGACGGCTGCGATCCCGCGGCGTGCGCGAGCGACGCCGACTGCGCGATGGGCCAGGTCTGTGTGATGGGCGCCTGCACCGCGGCCTGAGCGGCCCGCGCCTGCACGCGGCCGAGCAGCGTGCGCACGAACGAGCGTTCTCCGTTCCACTTCCTCCTGCGACACTCCGAGACACCCATGCCGAGCTGGAACCGACCGATGCCAACCCGAACGCGTCTCGCGCGCCGGCTCTTCGACTCGCTCGCGGCCTGCTCGCTCGTGTGGGTGCTCTCGGGGTGCATCGCCACGCCGATCCCCGATCCTCCGTCGCTCGACGTGACGCGCATGTCCCTCCGCGCCTCTGGCGACGGCGTCGTTCGCCTCGCCGGCACCGTGGGCGCGGTGCGTCCCGGTGGGCGCGCGCTGCGCGTGACGAACCCGACCGATCCCGCGACGCCCTCGCGCGCCACGGTGCTCGCTGCCGCCGACGGCTCGTTCGGCGTGAGCCTGCTCGGCGCCCCGACCGACACGCTCTACGTGGAGGGCATCGGCACCACCGACGACTTCGAGATCGCGGTGCGCCGCGAGGGTGGCCGCGTCGTCGCCGCCGACCCCGGCGGTGATCGCGACATGGACGGCTCACCGGACGCGATCGACTGCGCGCCCGACGATCCGATGCTCGTGGGCGCCCGCTGCGGCCTGACCGCGTGCACGACCGCGATGGAGTGCGCCGCCGGTCAGGAGTGCGTGGACGGCGCCTGCATCGCCTCGATGTGCATGCGCGCCGAGATCTGCGGCAACGGCCTCGACGACGACTGCGACGGGCTCGCCGACGGTGGCTGCAGCGCGCCGTGCATGACCTCGCTCGACTGCGTCGCGGGTGAGAGCTGCGTGATGAACGAGTGCACCGCGACGGCGTGCACGCTCGACGGTGACTGCGGCGCGATGGAGCGCTGCGCGATGGGCATCTGTGTCGCCGCGAGCTGCACGACCGATGGCGAGTGCGCGATCGGGGAGGAGTGTCAGGCCGGCGCCTGCGTGCCCGCCGCGTGCATGACCGACGCGGACTGCAGCGCCGAGCTCGTGTGCCAGAGCAACGCCTGCGCGGCGCCGAGCTGCACGACGGACGCCGACTGTGCATCCTCGTATCGCTGCGCGATGGGCAGCTGCGTGCTCGCGACGTGCGCGAGCGATGGAGACTGCGCGATGGGCCAGGCCTGCGTGATGGGCCTCTGCAGCTGACCGCCGCGAGCCACGGAGACCTCGGTCGCGCTATCGTGCGCGGATGGCCGCACCGTTTCGCACCGCGATGGAGGCCGCGCAGGCCGCGCAGACCGTCCAGAGCTCCGAGGACAGGACCCACGCCGCGTTGGCGCACATCCTCGGGGCCATCGTCGGCCTCATGACGGCGGGTGTCCTCTTCCCCGTCGCCGCGCCGACGCTGGTGCTCGTCATCAACTCGAGCCGCAACCCGTTCGTGCTCTTCCACGTGAACCAGGCGGCGTGGTTCCAGGCGCTGCTCTCCGCGATCCAGGTCGTGTCGGCGATCGTCTTCTTCGTCCTCTACTTCGTGACGTGCGGCGTCGGCGTGATCCTGCTCGTGCCGCTCGTGCCGGTGTTCCTCGTGGGCTGGATGCTCTCGGTCCTCTTCCCGGCGTACCTCGCCTACCAGGCGTACAACGGGCAGTGGGCGATGTACCCCTACCTCGGGAAGTGGGTGCTCGATCAGGAGTCGCCGCTCGTCGTGGACTGAGTTGCGACGAGCGCGCGGCTGTCCGCGAGGATCGCCTCGAGCACCGCGAGCACGAGCGCCTCGGGTACGCCCAGGCGGGCCGCCTCGGTCACGAGCGCAGCGCGCATCTCGGCCTCGCGCGCGGCATCGATGCGCGGCAGCGCGTGCGTGGCCTTGAGCACGCGCATCTCCTCGACGATCGCACGGCGTCTCGCGAGCAGGGCCACGATCGCGCGGTCGGTCTCGTCGATGCGTGCGCGGAGCGCGGCGAGGTGGTCCATCGGCGAGGACGACATGGTCCGCGCCTTACCACGCAGGGCTGCGATAGACTCGCGGCGTGCTGGAGCGGGTCGTACGCGAGGCGTATCGGCGTGAGCGGATCCCGGCCGTCGCGCTCTGGGCGCTGGCGGCCGATGGGATGCACGCGTGGTTCGCGATGCTGCGCAAGGGGCTCGAGCCCGCGCTCGGGTCCCGCGACCGCGCCGAGGCCGAGATCGCGAGGGCGGCGAGCCTCGCATACCGAAGGCGCTGGGCGTCGCTCCTCGAGCGGCATCCCTCGCTTCCGCGCGACGAGGGTGCGCCCGCGCGCGTGCTCGGTGCGCTCTCGCTCGTGGTGCGCGATCCGAAGCGACGGGCGTGGCCGTTCCGCGGCCTGCCGGGCGCTCCGCCGTCGGGTCGGCGCGCCCACCTCGCCGCCGAGTGGGAGCTGCGTGCGCTCTCGGCGACCGATCGCTGGCACGAGGTCACGACACACCTCGGCGAGATCCTCATCGCGCTCACGCACACGCTGCCCGATGCGATCCCCGTCGGCGCGAACGCGACGCTCGGCCAGATCTGCTTCGAGGGTGGTCGCGCGACCGCGGCGCGCGCCAAGGCCCTCTTCGCGCTTCCCGATCGCCCCGACAGCGCGATCGAGGTGCTGCGCATGAGCGAGTACGTCTTTCGCGTGAACCCGCACCACTGGCACGAGGCCGACGCCGCCACGAACACGGGCATGATCGAGGGCACGTCTTGCCCGTGGTTCACCTCGCCGGGGTGGTCGATGATGCACTGCGGGATCTTCGGGCAGTTCCAGGCGGGCATCTCGTCGGTCTTCGGCCTGCGCTACCAGCTCACCAAGACCATCCCCAAGCACGGCGGCACCACGTGCCGCATCGATCTGCGCCCGCTCCGCAAGAAGGACGGAACGCCCATCGCGCTCGCGTGACCCCGGGCTCGCGAGCCGCTATCAACGCGCCCGATGAGCACCCGCCGCACCCCCGAAGTCCTCGCGCCTGCCGGCGATCGCGCCGCGCTCGAGGCCGCGATGCGCGCGGGCGCCGACGCGGTGTACTTCGGCCTCTCGCAATTCAACGCGCGCGCGCGGGCCACGAACTTCGAGGAGCGAGGCCTCGCGGAGATCCTCGCCGCGCTCCATGCGCGCGGGGTCAAGGGCTACGTCACGCTCAACACGCTCGTCTTCGATCACGAGCTCGAGGCGATGGAGCGCGCGATCCGCACGTGCGCGGCCGCGGGCGTGGACGCGATCATCGTCCAGGACCTCGGTGTGCTCGCGATGGCGCGGGCGATCGCGCCGGGCCTCCGCGTGCACGCCTCCACGCAGATGACGTGCACCGACGCCGAGAGCGTGCTCTTCGCCCGCGATCACGGGGCCAAGCGCGTGGTGCTGGCCCGCGAGCTCAGCCTCGAGGACGTGCGCGCGATCCAGGCGCGCTGCGAGGGCGAGGGCGGCGTGGAGCTCGAGGTCTTCGTGCACGGTGCGCTCTGCATCGCGTACTCGGGGCAGTGCCTCACGAGCGAGGCGATCGGCGGACGCAGCGCCAACCGCGGGGCCTGCGCGCAGGCCTGTCGCCTGCCGTACACGCTCGTGCTCGACGGTGTCGCGCGCCCCGACGCGGACCACGCGTACCTCCTCTCGCCCCAGGATCTCGAGGCGAGCTCGCTCGTGCCGGCGCTCGCCGAGATCGGCGTGGCGTCGCTCAAGATCGAGGGGCGCCTCAAGGGGCCTGCCTACGTGGGGGCGACGACGCGCCTCTACCGCGAGGCCACCGACCACCTCGACGCCGAGCCCACCCACCTCGCCTCGCTGCGGCGCGACGCGCTCCAGACCTACTCGCGCGGCTCGGGCCTGGGCTTTCTCCGCGGGGTCGATCACCAGTCGCTCGTCGAGGCGCGCGGCTGTGATCACCGAGGCCTCCACGTCGGAACGCTCGGCACGATCGCGCGAGAGGCGCGCCGCGAGTGGCTGGTGATCGAGGCCCCCGAGACCTCGCTCGCGCGGGGCGACGGCCTCGTCGTGGAGGGCGGGCTCGAGGGCGAGGGAGAGCTCGGCGGGCGGGTGTGGTCGCTCGAGGCCCGCGTGGAGGGCGTCTTTCGCGACGTGGAGCGCGCGGAGGGCGCCGAGGCGGTGCGTGTGTGGCTCGGGCCCGATCGCCGTCCTTCGCCCTCGCTCGTGGGCCGTCGCGTGTTCAAGAACGACGATCCCGTGCTCGAGAAGGCGATCCTCGCGCAGCTCGATCGCGCGCCTCATCGGGAGCCGATCTCGATCTCGATCACCGGTCAGACCGGCTCTCCCTTCGTGCTCCGTGCCACGAGCCGACGAGGCCTCGCGGCCGAGGTCGTGGGCGACGCGAGCGTCGATGTGGCCAAGAAGCTCCCCACGAGCGACGCGGTGATCCGCGACGCGATGGAGCGCCTGGGCGAGACCACGTTCACGCTCGAGGCGCTCTCGATCGAGCTGCCTCCCGATCGCTTCGTGCCGGTCTCGTCGCTGCACCGCGCGCGTCGCGCCCTCACCGAGGCGCTCACCCACGCCGCGTCGCGCTCCATCCCGACGAGCCTCCTCGACGCACGCGCGCTGATCGAGCGCGCCGCGCCCCCCGCGCGCACGCCCGCGTCCGGTGGGCTCTTCGTGCTCTGTCGCACGCTCGAGCAGGCGCGCGCCGCGATCGCCGAGGGCGCCGACGGCGTGTACCTCGACTTCCTCGAGCTCACGGGCACGGGCCAGGCCCTGCGTACGCTCCGCGCGGAGGGCGCGCGCTTCGTGGGCGTCGCGCCGCCGCGCATCCGCAAGCCGGGCGAGGAGAAGATCCTCGGCTACCTCGGCTCGCTCGCGCCCGACGCGGTGCTCGTGCGGGGCCTCGGCCACCTCCGGGAGGTGTCGCGGCTGCGGCGCGAGGCGGGCGCCGACTCCGTGAATTTGCCCTGTTTCGTGGGCGATTTCTCGCTCAACGTCACGAACCGGATCAGCGCGGCGGAGGTGCTCGGCGAGGGCCTCGACGCCTTCGTGCCGTCGTTCGATCTCGACGCGGCCCAGCTGCTCGCCCTGCTCTCCTCGCCGCTCGGTCCGTGGGCCGAGCTCGTCGTGCATCATCCGATGCCGCTCTTCCACATGGAGCACTGCGTGATCGCCGCGCTCGTGTCCGAGGGCAGAGACCACAAGAGCTGCGGGCGACCGTGCGAGAAGCACGTCGTGGGACTGCGCGATCGCGCGGGCATGGAGCATCCCGTCGAGGCCGACGTGGGCTGTCGCAACACGGTGTTCCACGCGCACGCGCAGTCGGCCGCCGCGCAGGTGCCCCGCGCGCTCGCGGCGGGCGTGACGCGCTTCCGCGTGGAGCTCGTGCGCGAGGGCGAGGCCGACGTGCGGCGCATCGTGAGCGCGTATCGCGCGCTCGTCGCCGGGACGACGAGCCCCGCCGAGCTCCTCCGCACCGTGCGCGTGGAGGGTCACTACGGCGTGGTGCGCGGCTCGCTCCGCGTGCTCGGCGCGTCGGTGTGATCAGGGCTCGCTGCGGCGTCGCGCGCCTTCGGGGTAGCCCGCGAGCACGTCGTGCGCGACCTCGGCGTAGGCCTTCTCGACGGCCGCGCGCCCCGCGCCGCTGCGGATCTCCCGCAGCTTGGCGGCGGTGCTCACGCGATAGGCAGCCATGAGGGCCGAGAGGTAGAAGCCGCGCCAGCCATCGAGGAAGCCGCGCTTGAACACGTAGCGATCGACGAACTCCCACGACGCGCGGAGGGCGCTGCCGGGGATGGAGCCTCGCTCACCGCGCTCGGCGGCCTGCTTCGCCTCGACGGTGGTGTAGCGGTTCATCTTCTCGACGAACTGCGCGAGGTCGACGTAGTTGAAGTGGACGAGCGCGAGCCCGTCCCGCACCGGGAGCGTCGAGACGCGCGCGCCGGGGCGGCGCTGGAGCAGGCCGTGGATCTGATCCGTGGTGCCGAGCATGCCGCGACGAAAGAAGCGGAGCTGCGCGTCGGAGGCGGGCCCCCAGCCCGTGTAGCGCAGGGGCTTGCCCATCATGTAGTTGAGGCGCGGGATGCGGACGGCATCGTCGCGGCCCTCGCGCGCGACGCTCGCGAGGCGCTCGGCCAGCGGCGCGAGCACGAGCTCGTCGGCGTCGAGGATGAGGATCCAGTCCGAGCTCGTCTTCGAGAGCGCGAAGGCGCGCGCGGGCTCCACGAAGCCCATGCGCTCGTGGAGGAAGACCTTGGCGCCGAGCGCCTCGGCGACCTCGCGCGTGCGATCGTCGCTGTGCATGTCGACGACGATGATCTCGTCGGCCCAAGCACGGACCGAGCCGAGCGAGGCCGGGAGGTTCTTCTCTTCGTTGAGCGTGTTGACGACGACGGAGATGGTGGGGCGCGTCACGAGGTGCCTCCGAGGAACCGGCGCAGCTTGGCGACCGCCTCGCGGTCGATCAACGTCATGCAGCCGGCGTAGGCCAGGAGGGCGCCGGTCACGTAGAGCGCCAGCGTGATCGGGCCCTCGATGGGCAGCGCGCGCTCGAGGAAGTGCGCGGTGAGGCCCACGACCACCGCCGAGCCCCACGCGGGCGCGACCGTCGGGATCACGCGGAACGGCGCCTCGCGCTTGGCGAGGTAGACGAGGGCGACGTTGCTGAGCTGCACGGCCACGTTGGCGATGCCGTAGCCGATGCTGCCGTAGAGCGCGATGGTGGGCGCGCCCACGATCCACGTGCCGAGCATCCACACGACCGCGAAGGCGAGCGGGATGCGCGAGCGCCCCATCGCCGAGAGCAGCCCGAGGAGCGGCGTGACCGTGGGCACGAAGAGGTTCGCGAACCACGTGAGGTGGAAGAGGCCGCTCGCGTCGAGCCACTGCGCACCGAAGAGCACGCGCGTGAAGGGCGAGAAGAGCGCGAGGAGGAGCACCGCGAGCGGCGCGGCGACGCTGTTCGTGGCCCAGATCACGCGCTCGACCGCGGCGCCCAGCATCGCGCGATCGGCCTGGAGGCGCGCGAACATGGGCATGTAGACGCGCGCGAAGCCACCGATCGCGAGGAGCGGATACGCCGAGACCATCTGTGCCCAGTTCACGTGGCCCACGTCGGCGGCGCCGAGGAGCAGTCCGATGAGGAGCGGCGTGATGCTGTCCTTCACCAGAGAGACCACCGAGATGCCCTGGTACGGGATGCCGAACTCGAGGTGCTTCTTGAGGCGTGGCCAGTCCCAGCCGAGCGCGAAGCGCCAGGGGCTCACGAGCTGGATGACGAGCGCGCCCACGATCGAGCGCGCCACGAGCGCGATCGCGAACGACGCCGCGCCCATGCCCGCGTACGCGAGCCCCACGGCCAGGCCCGAGAAGGTGAGCGCCTGCGCGACCTCGGCGATGGAGAGCCGATCGAACGAGAGGTGTCGCTCGAGACGGATCGCGGGGATCGTGCGCAGCGAGGACGCGAGGAACGAGAGCGCGACGGCGCGGAAGAGCCACGCGTCGCGCTCGGGCAGGCCGTAGCGGTGCGCGATCGCGGGCGCGGCGAGCCACGTCACGACCGTGACGATCGAGGTGAGCAGCTGCTGGAGCGTGAAGATCGAGCGGTAGTCGGTCTCGTCGGGCTCCTCGGCCTGGCGGATGAGGCTCGCGCCGAGGCCCACGTCGCCCAGGCTCGTGAGGAAGCCGAGCGTGAAGGTGACGATGCCGAAGATGCCGAACTCCGCGGCCGAGAGGCTCCGCGCGAGGAGCGCCCCCGTGGCGAAGTCGGCGACGCCCACGAGCGACTGACCGACGCCGAGCGCGACGGCGCCGCGGAGCGCCTTGCGTGCGATCGACTCTTCGGGGGCGGCGGGGGCGGACACGGCTGGGCGGAAGGTACTGCGTGACCGGAGCGAGGGCTCGCGTGGCGGTGGCGTGCGCTCGCCGTGCGCTCGCGTGCGGGCGCCGTGCTCGCGTGCGGGCGCCGCGCTTCGCGGTATCCCTGGCCACCCAGATGCGTCCGTGGGCTCGACTCCTCGCACCGATTCGTCGCGCACGCGCGGAGATCGCGCGTGAGCTCGCGCGCCTCCCCGAGGACCGCCCCGGACACGAGGTGCTCGCCGAGCGCGCGCTGCGCTTCGTGCGCCTGCGCGCGGAGGACGTGCGCGGCCTCTCGTTCCATCGCGCGCGCGCCGCCGCGCTGCGCGCCGAGGTCGCGGCGCTCCTGCCGTGGCCCGAGGCCGAGCACGAGCGCCTCCTCGTCGAGGGCTTCCTCGGCCCTCCGCCCGACGAGCCACGCGTCACCGTGATCATTCCGGTCTACGGCAAGCTGGAGCTCACGCTGCGCTGCCTGCTCTCGGTGCGCGCGACGCGCGAGCGCACGCCCTTCGAGATCGTGGTCGTGGACGACTGCTCGCCCGATCGCACCGAGGAGGTGCTCTCTCGCGTGCCGGGCCTGCGCTACGTGCGCAACGAGGTGAACGGCGGCTTCGTGACGAGCTGCAACCGCGGCGCCGCCGAGGCGCGTGGTCGCTCCCTCCACTTCCTCAACAACGACACGGTGGTGCTCCCGGGATGGCTCGATCGCCTGGTCGAGACGCTCGAGACCGTGGAGGGCGCGGGCCTCGTGGGCTCGCGTCTCGTCTATCCGACGCTCCGCCTCCAGGAGTCGGGCGGCATCGTGTGGCGCGACGCGAGCGCCACGAATTGGGGCAACGGCTGCGATCCGTTCAACCCCACGTACGGCTCGCTCCGCGACGTGGACTACGCGAGCGCGGCGTCCGTGCTGATCGATCGGGCGCTCTTCGAGGCCATCGGGGGCTTCGATCTCCGCTACCGGCCCGCGTACTACGAGGACACCGACCTCGCGTTCGCGGTGCGCGCACACGGGCGGCGCACGCTCGTCCAGCCCGCCTCTCGCGTCGTCCACCACGAGGGCGGCACGGCCGGCACCGACGTGGCCGTGGGCATGAAGAAGCACCAGGTCGTGAACCAGGCCACCTTCCGATCCAAGTGGACCAAGGTGCTCGCGAGCCATGGACCATCGGGCGAGCTCGGGCCGCGGGAGCGCGACCGCTGGAGCGAGCGCACGGTGCTCGTCGTCGCGACGGCGACGCCGCGGCCCGACGCCGACTCGGGCTCGGTGGATCTCGCGAACCTCCTCGGTCTGCTCCGCACGCTGCGCTCGCGGGTGATCTTCTTCGCCGCTCACCCCGTGCCGCGCGGCGTGCCCGCGCCCGAGGTGAAGGGGCACGACGGCGCGTACACCGAGGCCCTCCAGCGCATCGGCGTCGAGCACCCGCACGCGCCCTACGAGCCGAGCGTCGCGCGCTGGCTCCGCGAGCACGGCGAGGAGCTCGACCTCGTCGTCCTCACGCGCGCGCGCATCGCCGATCGCTTCCTCCCGCTCGTGCGGAGGTATGCGCCGCAGGCCGCGGTCGTGTTCAACACGGTGGATCTCCACTACCTCCGCGAGCAGCGCGAGGCCGCGCACGGCGGCAAGAGGCTGCTCGCGCTCAAGGCGGTCGACACGCGTCGCCGCGAGCTCCGCGCGGTGCGCGAGGCGGACGTGACGCTCGTCTTGAGCGAGGTGGAGCGCGAGGAGCTCGCGCGCGAGGTGCCGGGGGCGAGGGTCGAGCTCTTGCCGCTCCTGCGCAGCATCCCGGGGCGGAGCGCGCCGCTCGCGGGCCGTCGCGACGTGATCTTCGTGGGCGGCTTCTCGCATCGACCCAACGTCGACGCGGTCGAGCACCTCGTGCGCGACGTGTGGCCGCACGTGCGCGCCGCCGGCACGGGCCTCACGCTGCACGTGGTGGGGAGCGCGATGCCCGCGGAGATCCGTGCGCTCGCTGCGGCCGACGTGGTGATGCACGGGCAGGTGCCGGACCTCGCGCCGCTCTTCGCGCGGGTGCGCCTCAGCGTGGCGCCGCTCCGCTACGGCGCGGGCCTCAAGGGCAAGGTCGCCGACAGCCTCGGTCACGGCGTGCCGTGCGTGACGACGTCGATCGGGATCGAGGGCAGCGGCCTCGCGCACGAGGCCGAGGTGCTCGTGGCCGACGAGCCGCGCGCGTTCGCGAGCGAGATCCTCCGCCTCCACGCCGACGACGCGCTCTGGCAGCGCCTCTCGGATCGCGGGCTCGCGTTCGTCGAGGCGCGCTATGCGCTCGCCGCGCACCGAAGGCGCCTCGAGGCCCTGCTCGACGAGCTCGCGCCGAGGCGCCGCCGCGGCTGATCCGCGCACGGGCTCCCGCGTCGCGACGGATCAGCGCCGATCGCGGATCGCGGGGCAGTCGTAGAGCGCGTGGCAGAGCGCGAGCGCGCGCGGCGAGCGCACGCGGAAGTCCATGCGGTTCATGACGTAGCCGAAGGTCAGCTCGTGCACGGGATCGCACCAGCCGAGCGCGCCGCCCATGCCCGCGTGACCGAACGACTCGGCGACGGGCGAGAACACGTGGCGCTCTTCCTTGAGGAAGCCGCAGCTCCAGCCGAGCGGCTTCTGGAGCACGAGATCGCGCTCGGACCAGCCGTCTCTTCCGTACGCGTGCGTGAAGCTCTGCTCGCGGAGGTAGCGCCGTCCGGCGTGCTCGCCGCGCGAGGCGAACGGGAGGTACGCGCGCGCCACGCCCTGTGCGCTCGCGGTCGCGCTCGCCCACGGGAGCTCGGCGCGTCGCACGGCCACGTCGTTGTACGCGGCCATCCCGTGCGGGAGATCGATGTGCGGGTTGAGGAAGGCGCGCCGACCGATCGAGTCCTTCGCGAGCGAGGCGCGCGTCACGCGAGCCTCGTTGCTCCGCGGGTCGAGCAGCGTCGTCACGAGCGTCTTGGCGATGCGCGCGCCCGTGCTGGGCGGATAGAGCGTCGCCACGTCTGCGTCGCACTCGGGTCCCGTCCCGAGGCGCGCGTCGGAGCCCAGCGGCTCGAAGAGCTCGCGTCGGAGGAACGCGCCCATGGGCTCGCCAGCGACCCGCTCGAAGAGCTCCTTGGCGTACATGCCATACGTGATCGCGTGGTAGCCCTGATCGCGCCCCGGCTCCCACGCCGGCCGCTGCGTCTCGAGGGCCTCGAGGACCTCGGGGCGGCGCGCGGGATCGAACGTGGCACTCAGTGCCAGTTTCTGATCGAGGTAGGCGAGGCCGCCGCGGTGCCCCAGCAGGGTGCGCACCGTCATCGAGGCCTTGCTCGCGCGCGCGAAGCCCGGCCAGTAGGTGGCCACGGGCGCGTCCCACTCGAGGCGGCCGCGATCGGCCAGGAGGTGAAGGGCCATCGCGGCCAGGCCCTTGGTCACCGAGAACACGCACACCCTCGTGCGCGCCTCCCAGGGCCGCGCGCTCTCGGCGTCGGCGAGGCCTCCCCAGAGATCCACCACCAGCTCGCCGCGCCGGAAGACCGCACAGCTGGCGCCGATCTCGCGGCGCGTCTCGAGGTGATCGGCGAAGACGCGCGCGAGCGGCTCGAAGCCGTCGGCGTAGCTGCCGCGCGCGCGACCAGGGGCGGGGTTCGAGGGCATCGTGCGCGAGGGTAGCGGGTGACGGGCGCGCGAGCGACGAGGTGACATGATGCGCCCCGCCGATGTCCGAAGGCCCGACCGAAGCGCCCTCGCTCCTCTCACGCGGCCTCTCGTCGATGGGACGTTTCGTGGTCGCGCGCGCCGGCCTGGTGGTCGCGCTGCTCGTCGGCTCGCTCGTGCCCACGGGCTGGCTCGCGCTCGATCTCGAGATCCGCGCCTCGTTCCTCGATCTGCTGCCCGCCGACGAGGAGCCCGTGCACCAGCTGCACGAGGTGATCGGGCACGCACGCTCGGCGAGCGACATCGCGATCGCGATCTCGACCGAGGACCGCGCGATGGCGGAGCGCTACGCGGAGGCCTTCGTGGCGGAGGTGTCGCACGACCCCGAGATCGCGGGGATCGGCGGGCACATCGACATGGACTGGCTGCTCGATCGCCGCCTGCTCTTCGTGCCCGAGGACGAGCTCGAGTCGCTCGTGTCTCGCGCCGAGGGCGCGATCGATCGAGAGCTCCTGCGCCACACCGGCCTCTACATCGATCTCGAGGAGCCGAGCGCCGCGGAGCAGGACGATTCGCAGTCGCTCCTTCGCGAGGTCGACGAGGCCGACGATCACGTAGAGCGCGACGAGTGGGTGGTCACCTCGGATGGCCGCTACCTCTGCCTCTGGGCGCTCTTCTCGGGCAACACGGGCGATCTCGACTTCGGCCGCCACGCGTTCGATCGCGTGCGCGCGATCGACGCGCGCCTCCGCGACGGGACGCGCTTCCCGCGCACGCTCGAGGTGCGCTTCGCCGGGGGCATCCCCACGCGCGTGGACGACGAGGCCGCGATCCGCAGCGACCTCTCGGTGGCCGGCGTCGTGGGCTTCGTGGCGGTGGTGCTGCTCATCGTGGCCTCGCTGCGGGCGCCGCGCGCGCTGGTGATCCTCGCGGTGCCGCTCTTCATCGGGCTCGTGTGGACGTTTGCGTTCGCCCGCCTGGCCGTGGGCCACCTCAACATCATCAGCGGCTTTCTCTTCTCGATCCTCTCGGGCCTCGGCATCGAGTACGGCATCCACCTCATGCATCGCTTCCGCGAGCTCCGCGACGAGGGCGTCGCGCTCGAGCCGGCGATCGAGGACCTCGTCGAGAAGACGGGCCGCGCGCTCCTCTCGGGCTCGATGACGAACGCGAGCGTGTTCGGCGTGATCGCCTTCGCGCAGTTCTCCGGCTTCTCGGAATTCGGCCTCATCGCGGCCGTGGGCCTCGTGCTCACGCTGATCGTCACGATGCTCGGCCTGCCCGCGCTGCTCGTCCTCTTCGAGCGCTGGAGACCGATCGGCAAGAGCGCCGACGAGGCGATGCAGCACACGCCCCTCCACGTGCCCGACGCGCTGCGCTGGACGATCGTCGTGGGCGTGCCCGTGCTCTCGATCCTGTCGATCGTGGTGCTCGTCACCGGGCGCGTGCGCTTCGACGGCAACTGGCGCTTGCTCGCCGGCAACAGCGAGACGACGCAATTCCAGGAGTACCTCCGCCACCACTTCTCCGGGCTCTACACGGGCGGTCTGATCTACGTGCCGCCCGAGACGGAGCTCTCGCGCGTGGTCGAGGTCGTCGAGGGCGTGCGCGCGGCGCGCCTCGCGCGCGGAGAGCACACCGACGTGGTCGAGATCGACACGCTCGACGAGGCGTTCCCGCCGCCCGAGCGGCAGCGTGCGCGCGCGGCGATCGCCCTGCGCCTCGGGGAGCAGCTCGCGCGCATTCGCCCCGAGCAGCTCGACGACGCCGGCCGCGAGCGCCTCGCCGAGGGGCAGCGCGTGGTGGCGGCCGCGCAGCCGATCGCGATCGAGGAGCTGCCGTACGCGCTCGTGGGGCCCTTCGTCACGAACGACGGGCGCGGCTCGATCCTCCACCTGCGCATGCACGAGACCGACGACGCGAGCACCGACGTGCTCGTGCGCTGGGCCCACGAGGCGCGCGAGATCGTGCGCGCGATCCACGACGCGGGGCTCACGGCGCCGCTGCTCTCGGAGAACTGGATCGCGGGCGAGATCTTCGAGCGCGTGGCGCGCGACGCGCGCTACCTCCTCGTGGGCACGCTCGCCGCCGTCTTCGTCGTGCTCCTCCTCGACTTCCGCAAGCCGCTCGTGGCGCTCGGCGTGCTCGGCGCCGTGCTCCTCGGCGTGCTCGGCATCGCGGGCGGCATGTTCGTGACGGGCCTCCAGCTCAATTTCATGAACGCCGCGATCCTGCCGGTCTGCGTGGGCATCTCGCTCGACAACGCGATCCACGTCTATCACCGCTGGCGCGAGAGCGGGCCCGGCTCGATCCCGATGGTGCTGCGCCACACCACGCGCGCGAACGCGCTCGCCTCCACCACGAACCTCCTCGGCTTCGCGGCGCTCGCGCTGACGCACCACGAGGGCCTCCGCTCGGTGGCCTGGCTCGCGGTGATCGGCGTGACCGCGACGTACGTGTCCACGACGCTCTGGTTTCCCATGGTGTTCGCGACGATCGACGCTCGGCGCGCCAAGCGCGAGGCGTGAGCGCCGGAGCTCCGACGCAAGCCCCGCCTCGCGATACGATGGCCGGATGTGGCTCCGCGTGGTGATGGTCGCCTTCGTCCTCGCCTTCGTTCTCTCGCCCTCGGGGCAGCGCGCGCGTGCCGACGCGCTCGAGCCGCCCCCGACGGATTGCCCGGAGGGCTCGATCGGCTCGAGCAGTCGACGCGGTGGGCGCTGCGAGCTGGCGGGCTGCGAGGGAGGCTGCCTCGGCAACGGCTTCGGTGGGCCGCCGCTCGTCTGCTCGGGCGGCGAGATCGCGCTCTGCGTGGACACCGTTCATTACCCCGCCGAGACGGTGCAGCTCGGCCCGCGCACGATGGACTATCCCGAGGAGACCTGGAACGTGGTCGTCGGTCCGTGCGCGAGCGATGGGAGCTGTGCGCGCGGACGGTGCGTGCGACAGCGCGCGTGCGTGCCCGAGTCTTCCCCGCGTGCGCATGGCGGCCTGTGTGCGGCGAGCTCGGCGCGGCAGGCAGGCGGGGGTGAGGTCGCCGCGCTCGCGGTGCTCGGCGCGCTCGTCCTCGCGCGCCGCCGCCGTGGGGTCGGCGGCGAGTCTCGCCGCGATCGTTGAGTCCCACCGCCGTCCTCTGACACCATCGCCCCCTTTCGATGACGGACTCCACGCCGGCGCCCGCGACCCCCGCGACCACGTTCCCCGTGTGCTCGTTCAAGCGCGTCTTCGACACCGAGCCCGAGCAAGAGGTGCTGACGCTCGCGGAGCTCGTCGCGTGCTTTCGTCGCTTCGAGCTCAAGCCGCAGCTGCACGCCAAGATCGAGCGCGAGTGTTCCCGCATCGATCGCGCCCTCGAGCAAGCGCTCGCGGGAGAGGCCAACGCGGGCGAGCGCGTCTCGTTGATCCGCGAGGTGGGCGAGCAAGCGCGCGCGCGAGGCGACGATCCCCGACCTGCGATGCGGGCCAAGGCCGAGGAGCTCAAGCACTACGCGCGCAAGGACGCGAAGAAGGATCTCCGCCTCTGGTCGCCCGCGAAGTACGCCGACGGCTGGAAGGAGCGGGGCAGCGAGGGCGTCACGCACCTCTCGTGTCTGGTCCTCGACTACGACGCCGGCGTGCGCATCCCCGAGGCCACGAGCGTGTGGAACGACTTCTTCCACATGGTCCACAC
Organism: Sandaracinaceae bacterium; assembly: GCA_019694315.1. Classification (GTDB taxonomy): domain Bacteria; phylum Myxococcota_A; class Polyangia; order Polyangiales; family Sandaracinaceae; genus JAFLCL01. The sequence goes on from JAIBCE010000049.1 coordinate 20,774, forward strand.
CACGTGGTCGCATACGCCGGAGCACCCGAAATTCAGGGTGATCCTGCCGCTCGCGGTGGCGTGCCCGGCCAGCGAATTCGAGAAGCTCTGGGCCTGGGCCCACGCGCGCACCGGGGGCGACATCGATCGCCAGCTCTCCGGCATCGCGGCCACCTACGCGCTGCCCGTGGTGCCGTCGGTGGAGGCCCCGCGCGACGCGGGCAGTCACCCCGGTCCCCTCCTCGATCCGCGCGAGCTCGGCCTCGGCATCGAGGTCGGCGAGATCCTCCGCCTGCCGATCAGCCACGCGAAGCCGTCGCGCATGCTGGGCGATCCCGACAAGGAGTACGTCGTCCACCAGAGCGCCGAGGCCGTGTACGTGTACGACGATCTCGACGAGGACGAGGTGTGGAGCCTCGATCGAGAGCGCGCGAGCATGGTGCACGAGCGCGTGTCGGGCGCTCCGCCACAGGCGCCCGTGATCGCTCGACACGACAGCCACTTCCCGATCGCGCCGCGGCCACGCACGCGCAGGCGAACGCTCGTCGTCGACTTCGACGGCGTGCTGCACTCCTACTCGTCGGGCTGGAAGGGGCCGACCTCGATCCCCGATCCGCCGGTGGAGGGCGCGCTCTCGTTCCTCGAGCGTGCGACGCAGCGCTTCGAGGTGGCAGTGCTCTCGTCGCGCTCCCGTGAGGCGGGCGGCATCGACGCCATGAAGAAGTGGCTCCTCGAGCACGGGCTCGATCCGCTCGTGCTCGGACAGCTGCGCTTCCCGCGGACCAAGCCGCCTGCGCACGTGTACCTCGACGATCGAGGCTGGCGCTTCGACGGCGTCTTCCCCTCGCTCGAGGCGATCGAGGCCTTCGAGCCCTGGCACAAGCGCGACCCACAAGAGGGCGAGCCCGACGATCCGTGAGGGCCTCGCGCGTACACTCGACCTCGTGATCCGCGAGGCCGTCCTGCGCTCCCTCGGTGTCGTCCGCGTGCACCCGTGGGTGATGCTCGCGCTCGGCTTCGCCCTGGTGCTCGCGGTGGCCTCGACGTTCACGGGCCTCGGGCTCGTGCTGGTGCCGTGGTTCGTCTGCGAGCTCATCGCGCTCGCGCTCGGCGCCTCGGGCGTACCGCTCCGGCCACGCGGTCTCGCGTGGGTGCAGGCCGCGCTCATGGTGCTCGCGAGCGGCGTGCTCTTCGGCTCCGTCGTGATCCTCGCGGCGCTGGTCTTCGGGCCCGATCTCGCCACGGTCGATCGCGGCGCGGTGCTGCCCTGGGATCAGTCGCTCCTGCGCATGGCTGGCATCGTCGCCATCTCGCTCGTGTCGCTCGCGTACGTGCTGCCGTTCGTGCACGTGCCCGCGATCCTCGTCGAGCGCGGGGGTCCGTTCGGCACGGCGGTGCTCGAGAGCATGCTCCTCGTGCGTCGCGTGGGCGTGCTCGCGAGCTTCCGCCTCGTGCTCGTCGCCGCCTCCTTCGCGCTCCTGCCCGCCATCGTGGCGGCGATGGTCGCGGCCCGGTGGATCGATCGCGCCTCGACGCCGCTCGGCGTGCTCGCGAGCGCGCCGCTGCTCCTCTTCTCGCTGCCGGTGGGGCTCGGCGTGCTTGCGCAGGGCTACCTCCTCGCCCGTCACCTCCTGCCCGCGCGGCACTTGGTCCATCGCGCGAAGCTGGCTTGGACCACCTTGGTCTTCCTCGCGCTGGGCGTGCTCGCGCCCGTGGCGGGCCTCGTGCTCCTCCTCGTGGCCTGCGCGCTTCCGGCGCCGCTCCTCCATGGCGCGCCGCCGGCCGATGCGGTCGAGCTGGCTTCCTTCGGCGAGGGCGAGCACCTCGTGCCGAGCTCGACGCTGCGCCTGCGCGTCGCGCCGGAGCGGGTGTCGGTGCGCCCTGCGATCGACGACGAGGACATCGTGCTCTCGACGCCGGCGAGCCGCCGTGGCGCGCGTCCGCTCACGCGCGTCGTCGTCCACGCCGCCGGGGACCTCTACGTGATCGAGCTCTGGTCCCGAGCGCGTCGCGAGGGCCATGCCCTCGTCACGGGCTCCGGGCTGCGCGTGGACGACACCGTGCACCGCGCGCTCGACGAGCGGATGGGCGTGTGGCGCGCGCTCGTGTTCGGCCCGACCTTCCTCGTGATCGCGCTCCTCGTGATCGCGGCGCTCGGGCCGCTCGCGGAGACGCGAGCGCAGGCACCGGCCGACGAACGCGAGGTCGCGAGGGTCGAGCGGCGCGTGCACCACATCGGGCTCGTGCTCCTGCCGCTGGCCGCGCTCGTCGTCGCGCTCGGAGCCCTCGCGGTCGCGGGCCTCTGACCGGACGAGCCGCCCACGGGCCGCGGCGCGTCAGACTTTCCGCGCTCGTGGATCGCGGTATAGACGGCCCACCATGCTCGACCTCCGCTACGTCACCGAGAACCTCGACGAAGTCCGCGCGCAGATCGCGCGTCGCTCGGACAAGTACGCGCCCCTCCTCGACGAGGTGGCCAAGCTCGCCGTGGAGCGCCGCGCGGCGCTCACCGAGCTCGAGCGCCTGCGCGCGGTGCGCAACGAGGCGAGCACGGCCATGGCGAAGCTCGACAAGAAGAGCGCGGAGTTCGCGCAGAAGCGCGACGAGCTGAAGGCCTCGGGCGATCGCGCCAAGGAGCTCGAGGCGCGGGACAAGGCCCTCGAGAGCGAGCTCGAGGCGCTCGTGCTCGGCGTGCCGAACATCCCCGACGCGTCCACGCCGGATGGCAAGGACGAGCACGACAACGTGGTGGTGAAGGTGTGGGGCGACAAGCCCAGCTACGCGTTCACGCCCAAGGATCACGCCGATCTCGGGGTGGCCCTGGGCATCCTCGACTTCGAGCGCGCGGCGAAGATCTCCGGCGCGCGCTTCACGGTGCTGCTCGGCGCGGCGGCGCGGCTCGAGCGCGCGCTCCTCTCGTTCATGATGGACGTGCACGCGAACGAGCACGGCTATCAGGAGATCTGGCCGCCCGCGCTGGTGCTCCCGAGCGCGATGCGCGGCACGGGCCAGCTGCCGAAGTTCGCCGCCGACATGTTCAAGACCGAGCGCACCAAGCTCGACGAGAGCGCGAGCCCCGAGGAGCGCGAGGCCAACGATCTCTACCTCGCGCCCACGGCCGAGGTGCCCGTGACGAATTTCCACGGTGACGAGATCTTCGACGGTGCCGAGCTACCCAAGGCCTACGTGGCCTACACGGCGTGCTTCCGCGCCGAGGCCGGAAGCTACGGCAAGGACACCAAGGGGCTCATCCGCCAGCACCAGTTCGACAAGATCGAGCTCGTGCGCTTCTGCAAGGCGGGGGAGGGCCCCGAGCAGCTCGAGCAGCTGCGCGGTCACGCCGAGAGGATCCTCGAGAAGCTCGGCCTGCATTACCGCACCGTGCAGCTCTGCGCGGGCGACATGGGCTTCGGGGCCAAGAAGTGCTTCGACCTCGAGGTGTGGCTGCCGGGCCAGAACGCGTACCGCGAGATCTCGAGCTGCAGCTGGTTCGGGGACTTCCAGGCGCGCCGCGCGAAGATCCGCTACCGCGACGAGCCCAAGGGAAAGCCCCAGCTCGCGCACACGCTGAACGGCTCGGGCCTCGCGATCGGTCGCACGCTCGTCGCGATCCTCGAGCAGTACCAGGAGGCCGACGGCAGCGTGCGCGTGCCCGAGGTGCTGCGCCCTTACATGGGCGGCCTCGAGCGCATCACCAAGCGCTGAGCGACGACCTCCGAGGATCTTCTCGCGGCCTGCCGCGATCGAGGCGCCCGACGACGCGGCTCAACCGGAGGAGAGGCTCGTGCACTGCAAGGCGCGCTTCGTGATCGCGGTCGCGAGCTCCCCGACGAGCGGGGTGTCCAGACCGTCGTCGCGTAGCTGTTGGGCCAAGGGCTCCGCCTCGCGAGCAACGCTCGCGGCCAGATCACGGAAGCGGGCGAGCGTCTGTTGCTCGTCGAGTCGGATCTCGGTGGCGAGCTTCGCGATGTGACGCGCGCTGCGCGAGGCGCAGGCAGAAGTGCTCGTTCTCCGCGAATCCTTCGAAGCCCACGCCGGGAGGCTTGAGGATGTGCGTCGTGGGCGTCCGGCCGTAGGGCACGCCCCAGCGCGATCCGTCGCGGTGGAGCGCGATCTTGGGCTGTGCGCCGGCGAGGCTGAACTGGCCCTTGTCACGCGCTGTGCGCGTCTGGCTGGGGTCCACGCGGATGGCCGCGACGCGCCGCTCCACGTCGCTCGATGTCAGCCACTGCACGCCGCGGCTCGAGTCGCGCGTGGCCTCGTGGCGGTCCGGCGACACGATCTGGAATGCGCCAGGGCAGTCCTCGCCGACATGCGCGAGCAGCCTGAACGCGTTGCGTGAGGACACCTGGAACTGCTTGCCCCAGCGCTCGAGGACGAGCTCGTTGTCCGGGAGGAGGCCCCAGAGAAACGGGTCGACCTGCTCGTGGCCGTGCTCGCGCTTGGAGAGAGGCAAGGATAGAGAGAGCGCGATGGCGCCGCCAAACGCTCGCCAAGCGTCCTCGTAGCGGAGTGTCGTTCGCCCATCGGCCTGCTCCAGCGTGCCGGCCACGGTGCCGCCATCGTGCACGAGCAGGAGTGTCGCAGGGCTCATGCGCGCTTCCCTCGCCGAGCTGCCGATGGTCGCGCGGCCGGCGTCGATGACGTCACGGTGCGCCTCGCGGTGGTGCGAGAGGTGGTGGCCGGCGCGCCGGTCCCCGCGGAGGCGATGGGGGTGTGGGCGCGCGCGAGGACGGCGTCGAGATCGATCGAGCCGACCCCGAGGTCCGCGGTCGGCATGGAGTCGGCTTCCACGCGGAGGGTGAGGCCGACGGCGGCCAGCGCGCGCAGCACCAGGCCGAGGGCGAGCGTGGGCTTGCCGCGCTCGAGGTCCACGACCCACTGACGGCTCGTGCTCGTCGCCACCGCCAGCTGTGCCTGGGACATGCCACGCGCGAGCCGGTGCTCACGGACGAGCGAGCCGACGTCTTGGGTCGTGCGAGCGTGCATGCGGCAGCATATCCGTGTCGTCGATCGGCGACAACGTCTACATGTCGCCGATCGGAGACATGTCGAAGGATGTCAGCGATCGGCGACAGAGCGGACGCCCTGCGCCACGTTCCACCGTGGCCTCGCCTGGTCAGGACGAGTGGGACGCGGTGCGGCTCCCTGGCTCCCGGGGTGCGGCCACCACCGCAGCCACGAGCGCGCACAGCACGAGCGCGCTCGCGACGAGGAAGGGCGCGCCAGGCGCGTAGACCGGCGCGTCCTCGCCGATGAAGTAGGCGAAGACCGACGTGTAGAGGCCGGGGCCGAGGATGCCCGTGAGGCTCTGGAGCGACGAGAGCGCGCCTTGTGCGCGGCCCTGCTCGTCGGCGGCGACCTGCCGGGTGATCATCGCCTGCGTGGCGGGGCTCGCGACGCCCCAGAGCGACATGATCGGGATGCCCGCGACGAAGACGGGCCAGGTGGTGGCGAGGCCGTAGACCGCGAAGCCGATCCCACCCGCGAGCGAGCCGAAGATCACGGTGTTGCGCTCGCCCAGCGCGAGCACCACGCGCTTCACCAGGAAGACCTGCGTGACGATCGAGAACACGCCGACCACGCCGAGCGTCCAGCCGACCTCCTGCGGGCCCCAGCCGAAGCGCGCGTCGGCGAAGAGGACCATCACGGTCGGGTAGACGTAGTGCGCGAGGTTGTAGAGGAAGACCACGGACGCGAGGCCGAGCAGGGCGCGGTTGCGCGCGAAGAACGCGAGCGCGCCGAAGGGGTTGAGCGTCTTCCAGGTCACGCGCTCGCTCCGCTTGTCGGGCGCGAGCGACTCGGGGAGCACGAAGAGGCCATAGACGAAGTTCACGAGCGCGAGGACCGCGGCTGCCCAGAACGGCAAGCGCAGATCGATGCCGCCGAGCCAGCCGCCGAGGGCGGGACCGATCACGAAGCCCACGCCGAACGCGGCGCCGATCATGCCGAAGCTCTGCGCGCGCTTGTCGGGCGGGGTGATGTCGGCGATGTAGGCGTTGGCGGTGGTGAAGCTCGCGGAGGTGATCGCCGAGAGCACGCGACCCACGAAGAGCCACGCGAGCGAGGGTGCGAGCGCCATGAGCACGAAGTCCGCGCCGAGCCCGAAGCACGACGCGAGGATCACGGGCCGTCGACCGTAGCGATCCGAGAGCGCGCCCTGGATGGGCGAGCTCACGAGCTGGATGATCGCGAACGTCGTCGAGAACACACCGACCCAGTGCGCGGCGTCGACGCGATCGCCGCCAGCGAGATCCTCCACGAGGTGCGGTAGCACCGGGATGATCAGACCGAACGCGAGCACGTCGACGAGGACGGTCACGAAGATGAAGATCAGCGCAGCGCTGCGTGTGCTCGTGGGGCCGCTCGTCGGGTTGCTCACACGCGCGACCGTAGCGCGAAGGCGAGCGTGCGTGGCCCGCGGGCCGTCAACCCTGACAGGCCGGTGTCACGTGGTATGAGCGGCGCCATGAGCCAGTCGTTCGCTGCGATCATCCTCGCTGCTGGGCAGGGAACGCGCATGAAGAGCGCGCTGCCGAAGGTCCTCCACGAGGTCGCGGGCCTGCCGATGCTCGCGCACGTCGTGCGCGCCGCGCTGCGGGCAGGCGCGGGGCGGATCGTGGTCGTCGTGGGACACGGTCGTGAGCTCGTCGAGAAGGAGCTCGCCTCGCGCTTCGGCGGTGCCGTGGAGACCGTCGTCCAGCACGAGCAGAAGGGGACGGGGCACGCGACGCGGTGCGCGATGGAGGCGCTCGTCGATCACGTCGGCGACGTCGTGATCCTCGCGGGGGACGTGCCCTTGCTCGAGAGCGAGGCGATCGCGTCGCTCGTGCTCGCCAAGAGCGCGGCCAAGAAGAAGCTCTCGGTGCTCACCTCGCACCTCGACGACCCAGCAGGCTACGGCCGCATCCTCCGCGACGCGCATGGCCATGTGGTGGGCATCCGCGAGCACAAGGACGCGAGCGATCACGAGCGCGCGATCAAGGAGTGGAACACGGGCGTCTACTGCGTGGACGCGTCGTTTCTCCGCGAGAGCCTCGCGCGGCTCGACACGAAGAACGCGCAGGGAGAGCTCTACCTCACCGACGTGGTCGCGATGGCCGCGGAGGTGGGCGGATCGGCGTCGGTGTCGTGGTCGGCGGAGTCGGTGGCGGGCGTCAACGACCGCGCGCAGCTCGCGGAGCTCGAGCGCACGATGCGCCTGCGCCTCGCGACGCACTTCGCGCGCATGGGCGTGACGATCCGCGATCCGGAGACCTGCTACCTCGGCGCCGAGGTGACGATCGAGCCCGACGCGGTGATCGAGCCGAACGTGCACCTGCGCGGAAAGACGATCGTGCGCACGGGCGCGCGCCTCGACACGGGCGTGGTCCTCGACGACGTGGAGGTCCGTGCGGGCGCGGTGGTCAAGCCCTACACCGTCGCGCAGAAGAGCGTGATCGGAGAGGCTGCGCAGGTGGGCCCCTTCTCGCACCTGCGCCCCGACTCCGTGCTCGGGCCGGACGTCCACATCGGCAATTTCGTCGAGACGAAGAAGACGACGCTCGGCAAGGGCAGCAAGGCCAACCACCTCGCGTACCTCGGCGACGGCATCGTGGGCGAGAAGGTCAACGTCGGCGCGGGCACGATCTTCTGCAACTACGACGGCTTCCAGAAGCACACGACGGTGCTCGAGGACGGCTGCTTCATCGGCTCCGACTCGCAGCTGATCGCCCCGATCACCATCGGCAAGAACGCGTACGTGGGCACCGGCACGACGGTCACGAAGAACGTGCCCGAGGATGCGCTCGCGATCAGCCGCGTGAAGCAGGACAACAAGCTGGGCTACGCCTCGCGCCTCCGTGAGCGCATGCGCGCGCTCGCGGCCGCGGCTCAGCGAGAGAAGGCTCAGCAGGCGGAGCTCGAGAGGGCCCAGATGGCGGCGGAGCTCGAGAAGGCCCCGACGGAGTGAGGCTGCGAGCGCACGAGGGAATGGCCGGGCGAGCCCTGGCGTAAGATCGCGTCATGCGCGCCCGCGACTTCGCTCCCGTCCTCTCTCTCGTGCTCGTGGGCTGCGGCGGCAGCGGCTGCTCGGGGGGCTCGACGGGAGGCAGCTCGTCGGGCGGTGGCGGCTCGAGCTCGTCGGGTGGCGGCAGCACGAGCGCGGCCGCCGACTACGAGGTGCACGAGTGGGGTCTGCTCCGGGCGCAGCGCGACGGCACGACGGAGGTGCTGCGTGCCGGTGCGATCGCGCCGCCTCGTCCCATCGAGCCCATGGCCGTCGACAAGCCAGTGCTCTACTTCCACGCCGGCTCGCCGCTCACGCTGCGATCGGTGGGCGTGCACGTGGAGGGCGGCGCGATCCTCGAGACCTGGCCGTTCGTTGCGGGTCGCACGGACGTCGCGTGGACGGACGTGGCGCTCGGATCGCCCACGAATTGCACCCCTTCGGCGCTTCCGAGTGGCGCCGAGCCCCCGTGCGCGGCGCTCGGTCCGGGCGCGTACTGCGAGAGCCCGAGCCTCGCGCTGGTGCGCACGAGCGAGGCGTCGTGCGTGACCACGCACGGCGCGACCGAGCGCTTCCTCTTCTATCGCGCGCAGAGCACCACCTTCACGCCTCCGCTGCGGTTCACGCGCACGGAGGTGTACGAGGACGTGCGCGTCGACAACGACGGCGATGCGCCCATTCCGGGCGTGCTCGTGCGGATCTGGTCGGATGGCACGCACACGCGCACCCTCGTGGCCCAGCCGCCGCCGCCTCACGGCAGCGTCGTGATCGGTCACGGATTCGACGCGCTCGACGACGATCAGCAGCCCGCGGATGCGCCCTACGATCGCCGCGGCAGTCTCGACGAGTCGCTGCCTGCGCCGACGGTGAGCGGCCCGGGCAGAGCCGGCATTCGCCAGACGATGACGGAGATCGGCCTCTCGGGCGCCGAGGCCGATGCGTTCTTCAGCGCCTGGGACGCGACGCTCTTCAGCGGCATGGCCGCCAACGCGGCGGGCGCCGTCGACGTCCCGGTCGACGTGCTCAGCGTCGATGGCGATCCCGCGCCGCGCGAGTCGATCGTGTACTTCCTGCCCGAGGCCGCGACGAACGGTGTGGCCACGCTGAGCTTCGATCCGCCGCCGCGCACCGTGCATCGCGCGCTCGCGATCTGGACGGCGATCCGCGCGAGCGGCGAAGGGCGCTGAGCCGCGCGGATCAGCCGAGCGTACCGGCGCGGTAGTCCTCGAAGGCCTGCTCGAGCTCTTCCTCGGTGCTCATGACGAACGGGCCGCGACGGGCGATGGGCTCGCGTAGGGGGCGCGCCGCCGCCACGAGGATCCCCGCGTGATCGCGTCGTGCCCGCAGGCTGATCTGCGAGCCGGGCCCGAGGATCGCGAGGTGATCCTCGGCCACGCGCGTGGTGCGGTGATCGGGGCCGACCTCGATCTCGCCTGCCTGCACGAACACGAACGCGCTGTGGTCTCGGGGGACGTCGACGACGAGCGGCGCCTCGTCGCGCAGCGTCGCGGTGAAGAGCACGGGCTCGGTGCCGCGTGGCTCGACGGGACCATCCACACCCAGCACCTCGCCCGCGATCGCGCGGAGCACGCCCCCGTGCGCGAGGCGCTCCTCGGCGATGCGCTCGGGCGCGAGGTCCTGGTACCGCTGCGGGCACATCTTCTCGGCGCGCGGGAGGTTCAGCCAGAGCTGGAAGCCCCAGAGCATGCCGTTCTCCTGCTCCGGCATCTCGCTGTGCACGATGCCTCGGCCTGCGGTCATCCACTGGACGCCGCCGCCCGTGATGAGGCCGTGACCCCCGCGGCTGTCGCGATGACGCATGCGGCCCTCGAGCATGATCGTGATCGTCTCGAAGCCGCGGTGCGGATGATCGGGAAAGCCGCGGATGTAGGCGTTCGGCTCGTCGGAGTGGATCTCGTCGAGGAGGAGGAACGGATCGAGGTGATCGAGCGCGCGCTGTCCGATGACGCGGGTGAGCGAGACGCCCGCGCCGTCCTGCGTGGGCATGCCCGGCAGCACCGTGAGCACCTCGCGGCTCGTGACGGTGCGGGCCGCGGGCGCGCTCCTCGAGGTACGCAGCTCGCGTGTCGGGCGAAGCCTCGGCTCGGCCGAGCAGCCGACGAGGGCCGCCGACGACAGACCCGACAAGAGCGCGCGCCGCGAGAGGCTCATGGCGCGAGCATGGCGAAGGCGCCGTTCGGTGGGAAGTGGCGCCCACGCAACCCTGCGTGGCCACCGGCGTGAGGAGCGCACGACGGCGACGCCGCGTGACCACCCGCGCGGCCGCGCGCGGACCTGCCGATTTTTCGACGGCGACACAGGCGCTTCCTACGATTCGGACATGTCCTCCCGCATCACCGAGCGCCGCCATCGTCGCAGCGAAAAGCCCAGCATCGCCCTCCGTTACCAGCTCGAGCACACGCGCGAGCAGGCACGCCTCGAGGCCCTCGTGCTCGCCGACGAGTCGGGGCTCGTGGTCGGCGAGGCCGGCGATCCCGCCGTGTGCACCGAGCTCGCGGCGATCGCGCCGTGGATGCTCCGCACGCCCTCGCGCATCCCCATGCCGCCGCTCCTGCGTGGCGCCGACGTCTGCGTCCGCAGCGTCAGCGTGCACGGCACCTCGCTGCACCTCGCCGCGATCGGCGGCTCGGTCGCGCGCGATGCCGTGATGGCCTCCTCGCTCCGCGGCGTGGAGCGCATCCTCACCGGCAACTGACCGGTCCGCTCCGCCCCGACTTCCGGACGGGCCGCGCGGGCTCCATAGTGCTCGCGTGCACAGCGTGAGCGACGAGACCGCCGAGCGAGCGCGCGTCGAGGCCGCGATCGACGAGGGCGTTCGCTTCGCGGGCCTACGCGACACGCAGCGCGGCTTCGTCGTGGAGTACCTCCACCGCGATCCGCTCGAGTGGATGTCGTGCTGCGGCAGCTACTGCGATCCGTGCGTCCAGAAGATCGGCCGAGCGGTGGAGCGCACGCGCGAGCTGCTCGGCCTGCCGCGCTGGCGGTGACCGTCCGAGAGTGATCTCTTCGCATCAGGGACGGCGTGACGCAGCCCGCGAACGGCCGCGCGTCTGCGACGCCGTCGTGGCCACCGCGGTCACTGCGAGCGTGGCCGCTCTCGGCGCCGAACCGTCGCGTCGCCCGGCCCAGATCTGCAGCTCGCCAGGGCCCACGGGCACAATGATCTCGGCATCGAACGAGCCGTCCGCGGCGTTGTCGGCGCAGTGGATCACCCCGTCGGGCCCGCGCACCACGAGCGTGGCGTCTGCGAGCGACGTGAGGCGCACTCGCACCTCGGGGACGCGTGCGGGAAGCGAGACCACGGCGTCGGGGGCGCTCTCCACGAAGCCCACGCAGCTCGGCCGGAGCTCGAGCGAGGCGACATCGAGGGAGCCTCCTGCCTGCACTTCGAGCGACGTGGTGGCGCCGCGTGCATCGAGGCTGGCGTGGGCCGCACCGCTCGCGTCTCCCGCGAGACCGGCGGGCAGCTCGCCTCCGCGCGGCGGGAGCGCGACCGCGTCGCAGGCCTCGGCGTCCTGCAGCTCGCGCGCGCGCGCCATGCGCTGCGCGCGCTCTTCGCCCTGGAGCTCGCCGGCGAGCGACCGACACGCCACGCCGTTGCCACCGTCGCA
>JAIBCE010000409.1 GCA_019694315.1 Sandaracinaceae bacterium
CGGCGGGAGATCGTCGGTCAGCCCAGGAAAGGCGGGCACCGAGAGCTCCGGAGCCGACGCGGGCGCGGGCGGAGGCGGCGGCGCAGGTGGGGCCGCGGGAGGCTGCGGACGCCCGGGGACGCGGCTTGCGCGCTCGCCTACGGCCACGCTTCGACCCGTGACGACCACGGGGGCCTGCACCACGGCCGCCGGCTGACGTCCTCGCGACGGAGGTGGCGGCGCGGGCACCGACGGAATCGGCGGCGGCGACGAGGGCAAGGGCGGTGGTGCAGCGCTCGCGGCCGCCCGCGTGGCCGGTCCGGGATGCGGCCGCCCGAGACGCGTCGGCAGATCGGCCTCCTCGGGCACGGCGTGCTCACCCGAGGGAGGCCCAGGAGGCGGCGGCAACGGCACCGAGACAGGCCGCGCCTCGCGCGGTGCGAACGCGGGCTGCTTGGGACGGGCAGCCTCGATCTCCTTCTTCAGCTCCTGCTTTCGCGCCTCGCGCTTCTCGACCTGCGGCCCCGCCTTCTTCAGCGCCACCTTCGCCACGGCCTTGGACGGTGGCATCGAGCCGCGATCGGCGCGCAGCGAGTAGCCCTGGAGCGCCGCGCCCTGCGACACGACGAGATCGGGATCGATGCTCGCCTGCGGCTCGTGCCCGAAGAACTCCTTCACCATCTGCCGCACGAGCGGCATCCGCGTCGTGCCGCCGACGAGGATCACCGTGTCGAGCTGCGTCGTGGCGATGCCCGCGATCCGCATCGCCTCGTCGCACACCGCGAACGAGCGCTCCACGAGCGGTCGCGCGAGCTTCTCGAGCGCCGTGCGCGAGAGACCGAACGTGAGATCGAGCGACTGCCCCGCGTCGCCGTACGCGAGCTCTTCGACGCGGAGGTGCACCTCCGGCTCCGTCGTGAGCTGACACTTCGACCACTCGGCGGCGGCGCGAAGTCGCTCGTAGGCCTGCGGGTCGTTGCGCGGATCGAAGCGGTGGTGATCGAGGAACGCGCCGGCCATCTGCTCGGCCACGAGCACGTCGATGTCGTCGCCGCCGAGGAACGTGTCGCCCGCAGTGGCCATGACCTCGAACACGTCGCCCGAGAGCTCGAGGATCGTCACGTCGAACGTGCCGCCGCCGAAGTCGTAGACCGCGATGCGCTCGCGCCCCCCCGCCGGTCGCTTCGCGCCTCGGCCGTAGCCGTACGCGAGAGCCGCGGCCGTGGGCTCGTTCAGGATCCGCATCACCTCGAGCCCCGCCACCTTGCCTGCGGCCTTGGTCGCCGCGCGCTGGAGCTCGTTGAAATTCGCGGGCACCGTGATCACCGCGCGCCCGCACTCGGTCCCGAGCGCTTGCTCGGCGACACGGCGCACCTCGCGCAAGACGAACGCGCTGATCTCGGGCAGCGTGTAGGTCTCGTTGCGCGCTCGCACGAGCACGCTCTTGTTGGGCCCCTCGACGAGATCGAAGGCGAACCGCTGACGGGCGCGCGTGACCTCGGGCGAGTCGTACGGACGCCCGATGAGGCGCTTCACCGAGTAGACGGTGTTCCTGGCGTCGAGCAGACGTCGCTCGCGCGCGGCGTAGCCGACGAGCACGTCGCCCTGCGGATGGAACGAGACGACGGAGGGGATGAGTCGATTCCCCTCGGCGTCCACCAGCACCTGCACGCGCGAGCCATCGGCGACGGCGACGACGGAGTTGGTGGTGCCGAGATCGATCCCGAGAACAGGCGGAGAAGACATCCTGGGGTCGTCATCCTACAGAAACGCCCCGGCCTCCGCGATCCTCACGATCGAGCCGCGATGCGCGCCAGCTCCTCGTCGATCCAGCGGTTCACCTCGGCGGGAAACGGCCACATCCAGCCGTACGCCGCCGAGGTGAATTGGCGGACGAGGTGCTCCCGGACCGGCTTGGAGCGCGCATACGCGAGGCCGTGCACCTCCGCCATCGCGCGCAGCGTCTCGGCGTAGGCCTCCCACTCGATCTGCGCGCGTCCCCAGGAGAGGACGACCGGCAGATACCAGAGCCCGTAGCGCAGCGACATCGCGACCTGCCCCATGCGGCGCGCCTGACGAAGGTGCACCGCCTCGTGGCGCAGGGTGACGTAGCGCTCCGCGTCGGGTCGCTCCTCCCACGTGCTCGGCGTGTAGATCGTCGTCCCGATGACGGTCGTGTAGCGCGTCATGTACTCGCGCTGCTGGTTCAAGGTGCCGATGCGCAAGAGCACGTCGAGCAGCTTCGAGAGGCCATCGTCGGCCTTGCGAACGACGCGCAGCGACGGGAACTCCCGTCGGAGCTCCTCGAGGTAGCGCTCCGAGCGCGCGAGGGGCGCGCCGGGCGCGCTCATCCGTTGCCGGCTCCGTCGCCGCCCGACGTCTCGGCGCTCGTCTCGGGGGCGCCTTCCGTCGTGGCCGGCGGTGCGAGCGAGTCGACGATCGGCGGCAGCTCGTCCGGCGCGCCGTCGTCCTCGGCCACCGGCTCGACCGCCACGACGCGCTCCCCCTCGCTCACGCGGAGGATGCGGACGCCCTGCGTGTTGCGGCCCGCCTCACGCACCTGGTTCACGTGCGTACGGATGATCTGACCGCCGCTCGTGATCACCATGATCTGGTCCTCGGGACGCACCACGCGCAGCGAGACCAGGTTGCCATTGCGATCCGAGGCGTCCATCGCGAGCACGCCGAGGCCGCCTCGGCTCTGCTTGCGCCAGCTCGCGCGCTCCTCGATCTCGCTCGAGGCGCCCTCGACGCTCGGCGGCGCCTCGCTCATGCGCGCGCCCTCCTCGCCGCCCGTCTCGCCCGCGGGCTTGAGCAGCGGCGTGCGCTTTCCGAAGCCGTTCGCGCTGATGCAGAGGACCTGCTGCGTCGCGAGGTCCTCGATCACGTCCATGCCGATCACGAAGTCGCCCTCGCGCAGATCGATGCCGCGCACGCCACGCGTGTCGCGGCCCATGGGGCGCACGTCGCTCGCGTCGAAGCGGATCGACATGCCGCGCGCGGTGCCGATGAGCACCTCGCTCTTGTCGGTGACGATCTTCGCGGTGAGGAGCTGGTCGTCGTCCTCGATCTGCACGGCGATGATGCCGCTCGCGCGGATGCTCTCGTACGCCGAGAGCGCCGTGCGCTTCACGGTGCCGTTGCGCGTGAGCGTGAGCAGGTACTTGTCGTCGCCGTACTGCTCCACGGGCACGATCACCTGGATGCGCTCGTTGGCGGTCTGATCGAGCCCGAGCAGGTTGTTCACGTGGCGGCCGCGCGCCGCGCGGCTTCCCTGCGGGATCTCGTAGACCTTCTTCGTGTACGCGCGGCCCTTGTCGCTCAAGAACACGAGATCGGAGTGCGCGTTCGCCACGAAGAGCGAGGTGATGAAGTCCTCGTCCTTGAGCTCCGCGGCCTTGGCGCCCTTGCCGCCGCGACCCTGCGATCGGTACTCGGTGAGCGGCGTGCGCTTGACGTAGCCGCTGTGCGTGACCGTCACCGCCATGGGCTCGTTGGCGATGAGATCCTCCATGGAGATGTCGCCCTCGGCGTGGACGATCTCCGTCTTTCGCTCGTCGCCGTACTTCTCGCGCACCTCGCGGAGCTCCGCGACGATCACGTCGAGCAAGAGCGCCTCGCTCGCGAGGATCGCCTCGAGCCGCGCGATGAGATCCGAGAGCTCGCCGTACTCCGCCGCCAGCTTCTCGCGCTCGAGCCCCGTGAGGCGCGCCAGGCGCATCTCGAGGATCGCCTTGGCCTGGCGCTCGCTGAGGAAGTACTCGCCGCGCTCGCGCGCCTTGGTGATCTCGTCCTCGGGGCGGCCCGCGCGTCGCACGAACTCCTCGAGCCCGCGCAGCGGCAGCTTCATGAGGCGCGCGCGCGCCTCGTCGGGGTCCTTGGACTCGCGGATCGTTCTCACGACGAGGTCGACCTCGGTCGTGGCCATGCCGAGGCCCTCGACGAGCTCTCGCTGCGCCAGCGCCTGGCGGAGCTCGTAGCGGGTGCGCCGCGTCACCACCTCGCGCCGGTGCGCGATGAACTGCTGCAGGGTCTGCTTGAGGTTCAGGACCTGCGGCTGTCCGTTGACGATCGCGAGGTTGATGACGCCGAACGTGCTCTGGAGGGCCGTGAGCTGATACAGCTGGTTGAGCACGATCTGGCCCGGCACGTCGCGCTTGAGCTCGACCACCACGCGCATGCCCTCGCGGCTCGACTCGTCGCGCAGCTCGCTGATGCCCTCGATGCGCTTCTCGCGCACGAGCTCCGCGATCTTCTTCACCAGGTCGGCCTTGTTGACCTGATACGGGATCTCCGTGATGGCGATCATCTCGCGATCACCCTTGCCCGGCAGCGGCTCCACGCTGGCGCGCGCGCGCATGACGATGCGGCCGCGGCCCGTGTGGAAGTACTGCCGGATGCCCGCGGTGCCGTACACGAAGCCCGCCGTGGGGAAGTCGGGGCCCTTCACGCCGAGCAGCTCCCCGTCGTCGACCATCAGCTCGTCGATGCCGATGTCGCCCCTGCGGATGATGCGGATCGTGGCGTCGATGATCTCGCGCAGGTTGTGCGGCGGCACGTTCGTCGCCATGCCCACCGCGATGCCGGAGCTGCCGTTCACGAGCAGGTTCGGCACGCGGCTCGGCAGGACGCTCGGCTCCTGCTCGGAGTCGTCGTAGTTCGGCCGGAAGTCGACCGTCTCCTTCTCGATGTCGGCGAGCAGATCCCCCGTGATCCGCGCCATGCGGACCTCGGTGTAGCGCATGGCCGCGGGCGGATCGCCATCGACCGAGCCGAAGTTGCCCTGTCCGTCGACGAGCGGGTAACGCAGGGAGAAGTCCTGCGCCATGCGCACGAGCGCCTCGTAGATCGCGGCGTCGCCGTGCGGGTGATACTTACCCATCGCGTCGCCGACGATGCGCGCGGACTTCTTGTGCGCGGTGTTCGCTCGCACGCCCTGCTCGTGCATCGTGTAGAGCACGCGGCGATGCACTGGCTTGAGCCCGTCTCGAACGTCGGGGATGGCGCGCCCGACGATCACGCTCATCGAGTAGGCCAGGTACGACGAGACCATCTCGTCGTCGATCGGGACCGGAACGATCTGCGGGGACGCCATGCGTGTTGCTCCTCGTCCCTCCAGGCCGCGACGCGGCGCTGAAAGGGCGCGCAGGCTAACACGAGCGACGCACCTCTTCCTACGCGCGCGTGCACGTGCGTACGTGCGTACGTGCGTGTGTGCGTACGTGCGCGAGAGACGGGCCCACTCCGAGGCGCCAACCTCGTTGACACTCACGCGGAGCGCGGCGACGGTCGTATCCGCCCGCAGCGAGCGGATCGGTGCTTGCTGGGCCAGGCTGGCCTTGGAGCGATCATGAAACGAGCCCTGCGCGTCCTCGCCCTCGGCGCGGCCCTGTCCCTCGGGGTCGTCGCCCCCGCCTGCTACGGCCCGACGCTGCCGCTGCCACCGCCCACGGCCCTCGTCTCGGCGCCGGACGGCACCGGCACCGTGGACCTCACGGGCTCGGCGCTCCCCGACGCCTACGTGCTTGCGCTCAACCTCGACACGGACCAGGGCGTGATCGGCCGCGCCGACACGGGCGGGCGCTATGCGCTTCGCGTGCAGGCGACGGCCGGCCACACCATCGAGGTCTGGCAGATGACCACGATGGACGCCGGGCAGCACACCACGGTCGTCGTCCCCACGCCGTGAGTTGGGGGGACGAAGGCGAGTCACAGGGGCGCCCACGCGGCGGGGTTTGCGGAGCAAACCCCTGGAGCGCACGAGAACGCGACGGCGTCGAGCAGGGGGGAATGGGGGGGAGTTACCGACTCCCCCCGACCGCGCCGAAGGCGCGAGCAAGTGGGGCGCCCACGCGGCGGGGTTTGCGGGAGCAAACCCCTGGAGCGCGCGAGAACGCGAGGGTTGGGGAGCGTCGAGCAGGGGGGAATGGGGGGGAGTTGCCGACTCCCCCCGACCGCGCCGAAGGCGCGACAGACAGACCGCCGAAGGCGCGAGTGACCGCGTCGCTTTTTTTGCTCCACGATCGCACATGTCTTACATGCGTCTACAGGTAGCAACTGGACCTCCTGGAGGCGCCATGGACGGCACGATGCGCGATCTGAACCTCATCCGAGAGCACGCCGATGATCGGGACGCGACCGCACAGCGGTGGGGCCTGTACGGCCTGGCGGGCGGCGTGACCGTGCTCCTGGTGCTGGCCCTCTGCTTCCAGCTCGGACCGTCCGCGCCGGCCTCGGCCGACGACGGCGCGGTCGACCCGCTCGCCCGGCTCGATGCCCTGGGCCGCGAGCGCCGCGAGGAGCCTGCCGGCGACGACGAGGCCGCGCCGCCGAGCGTGGATCGGGTCGCGCTGTCGTTCCCCGAGCAGCTCACCGAGGATCCGCCCGACATCGCCGCGGCGCTCGCCGCTGCGGCCGCCGAGGCCGAGCACCCGGACGCGCTGCCCGCCCTGGCCGCCGAGCTGGATCCGGCGGTGCAGGCCGTGATCGAGCACCTGCCCGAGCTGCTGCCGGCCGCCGTGGCCGCGACCGAGGGCAGCGCGATCGCCCGCGTCGCGATGCACGACGAGCTCGTGCAGAGCTCGTTCCCCACGGCGCGT
>JAIBCE010000050.1 GCA_019694315.1 Sandaracinaceae bacterium
CGCGGGCGCACGAAGGGTCGGAAGAGGCGGGCCTCGGTGATCGCGAGGTAGAGGGGCGCGCGCACGAGGCGGGGCGGCGGGAGGCTCGGATCCGAGAGCAGCGCCCCGCGCAGCTCGTCGTCGTGCACGACCGCGTCGACGAGGCCACCCGCGAGCGCCTCCTCGGCCGTCAGCATCGCGCGCGAGAAGAGCGCGCGGACCTTCGCCTCGTCGAAGCCAGGGCGCTCCGCGAGCGCGTGCACGAGCTCGTCCTCGAGGCCGTCGATCAGCGCCTGGGTCTGCACGCGCTGCGGCTCGCTCATCGCGGGCTCGACCAGACCCTCGACAGCCGTCTTGAACTCCGCGCGGCGATGCACCTCGAGCGAGACGCCGAGCTTGTCGAGGAGCGGCCGGGCATAGCTCCGCACGGAGGCCACGCCGGGCAGGCTGATCGTCGCATGGCGCCCCACGATCACGCGATCGCACGCGCTCGCGAGGTAGACCTCGCGGTGCCCCGCGCCCTCGGGCAGGTAGGCGATCACGCGCTTTCCGCTGCGTCGCACCCGGCCCAGCGCCTCGCGTAGATCGCGGACGACGGCCCAGCCCGCCGCGAGCAGCGGGATCTCGACGAGCACGCCCTCGATGCGCGCGTCGCGCTCGAGCGCGTCGGTCAGATCGAGCAAGCGAGTGAGCGGTGTGGGCTCCGCGCTCCGCGCGCCAGGGATCCAGCGCGCCCAGAACGGCCGCGGGCGCGGGGCCGCGACGACGCGGCGACGCAGGCGCACGTGGACCCATCGCAGCCGGCGCCGCGCGAGCCAGCGGCGGAAGAAGAAGAACGGTGCGCGCACGAGCGCGACGAGGTTCCAGGCGATCGCGAAGAGGAGGCGCACTGCGCAAGGATGTGCGCGTGCGAGGCCCGCGTCAGCCACCCGTTCGGAGGTGTCGGTGCATGTCGCGAAACAGGCCCTTTACCGCTCGTTCCGATCGGTGGTACCTACGATGCGCGCGCTCGGTGCCTGGCGATGGTCGCCCGAGGCGATTGCGATCCTGGTTCTCTCGAGGAGCTCATGACGAACCCGCAGATGGTCATGTACGAGGAGGAGTTCAACCAGATCCAGGCGATCGTCGTTCGCCTGGTGAAGGAAGCGAACGCCCGCGTCGTGTTCGTGATCGACAAGAACGGTCAGGAGATCGCCAAGGCCGGCGAGACCGACCAGCTCGACACCACGAGCCTCGCGTCGCTCACGGCCGGCAACATCGCCGCGACGGGCGGGATGGCCAAGCTGCTGCGCGAGAACGAGTTCACCACGCAGTTCCACGAGGGCGAGCGGGCCAACATCCACATCCAGATCGTCGGCAACCGCGTGATCCTCGTGGTCATCTTCGACAGCAAGACGAGCCTCGGGCTCGTGCGCCTGCGCGTGAAGAAGGCCAGCGAGGAGCTGAACCAGATCTTCGAGGCGCTCCTGCGCAAGGTGCAGGACCCGAACCGAGAAACTCCGTTCGCGGAGATCACGGACGACGACATCGACAACCTCTTCAACGACTAGTTTCCCGAGGGTCCGAGTGGACCCTCCCCCACGCAGCGTGGGGCCCCCTCCCGCTCCCTCGCTTCGCTCGGTGCAGATGCGGCTTGCCTGGCTCGCCGCGCGCGCTCGCAAGTCAGTCTCGCTGCTCCGCCCTCAAGGAAGAGGCCATGTCGTTCATCAACGTCCTGTCCCGCGAGATCAACTGCAAGATCGTCTACTACGGGCCCGGATTGTGCGGGAAGACGACGAATCTTCAGTACATCTACAACAAGACCAACCCCGACGCGAAGGGCAAGATGATCAGCCTCGCGACGGAGACCGAGCGAACGCTGTTCTTCGATTTCCTGCCGCTCGCGCTGGGTGAGATCCGCGGCTTCAAGACGCGCTTCCACCTCTACACGGTGCCCGGTCAGGTCTTCTACGACGCGAGCCGCAAGCTGATCCTCAAGGGCGTCGATGGCGTGGTCTTCGTGGCCGACTCGCAGATCGCCCGCACCGAGGCGAACCTCGAGTCGCTCGAGAACCTCCGCACGAACCTCGCGGAGCAGAGCTACTCGCTCGACAAGCTCCCGTACGTCATCCAGTACAACAAGCGCGACATGCCGAGCGTCGCGCCCGTGGAGGAGCTGCGAGAGCTCCTCAACCCGAACCGCGTGCCGGAATTCGAGGCGATCGCGTCGACGGGCGTGGGCGTGTTCGAGACGCTCAAGGCAGTCGCGAAGCTCGTGCTGACCGAGGTCAAGCGCCAGGCTGGCTGAGGTTCTCCGGCGCGCTCGCTGCCTACACACGAGAGGCCCGACGTCGACGACGCCGGGCCTCTTCTCGTCACGCTCTACGCGGCGCGTGGGGCTCGGGCCCGCGATCGATCAGCCAGGCCCGGTCGCGCAGAGCCCGTCGACACACATGAGCCCGACGCCCTCGCAGCAGTCCGCAACGGTGGCGCAGCTCTCTCCTTCGACGTGACAGGGCGGCGGCGGCGCGCAGTAGGCCATGGTGGAGTCGATGTTGTTGTTCGTGCGGCACTCGGTGAACGCCGTGGAGGCGCGCGGCGGCGGATCGACCTGAGCCCAGTACGTACGTGTGGTGTCGAGCGGCAGCGTCATGGGCAGGACGAGGCGCAGGCTCTCGACCTCGCCGGGCAGGAGACGGCGCGTGGTGTGGCCCGTGACGAGCGCGGGCCCGCCGGTGGGCATGCGATCGTAGATGCCGACGGGAACGCCTGCGGGGGCGCCGAGGCGACCGAGGTTCGCGACGCGCACGAAGAAGGCCGTCTCGGTCATGCAGGTGGGGGTGTCCATGCGGATCTCGAGCACGACGAGATCGGGCGCGTCGAAGAGACCCGAGGTCTGCACATTCTGGCGGAACGAGTTGAGCCCGACGCCCTCCCAGCTCCGCACCTCGTGCGCCGGGACGCTCAGATCCTCGTCGCGCTCGGTGACGTGGAAGGTGTGCTCGGGCCACTGCCTGAGCGTGCGGATCCACGAGCTCGACGCGCTGCCGATCACGCGCACGCCGTGCTGCCCTGGCGAGCCGTCGCGGCAGCGCTGGCCTCCGAAGTCGTTGCTCACGACCACCATCTCGGCGCGATCGTCGGCGTCGACGTCGGCCACGAGCGGGTACTCCCACAGCGTCGCGGTCGTGTTGCACAGCTCGAGGCGCGGCATGCCGAACGAGCCCTCGTACACGCGCAGGTAGGCCTCGTCGCTGTAGACGATCTCGGCGCTCCCATCGCCCTCGAAGTCGAACACGCTCGAGCCCGTGGTGCGCGAGGAGAGATCGCGCGTGTCCTGCATCCACTTGGGTCGGCCCGTGTCCTCGAACACCGCGTAGCCGTAGCCGCCCGCGGTCGCGATCTCGGGAAGACCGTCGCCGTCGAAGTCCGCGATCGTCGGCGGGCCGCCGCCCTGCGGGCCCATGAGCGTCATGCGACCCTGGTTGACGTCGACGGGGCCCCACACGCGGGTGCCATCCTCGCCGTTGAGCGCGTGGATCGCGTGCGTGCCGGTGTGCACCATGACGACCTCGGGCTGGCCATCCATGTCGATGTCGGCGATCGCGGGGTAGCCGTCGGGGAGGTCGGAGCGCTCCCAGAGCGGCGTGCCGTCGACGCGATACGCAGCGTTGCCGCCGACGAGCTCGAGATCACCGTCCTCGTCGAGATCGGCCATCGTCGCGAAGTCGCCGCCCGCGCTCATCTCCGTGGACTCTCGCGCAGCGATCGAGAACACGTCCGTCCCGTCGGCGTGGACCACGTGGTAGCGGACCGCGATCTCGGGCGTTCCATCGCCATCCATGTCGCCGACGACGGGCGCGCTGTAGCCACAGGTCACGGTGTCGAAGCTCCGCAGGAGCGAGCCATCGGCCGCGACGAGCAGGAGGTGCCCCGCCTCGCCGTCGGTGGGGCCCGTGCCGCCCGTGCTCTCGGAGCAGGTGAGGATCTCGGGGCCGAACGAGGTCGCGTCGAGCTCGGCGATCGCGATGCCCGAGCCTGGGTTGGTGCGGTACGTCGGCGCGCTCGTCGGCCAGACGCGTCGACCGTCGGAGCCGCGCACCGCGCGAAGAACACCGTTGCGCCAGTAGGTCCCGTCGTTGTCGAAGGAGTGGAAGACGATCTCGGGGACGTCGTCGCGATCGACATCACCGTCGTCGTCGTCGTCGGTGAGGCTCGCCACTGCGGGCGACGCCATCACTTGATCGTTGGCGACCTCCACGTCGGCATCGCCGGTCCAGGCCCACTCCGTCACGGGATCGAAGACGCCTGTCGGAGGACGCACCTCGCAGGGCTCGGTCATCGCCGCCGGCAGACAGTGCCCGAGCGTGGGCTCGCAGTACTGCCCCTCGGGACAAGGACGACGTGGGTTGCACATGTCGCCAGGCGTGACGCAGCCGCCCACGAGGCAGACGTCCCCGTCCGCGCAGCACTCCTCGGCGCCGGGGCTCCCGCATGGTGGCGTGCCTCCCGGGCACACGAGGCGACACTGGCCGAGCTCGCAGCGTTGGCCCACGCGACAGCATGCATCGCCACACGCAAACGCAGAGGCGCAGCAGCCTTCGGCGGTACACGCCTGCGTGTCGGTGCAGCACTCGCCCGCGCACGCGCTCGCGCTCGGACAAGCCCATGCGTCAGGATCCTCGGCCCACGCGTCGACGAAGACGAAGGGCGCGTCCTGCTCGACGATCACGTACGCGTCCGGAGAAAAGACGCAGTGCTCGTCCACGCAGATGCGGCCGCCGCTGCAGTCCGACGAGGTCATGCACTCGGGGCCTGGAGGCGGAGGCCCACCGCAGCCCACCACGAAGACGACGAAGAGACACCCAGCGGAGGCGAGCAGACATCGCACGCGAAGAGAGGCCATCGACGACGATGGTCGAGGGTGGCCGGGGGGGCGTCAAGCGCGGGCGGAGTGAGGGTTCGATCCCTCACCGCCGACGGCTGCTGGCCTCAGCGCATGCGATCGCGCCCACGCGCGCGCGTGACTCCGTGGGGCACGGGCATTGCGACGAGCGGCGCATGCAACGTCATGGGATCGTGGGCTCGCTCGCTTGTCTCCTCGCATCGCTCGCCGCCTGGGGCTGCGGGGGGCGCCCCGAGCCGCGCGAGGACGCGGGAGGTATGAGCGACGCGGCAACGAGCGACGCAGGCCCCACGAGCGACGCGCCTCCCCCGAGCGATACGGGCCCATCGGCGTGCGATCCGTCCGATCTCTCGGCCTGCCGCTACGTGCCCGCGGGTCACTACGGCGTGCTCGCACCGATCACGCGCGACGTCAGCTACACGGACGCGGCCGGCGAGACGCGAACGGTCGAGATCACGCTCCATCGGCCTGACGGTGCGCCGAGGCCGTGGCCCGTCATCGTCTGGTCGCACGGCGGCGCCTCCGGCCAGAATTCCTCGGTGAACGTGGGCAACGAGTGGCGCGACGTCTTCGTCGGCGCCGGCTACGCGTTCGTGGGCATCGCGCACACGCCTCGCGAGGCCGACATGGTCTCGCGCGGAGGCGCCTCACGCGCCGCGATGTGCGAGCACTTCGGGATCACGTCCGTGATGGACTGCGCCTACGTGAAGTACCTCCACTACGATCGCCCCAACGACTTCGTGGCGGTGATGGACTTCCTCGAGGCCGAGGCGGTAGGGCCCCTCGCTGGGTTCCTCGATCTCGATCACCTGATCTACGCGGGTCACTCCGCCGGCACGGGCGGCACGTCGATCATCGGCGGCGCGACGCGCGTCATCTACGACATGCCCGTGATGCGTCCCGATCCGCGGCCGATCGCCTTCCTCGCGGCCTCGATGGAGGGCGTGGGCGACGACGGCTTCCCGGAGGACGGCTTCGACGCGATGTCGCGCCCCCACCTCACGCTCTCGGGCATGGGCGACGACACGCCCGAGGCGACGGCGGAGTGGAGGCTCCTGCCGTTCGAGCGGATGATGCCCGGCGACAAGTTCCGTCTCTGGATCGAGGACGAGCAGGCGAGGCACGAGTCCTTCGATCACAACGCCGAGGCCTGCGTCACGTACGTCAGCGCCCGCAGCGGCGACGTGTCGGTGTGCGAGCAGCACCTTGCGTGGCTCGAGTCAGCGGCCCTCGCCTTCGTCGACGCCTACGCGCGCGATCGCCCCGAGGCCCACGCGTGGCTCGCGAGCGACGCGATCATCACGCTGTCGGGGGGCGTGGTGGCGTGGAGTCGGCGCTGAGCGCGCCTGCCGGCGTGCAGCTCTCGGACGCCGCGAGGGCCTCGCGCACCTCGTCACGCAGCTCCGGCAGTGCCTCGCCCGGCACCGCGTCGAGGAGGGCGCGTGCGCGGCCGAGCTCTCCGCGCTTGGCCTCGTGGAGCGCACGAACGAGGCTCACCTCGCGCCGCGCGTCCTCGTCTTCCGCATCGCGGTCGGCGGCCTCGAGCCAGGCGCCCACGCTCTCGGAGGGCAGGCCCGCGCGCAGCGTCGCGTGCGCGAGCCTCACGTGCAGGCGCGGCAGCATCGCGCCGCGATCGAGCACCTTCTGGAAGTGCACGACGGCCTCGACGTCGTCGCCGCCGAGGTACGAGGCGTTCGCATAGCCCACCAGCGTCGCGAGCGGGAGCTCGCCCTCCCACGCGGCGAGCGCGCGGCGGTAGTGCTCGCGCGCCTCGCGTGGGCGCTTGGCCTCCTCCGCGATCATCGCGCGACGCGCGTGCACGTCGGCGGGGGCGCCGAAGAGACGCAGCGCCCAGGCCTGCTCGAGGCGCGACGCGAGGCGCGTGGCGCGATCGCCCGTCTTGGCCGCCCGGATCGCGAGCGCGTCCTTGTCGAAGGCCTCGCGCGAGCGCCGCACCATCGAGGGCGCCCGCAGATACAGGCCGAGGAACCCGCCGGCCACGACCAGCACCACGCCGAACGACACGTGCGCGCCGTAGAGCAGCAGCGCCGAGGTGAGCACCGAGAGGGGGATGAGGAGGTGGTGCCTGCCATCGGGGACGGGGTTTCCCGGCGCCGACTTGCGGCTCGTTCGCGCGCTCACGGCGGAAACGTACCCGGTTGTCGTGGGAATCACGACCTCGAGCGCGAGCGGCTTCTCCGTTCGCGATTGAGCCGCCGAGACGCTTTTCCTATGCTTGGCCACGATGCACCGACAACGCCCCCCCGCGTACGTTCCCGCCGCCGTCACGAGACGTCTCGGGGTCGGGCTCGCCCTTGCGCTCGCGGCCCTCGCGCTCGCACCCGCGGGCTGTGACACGAACAGCGTGCCGGGCGAGAGCTACGAGATCGTGGGCTTCATCGTCGAGGCGCAGGGCACCGGCGGGGCAGGCCCGCCGATCGCGAACGCGATGGTGCGCTTCGAGAACGACACCGGCCGACACACGGAGGGCGTCTCGGAGAGCGACGGACACTTCCGCCTCTTCATCTACTCCGAGACGCGCTTCGGCGAGCTGAGCGCGTCGGCGCCGGGATTCCAGGACGCGCGCGCGACGGTGTACTTCGACACGCCTTCGCGACGCGTCGACCTCGCCCTGCCGCGCGAGCTCGCCACCGCGCCCTGAGCTCGGCCCCGACCCGCGAGCGCACGCTCCGCGCCCTCAGCGCTTGACCTTCTCGGCGATCCACTGCGCGAGCTGCCCGGGCGTCATCGCACCGACGTGGGCGCCCACGTCGACGAGACGCTGCGCGAGCGCGCGATCGAATTGCGGCTCGGCGTTCTCGTCGAGCGCCGCGAGACCGAGAAAGAGCGTGCCTTGGCTGCAGAGGGCCCGGACGCGCGACACGAGCAGCTCGGGGCTCGATCCCTCGTAGAAGTCGGTGATGAGCACGACGATCGCGCGACGCGGGACCTCGATGAGCTCCCCTGCGTACTGCACGGCCTGCTGGATGTCCGTGCCGCCACCGAGCTGGACCTTCATGAGGAGCTCGACCGGATCGGTCACGTCCTGCGTGAGATCCACGACCGCGGTGTCGAACGCGATGAGGTGGGTCTTGATGCCCGGCAGGCCCCAGAGGCACGCCGCCGTCACCGCGCTGTGGATCACCGAGCTCACCATCGAGCCCGACTGATCCACCACGAGGATCACCTGCCACTTCTCGAGGTGCTTGCGGGTCCGCGCGAAGAAGAAGGTCTTCTCGAGCAGGATGCGGCGCGTCTTGGGATCCCAGCGCCGCAGGTTCTCGCGGAGCGTGCGCTTGAAGTCGAAGTTGCGGGCGTTCTTGAGCAGCGAGCGGCGGCGACGATCGAGCGTTCCGCCGAAGGCCTGGCGCACCTCCCGCGCCAGCTTCTTCATGAGCTCCTCGACCACGCGCTGGACCAGCCTGCGCGCGGCCGCGAGGATGTCGGGGCTCATGAGGTGCTTGGTGCGCAGGACCGCGCCGAGCAGCGCCTCGCTCGGCTGCACGCGGTCGAGCACGTCGGGGTTCGTCACGACCTCGTCGATCTGGAATCGCTCGACGGCATCCTGCTCGAGGCGCTCGATCGTCTCTTTGGGGAAGAGGCGATGCACCTCGTTGATCCAGTCGGGCACCGAGAGCTGCGACGGATCGAGGGAGCCCGTGCGATCCTCGCTCTTCTTGGAGCTTCCACCGCGCCCTCGGATGTCGCGCTCTCCGAGCGAGCCCTCGCGGCCATAGAGCCAGTCGAGCGCGGCGTCCATGCCCGCCGCGTCGCCACCGAGACCGCCGAGCGAGTCCGCAGCCTCACCGAGCACCAAGCGCCAGCGCACGAGGGGCTCGAGCGCCTTCGGCCCACCAGCGCCGTGCTTCGGCCCGCCAGGTTTCGGGGTGCTCATGCGCCCTCTCCTTCGCTCGTAGCGCCGCGATCGAGCGCGTCCTCGAGCCCGAAGCGCCGCGCGAGCGACGTCGCCGCGGCGTCCATCTCGAGGCCGGCGGCGACGTCTCGTGGGGCGACGCGGAGCTTGAGCATCTGGTGCGCCGCGGTCCCCGAGCGACCGTGGCGCGCGAGGATCTTCTTCGCGATCGCCTCGCGCTCGCGGGGCGGGAAGAACGAGAACGCGAGGCGCAGCGAGGGCAGACCCACGAGCACGTCGTGATCGTCGAGCGCCACGAGCACCTCGTCGATCGCGGCCAGGAGTCCGTCGGCGTGAAGGGCCTCGGCGCGCGCCACGACGAAGAGCCCGCCGAGGAAATCGCCCAGGATCGTGGGCAGAGACGCGCCCTTGGTCGCCGCGACGGCGAGCGCCTCGCGCTCCTCGCTCGTCTCTCCCTGCGCGAGGCTCCACAGCGCTCCGAGCGCAGCGCCCCGGATCCCAGGCGGGGCCTGTGGATCGAGCGCGCGACGGCCGAAGACACCTTCCGCACGCCCGCGCTCCGCGGCCATGGTGCTCGGGCCTCGCACGATCACGTCGCGCATCGCGGCGACGGCGCGCACCTCCGCCTCGTCGAGCGGCGCCGTCGGTCCGACCACGCCCTCGAGCAGCCAGAGGCCACGCTCGAGCGACGCGGCGAGCACGCGCTCGAGGGCGCTCGCGCCCTGCGCCCCGAGGAGCTCTCCGTGCAGGAACACGTCGAAGAGCCGAGAGATCGCGGTGCCCACGTCTCCGAGCGCGTGCTCGTTCGCGATCGCCGACTCGACCCGCTCGATCACCTGCATCGCGAGGCCGCCGATGCCCACGAACACCGCCGCGCCGAGCACCTCGGTGAGCGCGGCCAGCTTGCCTCCCGAGCGCACGAGCGCGTCCTCGAGGCGCGCGAGGGCGGCGCTCTCGAGCGTGGCGCCCCAGATGGACGCCTCGATCAGCGCGGGGTGCTGCTCGGTCGAGCGCGTGAGCGCCCAGACCTCGTCGAGCAGCGTGTCGGTCGCCCAGCGAGGCCCCGACGCGCGCACGTAGCCGGGGATCGCGAGCACCGAGAGCCTATGCAGGACGCGGCTCCGCGCGCGCCCCGCCTCGTCGCGGAGCGAGAGCTTCACCGTGCGGGGCTCGGCGGTGCTCACGAGGTCGTGCTTGGCGAGCTCGGCCTCCACGTCGAAGACGAGCGGCGGACGCGGCGTGCGCGGATCGAGCCTGCCCTCCCGCTCCCCCGAGAGCGCCGACACGATCTCGACCAGGAGCGGATCGGTGCGCGGCGCCATCGGGCCCCTCCGGGCCCATGGGAGCGGCGCGTCGAGGCCATCCTTCACGAGCGCGCTCGCGAGCGCGTCGAGCAGATCGGTCCGGAGGAGCGCAGCGTGACCACGCATCGCACGCAGGGCCTCGGCGAGCGTGCGCGCCGCGATCAGATCGGCCGTGGACACGAGCTGCTTCTTCTTGCGGAGTCGCTCGACGGCGATCTCGAGCAGGCGCTCGGCCGCGTGCTCGGCGCCGCGCTCGAACACGAGCTCGTAGAAGCCGGGCGACGGCATGCCCGCGTCATAGCCCGCGAACGCATCGAGGCGTCGATACGTGTACGGCACGAGGTAGCTGCCGAAGCGCGCGCTCTCCGAGGGCTGCGCCACGACGGGCATGGGCATGGTCTCGCCGTCGGCCTCGAAGGCCCGCACGATCTCGGCCGTGCGCTTCTCCACGAAGGGGGCGTGGAAGCCGCCACACACGAGCACCACGTCGCGCGCGGGGCTGCGGGCGCTGCCCTCGAGCACGGCCCACGCCGCAAAGCGCGACATGAGCTCCTCGCGGGGCGCATCGCGCGGCCCTCCAGGCTCGTCGTTGCGGAGGTGCTCGAAGTAGGTCGCGAGCCTGTGCGCGAGCTCGTCGAGCGAGGCGCCTCCCGCGCTCGCACCGACGGGACCCTCGAAGAGGTGATCCCAGAGTGTGTCGATGTCGTCGACGCCGTAGCGCTTGCAGAGCGCCTCCCCGTAGCGCTTGCTCGTGCGCGGTCCCTCGAGGACGCGCGCGTTCGGATCGTCGCTCGTGCCCGCGTCGGGCCCCTCCTGATCGGCGTAGCGGTTCGTGCGCCCCTCGAACGCCGGATCCCACGCCGGCAGATCACAGAAGCGCACCTCCGCGCCGACGCGCGTGCCCTCGGTGAGGGCGACCCACTCCGGCGAGTAGCTGCAGAACGGCGTCCAGCTCGCGTGCCGTCGGCCCGGGTGATCGCCGCTCGCATCGGTGCGCGGCTCTTCACGCAGGAACGTGAAGATCGCGACCGGCATCGCGTGGGCGAGTCGCAGCTCGTCCATGCGCGCGTTCATGTCGGCGGGCCCCTCGATGAGCACGTGCGCAGGACGCACACGCTCGATCACGTGCGCGACGAGGCGCGCGCACGCCGGCGAGTGATGGCGGATGCCGATGACGTGGAGCATGGCGGACGAGGAGCAAGCGGGGATGGGCCCGAGCAAGCGGCTGCGCGCGTCAGCCGGGAAGGAGGTGCCGCGCCTCGTAGAGCTGCTTCCAGTGCTCGCCCTGGCGCTGGCCGACGCGCTGCTCGAGGTAGCGCCTAATTTTCTTCAGGTCCTCGGCGTTGTCCTTGGCGGCCGTGCCCGCGAGGCACTCGACGACGTCGGCGGGCGTCCCCGCGTCGCCGCGGAGGAACCAGCCGCGCACACCCACCGCGTGCGCGACGGTCACGGCCTCGGCCGTCGACATCACGCTCGAGAGGCGCTCGATCGCGTTGCCGTCGTGGACCTCGCCGGTGCGCAGCTCGCGGAACGTCGTGACCAGCACCTCGATCACGCTCTCGGGCGGAGCGTGCGGCACGCCGGAGCGCTCGAGCAGGCGCTGCGCCTCCTGGCGCACGAGCTCCATCTCGGCGCGGAGATCGAGGATGGGAAAGACCGTCTCGAAGTTGAAGCGACGCTTGAGCGCCGCCGACATCTCGTTGACGCCGCGATCGCGTGTGTTCGCCGTGGCGATCACGTTGAAGCCCTCGCGCGCGTAGAGCATGCCCGGATCCGCACCGTCGGCGCTCGGCCCCTCGGAGGAGAGCTCGGGCACCGCGAGCACGCGATCGGAGAGCATCGAGAGCATCGCGTCCTGCACCTCGAGCGGGCAGCGCGTGATCTCCTCGAAGCGCACGATCTTGCCGAGCTTCATGCCCGTGTAGAGCGGCGCCGGCACGAGCGCGCGCGGCGAGGGGCCCTCGTTCACGAGCAGCGCGTAGTTCCACGAGTACTTGATCTGATCCTCGGTGGTGGCCGCGCCGCCCTGGATCGTCAGCGTGGAGGTGCCCGAGACCGCGGCCGCGATCAGCTCGCTGAGGAGCGACTTCGCGGTGCCCGGCTCACCCACCAGCATGAGGCCACGCGTGGTCGCGAGGGTCACGAGGCAGCGATCGATCAGCGACGGCGGCAAGACGAGCTTGCGCTTGATCCGTCGCCGCTCGTCGCCGAGGAGGAAGGTCCGCGCCGCGCGCAGCGAGAGCTGCCAGCCGGGCGGACGCGGGCCATCGTCCTCGTCGCGCAGTCGCTCGAGCTCCTCCGCGTGGAGGATCTCCGCCGGAGGCCGCTGCAAGCGCTGGGGCTCTCTGGGCTCGTCGTTCCGCGACTCGTCGGCCGTCTTCTTCTTCGCCGCCACGGTGTCTCCTTCGCGCGCCGCGCGCGGCGACAGGCTACCGCACGGCCATGGCGCGCGTCGGCCCGTTCCGCGACCGTGCGTCGAGGAGGCGAGGGATCCGCTCAGACCGAGGCGTGCGGCGCGCTCTCTCCCGCAGCGAGACGCTCCGCGCGGTAGGCCCCCCAGAGCGCGGCGCCGATCGCGCCTGCGAACACGCCCTCGGGGTGCGGTCGGATCTCGAGCGGCAGCGCGGTCTCGACGGCCTCAGCCTGCCCGGGCTTGCTCGGCCCCTTCTTCTTCGGCGGCTTGCCGAGCGCCTCGCGCAGCGCGCCGGTGAGGCCGGCGTCGGCCGAGAGGCCGCCCGTGACGAGCACGACACCCTCGGCGCGCGCGTTGCGCAACAGCTTCGCGAAGCCACCCGCCATCGACTCGTGGATGCCCTTGAGGATGTTCTGCGTGGTGACGCCGCGAGAGACCATGTTGATGACGTCCGTCTCGGCGAGCACCGCGCAGATGCCCGACACCTTCTCCGCGCTGGTGCCCTCGAGCGAGAGCCGCCCGACCTCGTCGAGCGTCACGCCCAGGTAGCGCGCGATGTTCTCGAGGAATTGCCCAGTGCCCGACGCGCACTGGCTCGTCATGCGGTAGTCGAGGACCTTCGCGCGCTCGTCGAAGCGGATCGCGCGTGCGTGGAGCGAGCCCACGTCGAGCGCCGCGCGCACCGCGGGATCGAGGAAGAGCGCGCCGCGCGCGTGTGCGGTCATGCCGTAGAAGTGCCCCGTCGCGCCCTCCACGGTCTCGCCCTCGCCGGTGGTCGCGACGTAGACGAGGTCGCGCTTGGACACGCCCGCACGCTCCATCGCGTCGGCCCACGTGCTCTGCACGATCTGGTTCTGATCACGGCGTCGCGTGCGCTCCACCACCCGCGAGAGCACGCGCGCGCCCACGCGCTCGCGGCCGCTGCCTGCCGGGCTCTCGACCACGGCGACCTTCACGGTGCTCGAGCCCACGTCGATCCCGACGCTCACTACGTTGCCCATCACGCCTCCACGTCCTGGGTCGCGCGTCGCGCGAATTCCGCGGCGCCGTGCGCGCCCGTGTAGATCGAGCTCGGGGAGATGTTGAGCGTGCGCTCGCCGTAGTTCTCGACCACGAGCTGCCGCAGCGCCTTGACCGCCGCGGGGTTGTTCGCGACGCCGCCCGTGAACGTGAACTCGTCGGCGATGCCGCCCGAGCGCGCCAGGAGCGCCATCGCACGCAGGATGATCGCGCGGTGCAGGCCCGCGAGGATGTCCTCGCGTCGCTGCCCCATCGTGAGGCGGTCGCGCAGCTCCGCGCCGGCGAACACGGTGCAGGTGCTGTTGATCTTCACGTGGCGCGTGGACTCGAGCGCGAGCGGTCCGAGCTCGTGCACGCCCATGTTCATCTCGTCGGCGATGTAGCCGAGGTAGCGCCCGCAGCCCGCAGCGCAGCGATCGTTCATCTGGAAGCTCGTGACGATGCCGCGGTCGTCGACCTGGATCGCCTTGGTGTCCTGGCCGCCGATGTCGAGCACGGTCGCGGTGCGCGGGAACGCGAGGTGCGCGCCGAGCCCGTGACAGAGGATCTCGGAGCGGATGTCGTCCTTGGCGAACGGCAGCGTCTGACGACCGTAGCCCGTGCCGATCGTGCGCACGAGATCGAGCGGCGCGTCGGCCGCCTGCGCGACGGCCGCCTCGTACTTCGCGCGACGCTCGGGTGTCTCGCCGCCGAGGCACTCCGCGAGCGCGACGCGGATGTTGCCCTCGAAGGTGAGGTCCATGCGCGCGTTCTCGACGACGATGATCACCTTGTCGAACACGCTCATGAGCGCGTCGAAGGGCACGGCGCGATCGGCGTGCTTCTCCGCGAGGCGCCCGTAGTCGCCCGCCGCCTGATCGCGGAAGAAATCCGAGCTCGGGCCCACGCTGAGCTTGGGCCGACGCCAGTCGCGCTCCATCGCCTCGAAGATCTCGCGCACCTTGGGCACCAGCCCGTCGCCATACTGCGAGAGGCGAGCGCTCGCGGCCTCCTTCACGGCCTCCTCGCGGAGCGAGGCGAGCTGTACGAGGCGCTGCACCTTGCGGAAGCGGTGGAGCAGGCGCTTGCGGAACTGCACCGCTTCGTCGCCTGTCTCGCCTTCTCGCTCGAGCGCGCGATCGAGCAGCGTGAAGCGTGCGTCGACGCGCGCCTCGTCGCGCGCGATGTCGGCGGCGAGGTGATAGTTCGAGCGGCTGTTCGTGATGCCGCGGCCGAGGATCGCTCCGGCCTCGTCCATCATCACGGCCTTGGTCGTGGTGGATCCGAGATCGATGCCGAGGAAGGCCTTCACGGCAGCACCTCCAGCCGACGCGGTCCGCTCGATCCGCCGCCCGCCGCACCGCTCGGACCTCGCGGCGCACCAGGGCTCTTGCGCTTCTGCTCGATCATCTGGAGGTAGCTCTCGAGGCGGTTCTTGACGTTCGCCGCCGAGAAGTACCGGGGATCGACGAGATCGGTCTCGATGAAGCCGCCCGGCACACCGGTGCGCTCCTCGACCTCGCGCAGGATCATGAGCTGGCCCGCCGAGAAGCTGTTGCAGCTCTTGACCGAGTTGATGAGGAGGCCGTCGGCCTGGTACTCGCGCACGTAGCGAGCGAGGATCTCGATGCGCGACGGCAGGTTGAGGTTCGTGTAGCAACCCGCGCAGTAGTCCGCGAGCGACTCGAGGGGACGCTTGGGATCGTGCCGGAAGCCGTGATCGTAGAAGCCGCCGACCTTCGTGTACGAGCTCGCGACGACGACGGCGCCCTCGCCGCTGAACATCTTCCAGAACTCCTGGAAGCTCGGCCAGCTCGGCGGGCCCTCGACCACGAGGCGATAGCGCTCGTTCGTGAGCGGGCCATCGGGCGTGATCGGCCCGAGGCGCTGATCGAGGCGCACCTGCACCTCGGAGCGCAGGGTCTTGTAGTACTCGACCGCCGCGTCGGTGCCGCGGAAGGCCGTGAAGATGGGCCCGATGTAGTAGACGCCTCCGAAGTAGGCATCGATCGGCGAGGGCTTGTTCTTGGCCGACTCGAGCACCCAGACGAGATCGTCCTCGGCGACCGACGACTTCGCGAGCGCCTCCTCCAGCTTGGCCTCGTCGAGCTTCTTGCCCGTGACCTGCTCGAGCTTCGGGATCACCTCGGAGCGCAGCTGATCGACCACGTACTTGCGCATCTCGTCGGTGAACTCTCCGTCGCCCTGGTAGGGGACGTGCAGCATCGCGACCGGGCAGTCGTACTCGCGCTTGAGGAGCTCGAACCACTTCATGAACGTGAAGCAGCCCGTGTACGAGAGGAGCAGGAGATCCGGCGGCGGCAGCTTCTCGCCGGTCGGCCCGACGTTGCCGGCGCGCAGCATCCCGATGTCACTCTTGACGTACGCGCAGACGTCCTCGGAGTGACCCAGGCGCTCGGCCTCGAGGATGTAGCCGCCCGACTTCTTGCGCATGCCCGACTGCAGGGCGTTGATCTCGGGATAGAGCGGCAGCACGTCGAACGCGTGCAGGAGCTCCGTGAGGTTTCCGGGCACGAAGGTGTAGACGACCTTCTTGCCCTCCTCCTTCGCCCGCGAGAGCGCGGTGAAGTGGCCCGCGATCATCTCCTTCTGGAGGAGCATCGAGGCGTCCTTGACCTCGCGCTCCCCTTCGCGTCCCCCGGTCGTCTCTCGCTCCGCGCTCATGGCTCGCTCCACAGCTTGATCGAGTCGGCGAAGGTGCCCGCCTGCTCGCGAATCACTTGGAATTGACCGAGATTCTCGGCGTACTTGAAGGCCGTCCACGGCACGCGCGCCGCATCCAGCGTGTCTTGCAGGATGGGCTGCTCGAGCAGCGCCGGATCACAGAAGCTCGGGGCCGCGAGCACCACGCCCTCGGCGCGCTGCTTCTTCACGAGCGTCACGAGGGGCTCGCCGCGATCGCCGTGCGGCTCGTAGCGCGCCGCGGTGGGCGGGCTGTGACGGAGAAAGCCCGTGGCGAGCGCGAGCAGCGGATCCCCCTCGGTCGACACGTCCTCGGTGGGCCAGCGTCGACCGAGCGCGGTGTCGTCGGACACGACGTAGCAGCCTGCGAGCTCGAGCGTGCGGATGAGCTCGATGGGCGGCTGCTCGCAGAACGCCCCCGTGAGCACCACGCGCGCGTTGTCGCGGCGCGGGCGATCGCTCTCGAGCGCGGCCGCGATGTACTCGCGCACGAGCGCCGTGTGTTCCTCGACCGGCAGCACGTTGCCCGCGAAGAGCACGAGGTAGCTCTCGTAGGTGGGGACGCGCCACGGCTCCTTGGCGCGCAGCTCGAGCAGCTCGCCGATGACACGACGGTTCTCGTTGTAGCGGGCGATCGAGCGGCGCAGCGTCTCGTCCGCGTCCTCGGTGGTGCCCGAGAGGCGCCGGAGATCGGCGTAGAGGTGACGCAGCTCCTCTCGATAGAAGCGGCCACCGACCTCGGGCTCGTAGTTCTGCGGTACGTCGAAGTAGCGGACGTACTTGCCCGGGAACTTCACCTTCCACATGCCCGACAGGTTGCGGATCACGTCGCAGATCGACGGGAACAGCATGCCGTCGAGCACATCGAGCCGACCGGTGAGCGCGAGCTCGATCGTGCTCCGAGGGATCTGGCAGATGTACGACTGGAACCAGGCATCACCGCGGATGATCTCGACCTGACCGCGGCCGCCCATGATCCCGACCGGCAGCATGCCCGCCGCGTCGATGAGCTCGCGCGGCACGTAGATCGGCATGTAGCCGACCACCTTGCGGCCGCCGCGGGCCGCGCGCCAGTCGTGGACCGTTCGCAGATCGACGTCGTGATAGAGCGCCTCGCAGCGCGCGATGACGGCGGAGAGACGCGGCGTGGCGCCGGGAGAGCCGGACGAAGAGTCCTCGTGCATCAACACACCCACTGCGCCGCACGGCGCTCGAGGAACGAGGCGATGCCCTCGTTCGCGTCCGGTGTCTGCATGAGCTCCTCCACGTAGAGGCGCTCGAGCCCTGGGAGTCGATCGGAGAGCGCGCGCGACAGCTCACCGCGGACGGCGCGCTCGGCGAAGCGCAATGACGACGCGCTCCTCGGCAGGATGTGCTGGTGCAAGAAGGCACGCGCGGCGTCGGCGTGACGCGCGGCGACCTCGTGCACGAGGCGCAGGGCCGCCGCCTCCGACGCGTCGAGCGAGCGCCCCGACACGCAGAGGTCGATCGCCGCCGCGCCGCCGAGCTTCCACGGCAGGATGATCGAGGCCATCGGCGCGAAGACGGCGAGCTTGATCTCGGGCTGACCGAAGGTGGCCTCGGGAGATGCGAACACCCACGAGCACCACGACGCCAGCTCGAGACCACCGCCGAGGCACGCGCCGCGCACCACGGCGAGCGTGGGGATCGCGAGCGCGTCGAGCCTGCGGAAGAGGCCGTGGAAGCTCGCGAGCATCGCGGGTGCCTGGTCCTTCTGGTGCTCGGCGACGCTCGCCCCGAAGCTGAAGTTGGGCCCCGCCCCCTCGAACACGATCGCCCGCAGCTCGGAGCGATCGCCGTGCTCCTCGAGCTGCTGCACGATCGCGCGGATCATGCGTGCATCGAGCACGTTGGCCTTGGGCGCATCGAGGGTGAGCCAGAGGACGCGGCCCCCTTCTTCGAGCGCCGCGCTCAGCGGTTCGCGAGCCGGCGGCGCGGCCGATCCGCTCGTCGCGTGGCTCATCGAGAGGCCTCGGGCTTGGCACGACGCGGCTGGATCTCGTCGATGAGCGACTGCGTCCACGGCTCGGCGTTGGCGAGGCGCTGCCTCAAGAGCACGAAGTCGACCTCGCGATCGGCCTTGGTGCCCTCGTTGAACGCGCGGAAGCCCGCGTGCGCCTCGGAGAGCATGTTGAGCGCGAGCCACGCACGGCTCGCTTCCTTGTTGCGGTCCCAGTGCGCGAGCTTGTGTCGGCGGATCGACTCGATCGTCTGCTGCGTGCAGTTGGGGAAGGTCATGAGGAGCTGCGTCACCATGCGGTCCACCGCCGCATCGAGCGGCGCGAGATCGACGCGGCCACGGCTGAAGATCGCCTTGCCCGCCGCGAGCTCGTCGCCGACCTTGGGCTCGCCGTAGACGATGCGGCCGTTCTCGAGGAAGCGATCCGTGATGACCATCGGGTTCGGCACCACGCGACCGTCGACCTCGAGGACCGGCACGACCTCCGTGATCATCCCGGCGTGCACGGCCTTGTAGGCGCTCCACGGGACACACAGCGTGCAGCTCGCCATCGCGCGCTCCGCACCGACGAGCACGGGGAGGAAGTCGGTCGCACCGCCGATCGGCGCCGAGCCGTGCTTGGGGCCGGCCTGGCCGAAGTTGGCGAGATCGCTCGCGATGGTGAAGTCGCAGGCCATCCCGATCTCCTGCCCACCGCCGATGCGCATGCCGTTCACGCGGCAGATCACCGGCTTGTCGCATGTGAGGATGCTCGTGACCATGTCGTTGAAGAGGCGCATGTACTGCGCGTACTCGCCTGGCCGGCCCGCGTAGTACTCGGCGTACTCCTTGGTGTTGCCGCCGGTGCAGAACGCGCGATCCCCCGCGCCCGTGAAGACCACCGCGACCACGTCACGCGCGTTGCTCGCGCGCCGCATGCCGAGGATGACGTCCTTCACCATCTCGGTCGTGTACGAGTTGAACTGCGCGGGATTGTCGAGGGTGATCCAGGCGGCGTAGAGGCCCTCGGCGAGCGAGCCGTCCGGCTTGCGGGCCGGCTTGAGCTCGTAGCGAACGCAGGGGCGCTCGGTGGCGTCGCGCGCGGGCGTGAGATCGTGATCGTGGAGCATGTCGGTCACCTGTGGTGGTACCCGCGGATTCACTCCGACGGGGGAGAGCTGGGAGGCCCTCAGCGAGAAACGGGCTCGAGGATCGGGCGCTTCGCGAGGCCACCGTGGTGCAGGGCCTCGAAGGTCTCGTTGATGGAGTCGAGCGGCCTGCGCTCGACGAGGGGCCGCACCGAGATGCGCCCGTCGAGGATGAGATCGAGCGCGGCGGGATAGTGCTCGGGCAGACAGCCCCAGTTGCCCTGCGCCGTCGCGTCGAAGGCCATCAGGTTCGAGAGGCGGACCGTGACTTTGTCGAGCGTGTAGCCGACGACCGACAGCGTGGCGCCGAACGTGAGCAGCGTGAACGCGAGGAGCTGTCCGGCGGGGTGCCCCGACGTCTCGAAGATCTTCCAGCTGTAGGGCGACCAGCCGCGCTCCTTCACGGCGGCCTGCACGCGCTTGCGTACGTCACCCGCGTCGACGTCCTTCGAGAGGATGGTGAGGGACGCGCCGTACTGCTCGGCGCGCGCGAGCTTGTCGGCGCTCACGTCGATCGCGATCACGTCCGCGCCGAGGGCCTTGGCGATCTGCACGCCGAAGCCGCCGACGCCGCCGGCGCCCACGAAGATCGCGAGATCGCCCCTGCCCAAGCCCGCGCGCTGGATCGCCTGGAACGGCGTCGAGATCGCGTCGGCGAGGACCGACAGCTCCGAGAGCACGAGGCCCGAGCTCGCGAGGCGCGCCTCGTCGACCACGCAGAGCCCGCGGCCCGGTGCCACCACGTGCGTCGCGAAGCCACCGTCGAGATCGCTGCCGAGGAAGACCTGCTTGCGGCAGATGGAGCCGCGGCCCGCGCGACAGAGCGAGCACTCTCCGCACGGGATCACGGCGGGGATCACGACGGCCTTGTCGCGCATGCCCTGGTGCGCATCGCCTGCCCACACGACGCGTCCGGCGATCTCGTGGCCCAGCGTGAGCGGCATGGGCTTGCCCGTGCGGACACCGTCGTAGAGGAAGCCGAGGTCGGTGTGGCAGACACCGCAGCCCGCGACCTCGACGACGACGTCGGTGGGCGCGAGCTCCTTGGTCTTCACGCGACCTTCTGCGCGCACCATGGGCTTGCCCACTTCCACGGCGCGCCACGATGCGATGTCGAACTCGGTGTCGGTCATGCGAGCCCCTCGGCCCCCGGTGCGGGGGCAACCTCCGCCGTCTACACGCGGCACGTCGTGCGGCCACGACGCGTGTGCGCGCACTCTCTGGCTCGGCGCGTTGACGCATTGCGCCAATGAGCAAGCTCATCGCGACGTGAGCCGACGCTCGAGCACCCGATGAGCAAGCTCATCGCGTCGTGAGCCGACGCTCGAAGGCCATGCGCGGCGACGGATCGAAGCCCGCTCGGTAGAGGAAGCCGAGGAGGCCGAACGCGTCGCGCGCGACCTCGGTCTCGAGGCTGTCCACGCGCAGGGCTGCGAGGTTGTCGACCATCTGACGGAGCAGGGCCGCGCCGTAGCCGTGGAGCGCGAAGCGTGGGCTCACGCCGATCGTGTCGAGCGAGGCCACGCTGCCGAGGCGACCGAAGTCGCCGAGATCCACGCGCGCCATCGCGAACGCGACCGGAAAGCCGTCGCTCTCGCCGACCAGCGAGACCGCGATCGCGGACTCGTGCAGGGCCTCGTCGAGCTTGCGATCGAAGTAGTGGGGGCGCGGCGTGCCCGTGTTCTCGGCGTCGATGCGCACGAGCGCATCGCGATCGGTGGCGCGGAGCGCGCGGATGACGATCTGCCCGTGCTCGAGATCGTCGTCGTGGCGCTCGTCCATGCGGCCGACGCCGCGGGCGAGCACGTGCCGCTTCGCGAGCGTGAAGCCGGAGGCGTCGAGGAAGCGCAGCATCGACTGGTTGCGCCAGTCGACCTGCGTGACGATGGCCGAGGCCTGTCGCGCGACGGCGAGCTCCTCGAGGCGACGCAAGATGCGGCGCGCGATGCCGGAGCGCTGCGCCGCAGGCTCGACGCCGAGCGCCTCGAGCACGACCACCGTCGCAGGGCGCCCGAATTCGCCGCCTGCGATGCGTGCGAGCACCCATCCGACCAGCGTGTCGCCGCGGATCGCGGCGAGCTGCAGGTGCTGCCCCGGCACGCGGAGCGCCGACGCGCGACGCCGCTCGAAGTAGGGTCGTCGCGAGAGGCCAGTGGAGCGCGCATCGAGCGCGACGACCGCGTCGAGATCGTTCTCGTTCAAGGGGCGCAGCGTCACTTCTTCGGGCGCCGCGGGACTCGCCGCCGAGCTCTCTCGCATGGATCTCCCTCTCTCACGCCGGCTGGCGCGATGGGGCTGTTGTTCGCGCCTGGGAACGATTTGCGAGCCAACGGGAGCGGAAACGCACGGTGGATCCGAGAACCGTCGCGCTCGGCCCCGGAGAGTTCTCACGGCATCGGCGCCTCGACACGTGCGTCACGCTCCTGTGACAGAGGAGGGACCTGCTCGACACGCACCGCTCCTAGATCGAGCGCGCCGTCACCGATGCGTGGCGGAGGAAGCGAGCTGCCCTGCTTCGTGACGACGAGGACGAGCCCGACCCCGCGCCCGCGATCGCGCGCCGGCCACCACGAGGGTGAGCCGCTGCGCGCGCTCGGAGCGTCGGACGCGGCGAGCCTCGGCACCTCGAAGCACGGCCTCCTCGCGACTGTCACACGACCGTCACACGGCGCCGGTACACGCCGGCAAGATCGGAGGATCCCGATGAGATCGCTGCTCACCCTGACTGTCCTCGCCACGCTCGCGAGCGTCGGCTTGCTCGCGTGCAGCGGAGGACACGGACGCGAGCCAGATCCCGCCGCCACGACCGAGTCGCCAGGCACGGAGCCGAGCGCGGCGCAGCCGGCGCGCGGCGGAACGCTGAGCGTGAAGGGCTCCGACACCATGGTGATCCTCGCGCAGCGATGGGCCGAGGGCTTCATGGCCTCGCACGAAGGCGCGCAGATCCAGGTCTCGGGCGGCGGCTCGGGCACCGGCATCTCGGCGCTGCTCGCGGGCACGGCCGACGTCGCGAACGCGAGCCGCCCCATGAACGAGCGGGAGCGCACGACGCTCTCGACGGATCGACACGCGGAGGCGCACGAGACGCGCGTCGCGCTCGACGCGCTCGCGATCTACGTGCACCGCGACAACCCCGTCACGTCGCTCACGATGGAGCAACTGGCGTCGATCTATCGCGGTCAGGTGACCAACTGGTCTGCCGTGGGCGGGCCCGATCGGCCCATCGTCCTCTACAGCCGCGAGAACAACTCGGGCACCTACGCCTACTTCAAGGAGCACGTGCTCGCGAACGCGGACTTCGCGATCACGGCGCAGACGCTCCCGGGCACCGCTGCGGTGATCAACGCCGTGTCGCAGGACGTCGGCGGCATCGGCTACGGCGGCATCGGCTACGCGCAGGGCATCCGCACCGTGCCGATCGCCGGCGCCGACGGCACACCGATCGAGCCGACCCTCGAGAACGCGACCTCGGGGCGCTACCCACTCTCGCGCTTCCTCTTCATGTACACCGCGGGTGCGCCGAGCGGCCTCGCGGCCGACTTCCTCTCGTTCGTCACGAGCGAGGACGGACAGCGCCTCGTCGAGCAGGCGGGCTTCTATCCGCTGCCACGCGAAGGCGCGGCGCCCGCGCCCGGCGCACCTCCGGCCACGGCACCCGCCGCACCGGTCGCGCCTGGTGGGGCCGAGCCTGCTGCGGCCCAGCCTGCTGCGACCGAGCCTGGTGCGACGGCTCCCACCGCACCGAGCGAGGCGGCCGCCGCGCCGCAGTGACTTCCCCGACGAGGCGATCGACGCGATGAGCACGACGAACGAGAGCGCACCGCGACTGCACGTGGTGGTGGCCGACAAGCGGGTCGCCTCGCACGCGCCGGCGAGCCGGTCGACGCGACCGCCGCTCGGACAAGGGCTGCGCACGCCGCTCTCGCATCGCGTCGGAGAATTCGTGATCCACGCGATGGCGCTCGCCGCGGTGCTCGCGATCGCGCTCATCTTCCTCTTCATCGCCAAGGAAGCCCTGCCGATCCTGTTCGACACGGCCGCGCAGGACGAGATCGGCGGGCTCTCCGCGCTGGTCGTGCCGCGCCAGTGGCCGGGCTACGACGTCGCGCAGTACGTGTGGCAGCCGGTGGGAGAGATCCCGAAGCTCAACGTGGTGCCGCTCTTCGTCGGCACGCTGAAGGTCACGCTGCTCTCGATGCTCTTCGCGGTCCCGCTCGCGGTCGGCGCGGCGGTCTACGTGTCGCAGTACGCGAGCAAGCGGAGCCGAGAGCTGCTCAAGCCCGCGATCGAGCTGCTCGCGTCGATCCCTTCGGTGGTGCTCGGCTTCTTCGCGCTCATGATCCTCGCGACGTTCGTGCAGGGCCTCCTCGGCACCACGTACCGGCTCAACGTGATCGTCGCGAGCCTCGGCCTCACGCTCGCGATCGCGCCGCTCGTGTTCACGATCAGCGAGGATGCGCTGAGCTCGGTGCCCAAGGATCTCGTGCACGCGGCCCTCGCGCTCGGCGCCCGCAAGCACCAGGTGGTGCTCCGCGTGGTGCTGCCGGCGGCGCTGCCAGGCATCGCGGCGGCCGTGATCCTCGGGTTGGGCCGGGCGATCGGCGAGACCCTCGTGGTGCTCATGGCCTCGGGCAACGCCGCCGTCGTCGAGCTCTTCGATCCCACGACCAGCGCGCGCACGGTCACCGCGACCATCGCCGCCGAGCTCGGTGAGGTGACCCAGGGCGACCCGCACTGGAGGGTGCTCTTCCTCCTCGGCACGCTGCTCTTCGTCGTGACGTTCGTGCTCAACCGCGCCGGCGCGCTCGTCATCGATCGGCTCCACAAGCGCCTCAGCGGAGGCGCGGCCTGATGCGCTACGCACGCGCAGACTGGGTGCTGGCGGGTCTCTCGGCGCTCTGCGTCGCGCTCTTGCTCGGGACCACGCTGCTCCTGCTCGGCCTCATCGTGCGCCATGGCGCGGGCCAGATCAGCGTCGAGTTCCTGACGAGCGAGCCCGCCTCCGATCTCACGGGCGGCGGCATCTTCCCCGCGATCGTCGGAACGATCGTGCTCACGCTCCTCATGACGATCACGGGCGTGCCGGTCGGCATCGCGACGGGGATCTACCTCGCGGAGTACGCACCGAGAGGCTCACGCAT
Source organism: Sandaracinaceae bacterium (assembly GCA_019694315.1). Classification (GTDB taxonomy): domain Bacteria; phylum Myxococcota_A; class Polyangia; order Polyangiales; family Sandaracinaceae; genus JAFLCL01. The sequence goes on from JAIBCE010000050.1 coordinate 24,407, forward strand.
CGCCGCCGTCGTGCGAGCCGCCGTGCAGAACCTGGCGGGCGTTCCGTCGATCGTGTTCGGCCTCTTCGGACTGGGCTTCTTCGTGATGTTCGTGGGTCGAGGCATCGACGACCTCGTCTACGGCCCTGGCGAGCCGGTGTGGGGACGGCCTGCGGTGCTCTGGTCGTCGCTGACGCTCGCGGTGCTGACCCTGCCCGTGGTGATCGTCGCGACGGAAGAGGCCCTCCGCACGGTGCCCCACGATCTGCGCATGGGCGCGATGGGCCTCGGCGCGACGAAGTTCCAGACGATCTTCCGCGTGGTGCTCCCGCAGGCCTCGAGCGGCATCCTCACCGGCGTGATCCTCGCGATCAGCCGCGGCGCTGGCGAGGTCGCGCCGATCATCTTCACGGGCGCCGCGAACTACCTGCCCTACCTGCCGACCGATCTGCGCGACATGCACATGCACCTCGGCTACCACGTGTTCGCGCTCTCGACGCAGAGCCCGAACGTGGACGCGGCGAGGCCCGCGCTGTTCGGAACCGTGCTCGTGCTGCTCACCCTCACCTTCACGCTCAACCTCGCCGCGGTGCTCCTGCGCAACCGGGCGCGTGCCCACGCGATGGCCCATGCCTGAGACGCCCCCCTCGAGCGCCCCCGCGCCGTCCACCGAGCCGAAGATGGACGCGCGCGACGTGACCGTGCGCTACGGGCAGAAGGTCGCGATCAACGGCGTGTCGCTGCCGGTGGCCGATCGCGAGGTCACCGCCCTGATCGGCCCCTCGGGCTGCGGCAAGTCCACGTTCCTCCGATCGCTCAATCGCATGAACGATCTGGTCGATGGCTGCTCCGTCACGGGGCGCATCACGCTCGACGGGCAGGACATCTACGCGTCGCACGTGGACGCGGTGGACGTGCGTCGTCGCGTGGGCATGGTCTTCCAGCGCTCGAACCCTTTCCCGAAGTCGATCTTCGAGAACGTCGCGTTCGGGCTACGCATCGGCGGTGAGTCGCGAGCGAGCGTGCTCCGTGAGGTCTGCGAGAAGTCGCTCCGACGCGCCGCGCTCTGGGACGAGGTGAAGGATCGCCTCGATGCCTCGGCGCTCGCGCTCTCGGGTGGCCAGCAGCAGCGCCTCTGCATCGCGCGCGCGCTCGCGGTGGAGCCCGAGGTGCTCCTCATGGACGAGCCCGCGTCCGCGCTCGATCCCATCGCCACGGCGCGCATCGAGGAGCTCATCCGCGAGCTCGCCACCGACTACTCGATCGTCATCGTCACGCACTCGATGCAGCAGGCCGCGCGTGTGAGCGACACGACCGCGTTCTTCTACATGGGCGAGCTCGTCGAGCACGGTCCCACCGACACCGTGTTCACGAGGCCCAAGCAGAAGAAGACCGAGGACTACATCACCGGTCGCTTCGGCTGATCGACGCCCCGATCCGTGAGCAGCCACCGCTGTTCGGATCGGGCACGAGCGGCGCTGGGCTCAAGGCAGACAGTCCACCGGGACGCTGCTCACCACGACATCGTCGATGCGCACATCCACCGCGTCGTGCTGCGCGTAGGCGCCGACGTTGAGCGCGGTGAGCGCCGCGATCGCGAACGGGACGTCACCCCGGATCACATCCGTGTCGAGGGTCGCCACGGCGGCGCTCGGCTGGATCGCGAGCTGGAGGCACACCCAGCGCTCGAGAGGCTCGGGGCCGCCTTCTTGGCTGATGCCCCCTGCGCCCACGATCACGAGCTGGGTGAGCCGGAGCCCGTTGAAGTCGATGGAGATCTTGCGCTGCGCCGCTCCACCCAGGCCGTTGCCCGCCTCGGTGAGGACGAGGAAGCCCGTCGTCGCCGCGCGGTGCACGAACACCCTCGCCGTGACGTAGAAGCCGCTCGTCGCGAGCTCTGCGGGGATGGGGCGCTGGTAGCCAGCGCCGAGCCCATCCGTGAGGCCCGTCGTCTGGACACGCAGCCCCGCACCGTGAAAGCCGCTGCCGGGCTCGAGGGACACCGAGCTCGTGCCGTCGTTGAAGGTAGCCCACGGAAGCGGTGGCTCACTCTCGAAGTCGAGGCACGAGACCGTCGTCGCGGCGCGACAGACGAGGTCGCGAAGGCTCGGCGCGTCGCTGCTCGCGTCGGGCGCGAGCGCATCGAGGCCGGCGTCGTGGGCGAGCGCATCGAGGCCTGCGTCCACCGGCCGATCGAGCGCCCCGTCGATCGAGGCCGCATCCCGCGCCGCATCCAGCACCGACGCGTCACCCGACGCCTGGAAGCCCACGCGACCGCAGCTCGACGTGAGGACGAGGCTCGCCCCGATCGCGGCGCGCCCGAGCGTGAGCACGGTGCCTCGGGCCTCGATGCGCGGAGCGGGATCGTGGGCGAGGCGACGCATCACCCGAAGAGCATCTCGAGGTCACGGAGCAGCTCGCTCGCGACGATGGGATCGACCTGGGCCAGCCGCTGCGTCTCCGTCTTCTGCCAGCGGAAGTCGATGCCCACGCCGAGCGCGACGATCTCTTGCTCGGGGAACATCGACACGTCGCCCACGGCGATGCCTGGATCGAGATCGATCGAGAAGAGGGTGCCGTCGACGGCCTTCTCCACCCAGCCGATGTGTCCTGCGTCCTGCGGCTGACCGCGCCGCCAGCCTCGCGCTTCGAGCCCGAGGACCTTGCCCGTCGGGATCTTCTTTCCCTTCCAGCGCTCCACGACGCCCTTGTTCTTCTCGTCGTCCGTGAGCTGGTGCACCTCGCGCCCGAGCTGCTTGAAGGGCTGCACGAGCTCGTAGTCCCCGAAGATCTGCGCGAGCTTGGCCTCGTCGGCGGGATCCAGCTCGATCGTGTGCGCCACGCCGACGAGCGCTCCTTCGGGCAGCGTGAAGGCCTCGTCGTCCGGGCTCGCGAAGGTCCCGTCCTCGGCGACACGGAAGACCGCGAGCAGCTTGCCCGCAGCGTCGTAGGCACCCCACGCGAGGCGCACGACGAGGTGACGCACGAGCGGGTGCTCCACGAGGAAGCGGCGGAACACGTCCTGACTCCAGCGGCGACGACCACACATCGCGAGCTCGAGGCGGATCACCTGCTGCTGCGCGATCGTCTTGGCGTCCTTCTTCAGCGCTTTCCAGGTGTCCACGGCCGCGCTGCTCTTGTCTGCGTCGTCGTCCTTGCGAGGCTTCGGGAGCTCTCCGAGCACCTTGCCGTCGGCATCCTTCACGAGCGGCTTGAGCGACTCGTCGAACACGACGCGGAACACGCGCGCGCCGAAGTCGAGCGACAGCGAGCCGTCGTCGTCGAGGCCGAGGTCGGGCACGAGCCGATCGGCGAGCTTGTCGGCCGTGAGGCCACGCGCGTCCGCGATCTGATCGATCTTCTCGCGCGCTTTCTCCTGGAGGCCCTTGAACTTGAGCTTCTGTGCGATGCCGTGGAGGTGCATGAGCGCGACGTCGGAGCCGATCGAGGCGAGCACGTCGAGCCCCGTCACCGCGCGCTGGTGCTGCGACTCGCCGGGCCACGCGCGCAGCAAGGGCGTGATGCGGCGCGCGCACTCGTCGTCCCCGAGGAGGCCCATCGCGGTGAAGGCCCAGCCCTCCTTCGAAGGCGCGCCTGCCACGTTCCAGCTCGAGAAGAGCTCCCACGCGAGCTCCCCCTGCGAGGCCGTCGTGGTGAGCTCCTTCACGCGCAGCACGCCGGCATAGGGCTCACCGGGCTTGGAGATCGCCAGCATCGTGAGCACGTGCTCCATCGCCGAGACGGGCAGCGCCTTGTGCAGCTCGCCCCCGCTCGCGTTCCGGAGCACGAGACGCGGCAGCGTCGCCGCACCGGCGAAGTCCGGGAGCGCAGGGATCTTGGACGGGTAGAGATCGAGCGCGTCGAAGTCGAGCACCGCGCGCGTCGCGACGCGCGCAGCCTCACCGTAGCGTCCCGCGACCTCCATGACGGTCGCCTCGTGTCCTTCGCTCGCGAGCACGCGTAGGCCGTGCTCCGCGGTGTCGCGGCTCTTGCCCTGTGGACCGACCGCGAGGGGCACGAGACCGATCGCGGCCGCCTCGGGGTGCGCGAGGAGCCACGCCTTGGCGCCGGGCGGCTTCTTCTTGAGCCGGTAGAGCGCGTCGGCGGCGATCATCGCGACACGCGGGCTGCGATACGGACGCAGGACCTCGAGCCCGGCCTCGGCGTGCGAGCTCGCATAGGCGAGGAACGCATCGAGGAACGCGAGCCCCTGCGTCGCGGCGAGGTAGCGGAAGCAATCGTCCTCCGCCCACCAGCGCTCCGGCGCGAACGTCGCGATCAGCTTGCGTGCGAGGCGAGGAGGCAGCGCCGCCAGGTGGCTCCCGTAGGCGGTGAAGTAGGACTTCGTCTTGGCGCGCGCCTGCGACGCGAGCTCGGCGTCGTCGGCGGCATCGTCGCGCTCGCCGAGCCTCTCCGCGAGCGCCCGCGGCAGGCCCCAGTGGCTCACGAAGTAGTCGGGAGAGCTCACCTGCCGCGTGGCCCACGCAGGCGCCTCGAAGCGAGCCCACCTCGCCTCGATCCCCGGCGGCCACGAGAGGGCCTCGGGGTACGGCAGCATCGCGAGGCCCGCGACCACGCCGGCCCCAGCCTTCTTCTTCTTGTCGAGCCACGGTGGCGAAACGAGGAAGCGCGGGAGCTCTTCTTCCGTGGCCTCCTCCATGGTGAGCAGCTTCTGTCGGAGATCGTCGACGAGCTTTCGACCCGCCTCGCCGAGCGAGCCGACCGCGGCCTCGATCGCGGGGCTCTCGGAGCGCACGAGCTGGGCGAGGATCGTGCGACACGGGGCCGATGCAGCGCCTCGCTGGAGCGCGACCGTGACGAGTGGAACGAGCGCGGCCGACGGCCTCTCGTTCGCCCCCTCTCGCAGGGCTTGGAGCATGTTCCTGTCGCTCGCGCGAGAGGCAAGGAGCGAGAACGCCTCGGGAGATCCGAGGAACGCGATCACCTCGGCCACGTCGCGGTAGGCCTCCGCGTCGCCCGGATGCGCGAGACAGGCCTCGAGCACGGGCAGCAGCGCCTCGCCGAAGCACGCCACCCACGTGTAGAGGACCGGCAGCGCAGACATGTTGCCGTAGCGCGCGCCCACCTTGAGCGACCAGAGCGAGTGACCACTGCCGAGCTTCTCGATCGAAGAGATCTGGTTGGCAGAGAGGAGGACGTTGCCATCACCGCTGTTGCCAGCGCGGAGCAGCTGATCGGCCTCGCCGAGCTCGGGGAAGAGCCGCATCCGCTGTGACGCGAACGCATGGTCGCGCACGGGCTCGAGCGCGCGCAGCTCGGCGCGGGCCTCCTCGGGCAGGGGCGCGAGGTGCTCCGCGAGGTGCAGGACCGCGCCGTAGTCGCCGTACGAGAACCACTGGAGCTTCGCCTTCGTCAGCGCGGCGTAGGCGACGAGCGCGTGGCGCGGACCGCCCGTGGCGAGCCAGAGATCGATCGCGAGGGCGACGCCCTGCGCCACCCACGCCGCATCGCCCCAAGGGTTCGAGGTGCCCGCGAGCACGGTCACGATCCCGAGCTCCGTCTCGAGCGGCGCGGGCCCGCTCGGCGCGGTCGACGACTCGAGCCGTTCGCGCGCAGTGCTGGTCGCGGGGCTGTCGCCCGCCTTCGACTTGGCCGCGCGAGCGCGCACCTTCTTCCAGAGCTCCGGCAGATCGATCGAGGGCGCGGGCGAGGCCCACTTCGGACGCGGATAGAGGTGCTCGCGCCGCGACGCGGGCCACGTGCGTGGATCGGTGAGCACGAGCGTCGAGGCAGAGACGTGCGCGGTCGCCATCGCGTGCGACGCCGAGCTCGAAGTCGATGAAGACGCGGAAGACGCCGCAGGAGACGAAGTCGACGTCGGAGGAGACGAGGACGAAGAGGACGGAGAGGACGGAGAGGACGAAGAGGAAGAAGACACGACCGATGGCGCGGCCTCGGTGCTCTTCTTCGTCGCCTTCGCCTTCGCGGGCGGTGGGGTCGCGGCGTCGCTCGTCGGCGACGCGGTGGCCTGCGCCGCAGGAGCGCCGCCGACCTCCGTGTAGCCCTTGCTGGTCTTCTCCTTCACCAGCTTGTCGTGCTCGGCCTTGGCCTTCGCCTCGGTCGGAAACGACTTGGTCTGGGACTGACCGCCCGTGCCGATCCGTCCCCACCGCACGTCGAAGCTCGTGCCGTCGAGCTCGATCTCCCAGAACTTGCTGCTCGTGCCCTCGATCAGCTCGAACCGGCGCATCACGCCTCCTGCGCGGGCGAAACGGGAACGCCGGTGCCGCGAGGCCGGCGCGGTCATGGTACGCGGCCGGCCGCTGTGCGTCCCCTCCGGCCGCGACGCGTGCAGCCTCGGGTCGCGGTGGCATGCTGTTCAGCCGCCCGCTCCGCGCAGTGGAGCATGAGCAAGAGGAGGCCCTCGTGTCCCAGGCACCTGGCGTGACGTGTCCCCGTTGCGGCGCGAGCACGCCGCTTCCCGCGGATCTCACCGTCCCCACGTTCTCCTGCGCGTTCTGTCGAGAGGTGCTCGACACGGCCACCTACGCCGGCAAGCAGGTCATGTCGGGGCAGGCGCTCGCGGAGCACCTGCATCGCGTGGCCACCGATGGCGCGTACGCGCAGCAGGCGATGGCCGCGATGCGTGAGGGCTCCACGCAGGGACCGCGCTTCGAGGACGAGAACCGCGCGACACGTGCCGCGCAGTGCACGGCCTGCGGCGCGGCGGTGGCCGTCCCGCTCGATCTGCGCGTGCACCAATTCACCTGCCAGGCGTGTGGACGAACCCACGCCGTGTCGCAGTACGTGTCGGACCGCGAGCGCTTCGAGCTCGACATGGCACGCCAGGTCGCCGACAACGAGCGCCTCAAGCAGGTCCGCGCCGAGGGCGTCGCGTGCAGCAAGTGCGGGGGCAAGAACGAGGTCTCGACGCAGGGCAGCGTGCAGATGCAGTGCCGCTTCTGCGGCGCCACCATCCTCTTGTCGGATCACGTCGACGCGGGCGCGGTCGCGCGCGAGCGCCTCAAGCTCGCGGTGCACGGGATGCGGGACGAGATGGTCGCGAAGCAGAAGGCGCGCGATCGGCTCGTGTTGATCGCGACCGTGGTGGTGCTCGTCTTGGTGTTCGGTGGCGCGGGGCTGGCCGCGCTCATCAGCCGGCTCATGCACTGACGAGCGCACTGACGAGCGCACAGGCGGTCGCGTCGTCCTCGCTCGCATCGCCCTCGCCCGCGTCTTCCTCGCTCGCATCGTCCTCGCCCGCATCGCCCTCGAGCACCGCGCCCGGGGCGCCCTCTGCGAGCGCACCGAGCGAGACGGATCGCGCCGCCTCGAGGGCCAGGGCCACACGGATCGCCGCATCGAAGAACGCCGCAGCGACCGAGACGGGCTCTCCTGCGCGGCGCCGCACCCTCGCTTCCCGATAGCGCTCCATCCGCGTCGCGAGGCCGCGCGCCCCGATCTCCTCGAGCTCGCGCGCCGCGCGATCCACCCGCGCTTCGTGGCTCGAGGGCACCGACGACAGGCCGAGGTGGAAGGCCTCCTCGAGCACCGAGCGCGCGGCCTCGAGCCGCATCGCCGATCGCGAGGGGAGCGGCCGCTCTGCAGCCACGCTGGCGAGCGAGCCGTGATCGCCGCGATCCTCCACGTCGGGCGCCACCACCCGATCGCCCACCACGAGCGTGGGATCGATCGCGAAGCCGTGACCGTCGTGGCTCACGCTCCCCGCGACCCAGCGCACCGCGCCCATGCCGCCCGCGAGCGCGCGCCCGAGCACGTCGAGCGCGTGCGGCGCCGCGCCACGAAACGGCGACGCCAGGAAGAGGCGCGCGCCGTCGCGATCGAAGACCTCCCCCACGAGGCGCTGCGCCCCGGCGTCGAAGCCCACGCTCCCGACCGCCGCCACGCGCACCGCATGCACCGACTCGGCGAGCACGCGCGGGCGCAGCATCGCGGG
>JAIBCE010000410.1 GCA_019694315.1 Sandaracinaceae bacterium
GGTTTCCTCGCCCGCGCCCAGCCTCCCTCCGCCGCCTCCGAGCGAGCCCCCGCCGGCGCCGGCCGTCGAGCCCCCGCCGGCGTCGGAGGCGCCTCCCGCGGCCCTGCTCTCGATGGCGCCCTCGGAGGCGGGCACCACCGCAGCCGCCGACCCTGCGGACCCGCGCGAGCTCGCGCCCGAGGCGCGTCCCCGACGTGGCATCGGCGCCGGTGAGTGGGCCGTCTACGGCCTCGCGCTCCTCGTGTTCTTGCTGAGCGCCGCGGGCCTCGTGTGGCTCCTCCGCGCGGGCTGACGCGACCGCTGCCGGGGGTTGACACGGGGGGGTGGGCCCCCCAGTCTGCCGCCCCGCATGACGACCCGCCTCGAGGGCCGCGCGGCGCTCCTCGACCGCGAGGGGCACCTCCACGAGAGCGCTCCGACCGAGCGGACCGACGGACCTCGTGGGCAGTGGCTGCGCGCCGTGCGCGAGCGGGTGGACGGCGAGCTCGGGGCGTTCTTCGCGGCCAAGCGGGAGCTCACGCGACGAATCGGCGGTGACACGACGGTGCTCGTCGACGCGATCGCGGCCCTGACGATGCGCGGCGGAAAGCGGCTGCGCCCTGCGGTGCTGTTCGCGGCGTATCGCGCGGTGGCGCGCGGCGACGAGGAGCCCGCGGCGCTCGTGCGCCTCGCGTGCGCGCTCGAGCTGCTCCAGAGCTACCTGCTCATCCACGACGACTGGATGGATCGCGACGACGAGCGACGTGGCGGCCCCGCGGTGCACGCCGCGCTGCGCGCGCAGGTGGGTGATGCACACCTCGGCGATGCGCTCGCGATCCTCGCGGGCGATCTCGCCTCGGCCTACGCGTGGGAGCTCATGGTGGAGGCCTGCGCGAGCCTGCCGTGCGCGCCTGCGCTCACCGCCGCCTTCGTGCGCATGCACCAGGAGGTCGTGCTCGGCCAGGAGCTCGATCTCGTGGCCACGCGCGACGTCTCGCGCATGCAGAAGCTCAAGACGGGCAGCTACACGGTGGAGGGGCCGCTCCGCATGGGCGCGATCCTCGGCGGCGCGAGCGCGGTGGAGCTCGAGCGCCTCGAGGCCTTCGGCACGCCGCTCGGCGAGGCCTTCCAGGTGCGCGACGATCTCCTCGGCGCGTTCGGCGACCCCGCCAAGACGGGCAAGCCCCGCGGCAACGATCTCCGCGCGGGCAAGCGCACGGTGCTGGTGCTCGAGTGCGAGCGCGCCTCCCTGCCCGAGGAGCGCGCGCTGCTCGCGTCGGTGCTCGGGCGAGCGCAGGCGTCCGACACCGAGGTGCACGCGGTGCTCGCGATGCTCGAGCGCACGGGCGTGCGCGCCCGGGTGGAGGACAGGCTGCGACACCTGCTCGATCAGGCGCGCGGCGCCCTCGCCGGCAACACGCTCGTGCCCCGCGGCCGCACGATGCTGCTCGAGCTGGTCGACGCACTCACGCTCGCCTGAGCGCGGCGCTGGGCGCTTCTCGAGCGCGGCGCTGGGCGCTTCTCGAGCGCGGCGCTGGGCGCTTCTCGAGCGCGGCGCTGGGCGCTTGCTGATCCCCACGCTCCTCGGCACTCTCCCGCGCCGTGTCGGGTGAGCCTCGCTACATCGTCGGCATCGACCTCGGAACGACGCACACCGTCGTGTCGTACGTGCGGCTCGACGCGCCCGCGGGGAGCCCCGACAGCCGCCCGCGCATCTTCGAGCTCGAGCAGCTCGTGGCGCCGGGCGAGATCGAGAAGCGCCCGCTCCTTGCGTCGCTCCGCTACCAGCCCGCCGCGGGCGAGCTCGGCGCCGACGCGATCACCCTGCCCTGGGAGCTCGCCGACGTGCCCGGCTCCGAAGGCCCGTACGTGGTGGGAGAGCTCGCGCGCGAGCTCGGCAGCAAGGTGCCCGGGCGCCTCGTGGCGAGCGCCAAGAGCTGGCTCTCGCACGGCAGCGTCGACCGCACCGCGGCGATCCTCCCGTGGGGCGCGCCGAGCGACGTGCACAAGATCTCGCCGGTGGTCGCGAGCGCGAGCTACCTCGCGCACGTCGCCGACGCCTGGGATCACGCTCACCCCCACGACGAGCTCGCCGAGCAGGAGATCGTGCTCACGATCCCCGCGAGCTTCGACGAGGGCGCCCGCGCGCTCACCCTCGAGGCCGCGCGCCTCGCAGGCCTGCCGCGCGTGCGTCTCCTCGAGGAGCCGCAGGCGGCGTTCTACGACTGGCTCGGGCAGCGCGAGGACGTGGCGAGCGCGGTGGCGGGCGTCGAGCTCGCGCTCGTCGTCGACGTGGGCGGCGGCACGACCGATCTCACCTTCATCCGCGTGGAGCAGCGCCCCCAGGTCGGCGAGCAGCGCGGGCCGCGCCTCTCGCGCATCGCCGTGGGCGATCACCTCATGCTCGGCGGCGACAACATGGACCTCCTGCTCGCGCGCGAGGCCGAGGCGCGCCTCGGAGGCAAGCTGCCGAGCGCCCGCTTCACGCAGCTGCTCCAGCAGTGCCGGAGCGCCAAGGAGCGCCTGCTCTCGCCGCACGCGCCCGAGAAGGTGCGCGTGACGGTGCTCGGCTCGGGCTCGCGCCTCGTCGAGAGCGCGCTCGCCACCGAGCTCGAGCGGGCCGCCACGCTCGAGCGCCTGGTCGATGGCTTCTTCCCTCGGGTGGGGCTCGACGCGCGCCCTCAGCGCCGGGCCTCCGCGATCATCGAATTCGGCCTTCCGTACGTGGCCGACGCGGCCGTCACGCGTCACGTCGCGGCCTTCATCGCGCGCCACCAGAGCGTCGCGAAGGAGGCCGTGCGAGGTCCGCTGATCGACGGCATGGCGCTGCCCGACGCGGTGCTCCTCAACGGCGGCGTCTTCCACGGACAGGCCCTGGCCGATCGCATGATCGACGTGCTCTCGGGCTTCCGTGGCGAGCGCGGCCCGGTGCGCGTGCTCGAGAACGCCGACCCCGATCTCGCGGTGGCGCGCGGCGCGGTGTTCTACGGCCTCGCGCGCCGCGGCGTGGGCATGAAGATCGGCGGCGGCTCCGCGCGCAGCTACTTCCTGCTCCTCGGCGACAAGACCAAGGCCGACAAGGCCGACAAGACCGACAAGGCGAGCGAGCGCGCGGTGTGTCTGCTCCCGCGTGGCGCCGAAGAGGGCGAGGAGGTGCTGCTCGCCGAGCGCACGTTCGCGCTGCGCCTCGGGCAGCCGGTGCGCTTCCACCTCGCCTCGTCGGTGGGGCAGGCCACCTACGTGCGCGCGGGCGAGATCGTGGAGCTCGTCGACGAGGTGCGCCCTCGCGGCGAGGGCCTCGCGAACGAGCAGGGCCTCGAGGAGCCGAGCGCCGAGCCCGTGCGCCTCGAGCGCGACCTCTTCCGTGCGCTTCCACCGATCGCCGCGGTGCTCGACGACACCCTGGGCGCGAGCGCAGACCCGAAGAGGCCGCGCGAGGCGCGCGTGACGCTCGCTGCGATGCTCACCGAGATCGGCACGCTCGAGATGAGCTGCTTCGCCGACGGCGACGCGCGTCACCGCTGGAGCCTCGAGCTCCAGCTCCGCGGCGAGGCCGACGCCTCGATGGCGGTGCCCACGCAGCGCGTGACGCAGCTCCACCCGCGCGCGCAAGAGGCCAAGGCGCGCATCGAGCTCGTCTTCGGCAAGAGCGAGGCGAGCGTCGAGGCCAAGCCGCACAAGACGCTGCGCCAAGACCTCGAGAAGATCCTCGGCCCGCGCGCGGAGTGGGCGACGCCTCTCTTGCGTGAGCTCTGGGGCGCGCTCTTCGCGGGGGTCAAGCGCAGGCGCAGGAGCGCCGACCACGAGCGCGTGTGGTTCAACCTCGTGGGCTACTCTCTGCGCCCTGGCTTCGGCTATCCGCTCGACGACTGGCGGGCCAAGCAGCTGTTCGAGATCTTCGATCAGGGCGTTCAGTTCGCGCCCGAGGCGCAGAACTGGTCGGAGTGGTGGACGCTCTGGCGCCGCATCGCGGGCGGCCTCGAGCCCGCGCAGCAGACGAAGATCCTCGCGTCGCTCGACTACTACCTGCACCCGCCCACCGCGCGTCCGCGCCCGCGCCCGCAGGGTCCCCGCGCGCAGGGCTACGACGACATGGTGCGCCTCGCCGCCTCGCTCGAGCGTGTGAGCGCCGGCGACAAGGAGCGCGTCGGCGGCTGGCTCCTCGAGCGGCTCACCAAGCACGGCGAAGGTGCGTTCTCGTGGTGGGCGCTCGGTCGCATCGGCGCACGCGTGCCGCTCTACGGCAGCGCACACTCCGTCGTGGGGCGCGCCACCGCGGAGGCGTGGCTCGGCGCGGTGCTCGCGCTCGACTGGAGGCAGGTCGAGCCCGCTGCGCTCGCGGCGATGCAGCTCGCGCGCGCGAGCGGCGACCGTCAGCGTGACGTGGACGACGCGCTCCGCGCCGACGTCGTGCGGCGCCTCACGGTGCACGGCGCGCCGCCCGTCTGGGTCGAGCTCGTGCGCGAGCCCCGACGCCTCGAGGCGGACACCGCACAGCGCGTGCTCGGCGAGTCGCTGCCGCCTGGCCTCGAGCTCGTGGAGTAGGCCCGCACAGCGGCACACGTGGCGCCAAGCGATCGTGCCGGCTCGTCACACCCGAGTGTGAGCCCAGGTGCACACGCGGCCGTCGGGCCCGCCATGGCTCTCGGCCGTGATCACCGTGATGCCCCTGGAAAAGGGGGTCTGGCGGAGACGACTCCTCCCATGAGACGCTCGACGAGTCGCGGGCACGAGGCTTGCGAAACGGGCGGCCAGTCGAATCAGGAGGACCCATGTCGCGTACGCTGATCACCACCCTGGCTCTTGCTGCGACGCTCGCCGGCGTCGGCTGCTTCCGTGCACCGTCGGCCCCCTGGATCGATGGTGATCCGGCCCCGAGCCCCGACTATGGCTACAGCGAGGGCACGCTCACCGTCATGAACGGCCAGCAGAGCGGCGACATGGGCGAGATCCGAGGCTTCTCGGGCAGCGCGTCGGACCTCTCGGGCTACGGCAACACCTACAGCTCGACCTACGCGAACGTTCGCCTCGACTCGGTCGGCAGCGGCTGGTGGGCGATGAGCTCCATCCACATCTCCGGCGACCTCGCAGGCCCGGCCTTCGCGCCCGGCACGCACCGCACGTACACGACGGGCGTGTGGTCCGACGGCGAGCCGACGGTGTCGGTCACCGGCTGCTCGGGCCCCGACTACGGCAACTACACCTTCGACTCGTCGGAAGGCGACGTCGAGATCGGCGTGCAGGCCCTGCCGAATGGCATGCGCCGCATGGACTACATCGTCCACTTCTACGACGGCACGACGACGCGCGGCTCGTTCGACTACCGCATCGACGCCACCACCGGATCGACGGCGCCCACGCCCACTCCGTCCGGCATCTGAGCCGAGCCGGCAGGCCTCTGCCCTCGCCTCGCGCCTCCCGTCGAAGGGCCCCTCACCCGGGGCCCTTCTGCGTTCCGTCGACCGTGCGCGCGGTGAGATCGTGAACTTGTGATCCTCTCTTGACCCTCGGGGGTGATCCCTCGTTCAATGGGGCCGCTTCAAGGCGCAGCTTCACGCGCGGTCATCGAGAGGAGCTCATGTTCAAGGTCGTCATCACCGAGAAGGGCGGCGCGCAGCGCACGCTCGATTTCGACAAGAACGAGGTCACGATCGGCCGCGTCCAGGGCAACGACATCATCCTGCCCAAGGGCAACGTCTCCAAGCGCCACTCGCGCATCGTGCTCAAGGACAACCGCTTCATCGTGGTGGACCTCAAGAGCACCAACGGCACCTACGTCAACGGACGCAAGATCACCTCGCCGCTCGTCGTGAAGGCGGGCGACAAGATCTACATCGGTGACTTCATCCTCACGCTCGACGAGAACGCTGCGCTCGCCGCAGGCGGTCCGCCGATGAGCCCCTCGCCCATGAGCCCCTCGCCCATGGGAGGCCCGCCGCCGATGGCCCCGATGGGAGGACCGCCGCCGATGGCGCCCGCACCGATGGGACCGCCCCCGATGGCACCCGCGCCGATGGGACCGCCCCCGATGGCCAACGCAGCACCGATGGGTGGCATGGGCGGCCCGCCGATTGCGGGTCCGCCAGTGGGGGGCCCTCCGATGCATGGCGGTCCCGCGCATGGAGGCCCGCCTCCGCTCGGAGCCCAGTCGGCGATGGCCAGCCCGCCACACCACGGGCCCCCTCCGCTCGGTGGGCCCCCCGCGATGGGAGCCCCACCTCCGATGGCACCCGCACCCGCGCTGGGTGGTCCGCCCGCGCTGGGTGGTCCGCCCGCGCTGGGTGGTCCGCCCGCGCTGGGTGGTCCGCCCGCGCTGGGTGGTCCGCCGGCGCTGGGTGGCCCGCCCGCCATGGGCCGAGCCTCGGGCCCGCCCGCGGTGCGTAGCGCCGGTCCGCCGCCCCCGCTGCCTGCGCGACCTGCGCCGTCGGAGCCGCCTCCCCCGCTGCCGCCTGGGGCCGATCGCTTCGCGATCGACGAAGATCCGGCGGACGAGACGATGGCGCCCTCGCCGCGCGTCATCGCGCGCGCCGCAGCGGCCGAGCCTCGCGCCGA
>JAIBCE010000411.1 GCA_019694315.1 Sandaracinaceae bacterium
CGGGCGCTCCGGAGACGGGGCGCCCGTCGTCGTTCCGTCGCGCGGTGCGCGTGATATGGGTCGTGGATGCGCGTGATGAAGCTGAGGCCCGAGGCGACGATCCCCTCGCGTGCCACCGCGGGCGCCGCGGGTCTGGATCTCTGTGCCTGTCTCGAGGCGCCGCTCACGCTCGCCGCGCGCGAGCGGACGCTCGTGCCCACGGGCATCGCGATCGCGCTGCCCGTCGGGCACGAGGGCCAGGTGCGTCCGCGCTCGGGTCTCGCGGCCAAGCACGGCGTCACGGTGCTCAACGCGCCGGGCACGATCGACGAGGACTACCGCGGCGAGGTGAAGGTGATCCTCGTGAACCTCGGCAGCGAGCCCTTCGTGATCGGCCACGGCGAGCGCATCGCGCAGCTCGTGGTCGCCCCGGTCGGCAAGGTCGCCGTGGAGCTCGTCGAGCAGCTCGACGACACCGCGCGCGGCGGCGGGGGCTTCGGCTCGACCGGGCGCTGACGCGGCGCGATCAGCGCGTGATCGTGCGCTCCGAGAAGCGCGTCACGTCGGCCTCGATCGCGTGGGCGTCGAAGCCGCTCGCCGAGGGCGGGCTGTCGGTGTCGATCGCGCGCACACGCACGCTCGCCACCTCGCGCGGGGCGAGGCCGCTCGGCACGAGCGACTCCACGCCGAGGATCGTGTCGTCGAGGAGCCACGCGCTCGCGCGGACGCGGCCTGCTGCGTCGATCCAGTCGACCACGTGCACGTCGGCCGTGGCGACCGCGTCGAAGGTCACGCTGACGTCGGCGTCGAGGGTCGCGCGCGGGGCCGCCAGCCACGCGGTCCACGTGGGGAGCTCGGCGGCCGCATGGACGCCGCGCGCGAAGAGCACGCTCCGCGCGTTCGGGTCGACCATGCTCGCGCTGATCATCGGCTGCGCCTCGACGATGACCCAGTAGCTCGCGCCCTCGAGCGCGCCGCCGAGCGCAGGCACCGACAGGTGCTCGGGGCTCGACTGCGCCTGCGAGAGCAAGACGAGCGCGCCGTTCTCGGCCACGCCGGGCACGCCGATGATGCCGGTGAAGCCCGCCGCGGCAGGCAGCGTGAGCAGGAGATCCTCGGCGGCCGCGGACGTCTCGAGCGTGCCGCCGCTCGGTCCCACGTGGCCGGTGACGAAGCCCACCACCTCGCCCGCGTCGTTGGACGCGGTGGCCGCCGCGAGCGCGGAGGTGCCCGCGACGGACGCGGAGAACGAGCAGCCATCGCCGTCGCGCGTGCAGGGCACGGTCGTGGCGGCGTCGATCGACACGGTGCGGAGCAGCGCCACGTCGGTGGCCACGCCGACCACGATCGAGCTCGTGTCGGCGGGAAGACCGCGCACGTTGCCGCTCACGCGCGGACGCTCGGCGCTCGCGCCGGGGAGCGCGATGACCACCTCGTCGGTGCGCACGCCGAAGAAGATCTGCGCCGACGTAGAGCTCGCCGCCTCGAGCACGATCGAGCCCGTGAGCGCCGCACCCTCGAGGCGCACGAAGCCTGCGTGATCGGTGCTCGCCTGGGTGATCGCGGTGCCCGTCGCCGCATCGCTCGCGCGCACGACGGCGCCGCTCACCGGCGCACCGCTCGGCTCGTCGATCACGGTGATCTCGACGTGTCCCGCGAGCGTGGCGCCGTGAGCGCCCGCCACGAGGCCGCTCGGCATCGAGGGCTGCGTGTCGCACGCGCTCGCGAGCGCAGACGATCCAGCGACGACGAGGGCCAGCGTGCGCATGCGCGGAGAGCTCATGGCGTGATCATGCCCCAGCGTCGGGGGCGTGATGCAGGGTTTAAGTCTCGTTAATTCGAGGCGACCTGCGTCGTCCTGAACCCTGTGTCTCCGAGAGCCCGCGGTGGGTGGGCCAAGGAGGCTTGGATGGCAGAGAGCTCGAATCGAGTTGCGTCCGCGCGTTCGGCCGCGTGGATGCTGGGAGCCCTGGTCGTCGGCGGTGTCGCCGCGTGCGATGGCACGCCAGCGACGCCAGACGCCGGCGCGGGCAGCGACGCGCCGATCGTCGAGAACGACGCCTTTCGCGAGGCGAACGACGCGGCCGCGGCCGACGACGCGTTCCGCGCCGAGGACGCGTTCGTGGACGATGCGTTCGTGCCGCCTCGCCCCGCGCGCACGAGCCCCACGAACGGTGGGGCGATCGTGCTCAGCGCCGACGACGCGATCGCCGTCGCGGCGAACCGTCAAGCCGGCACGATCAGCGTGTTCGACGTGACGACCGGCGCGAGCCCTGCGCTGAGCCGCACCGCGAGCCTCGACGTGAGCGGCGAGGAGCCGTGGGCCGCCGTGATCGGCAACGACGATGACACGGCCTTCGTGGTGCTCCGCGAGTCGCACCAGGTCGCGCGCGTCCGCAACCTGCGCACGACGCCCACGCTCGATGCGACGCGCGTCGAGACGGGCAGCGAGCCCACGGGCATCGCGATCTCGCCCAACGGCCGCTTCCTCTACGTGCCCTGCTGGGCCGAGGGCACCGTGACCGTGATCGACGCGGTCCTCTTCAGCGTCTCTCGCACGATCGATCTCAACGATGATCTCGTGGCGGCGGGCAACCTCGGCACCGTCGCGGCGCGTCCAGGTCTCGCGCATCCGCGCGCGATCGTGGTCACGAACGACGGCGACATGGACGACGCCGACGAGACCGTGTGGGTCACCGAGTACTTCGGTCAGCACCGCACGAGCGGCCTGCCTTCGGACGACACGGCGTTCGATCTCGCGAAGGAAGGCCTCGTCTATCGCTTCGGCGCCGCCGATGGCACAGCGATGGATCCGGTGCGGATCGCGCCCGTCGACGACACCGGCTTCGTCGACAGCAACGGTGCGACGACGGGCTGCTTCCCGAACCAGCTCCAGACGGCGGCGCTCTCGCAGGGCCGGCTCTACGTGAGCGGCGTGTGCGCCTCGCCGCGCGGCCCCACGGGGCCGGTGCTCGACATGGCCACGGGCCTGCCCGTCGCCGAGGCGCGCGGCACCGCCAACTTCAAGACCGAGGTGCACACGACGCTCTTCGTGATCGACACGGCGACGGCTGCAGAGCTGCCTGCGCAGCGCGTGCTCTTGCCGCGTGCGTTCCAGGCTCGCTACGACGCGATGAGCGCGGCGGACGACGCGACGCGGCGCGTGCCGCTCATCGCCACCGATCTGGCGTTCGTGCCCGCGAGCGGCATCGGCTACCTCACGAGCTACGGCTCGGATGCCGTGTTCCGCGTGTCGTTCCAGGCCGACGGAACGCTGCGTGAGGTGGGCGCCACGGCGGCGCACTTCATCAACCTCGCCCCGGCGGGCATGCCCGCGGGCCGGCTGCCGATGGGCATCGCGATCGCGAACGGAGGCTCCGGCCTCGCGCTCACCGTGAACGAGACCACGCGCAACGTCTCGATGATCACGCTCTCGACGCAGGCCGTGGTGGGTGCCGTGGAGTCGGCCGCGATGCCCGCCGCGGACACGCCCGAGGCGCACCTCCTCGATGGACGCCGCTTCTTCGTCACGGGCCTCGGGCGCTGGTCGTTCCGCGGACAGGGCTGGAACTCGTGCGAGGCCTGCCACGGCGACGGCCTCACGGACAACGTCACGTGGTTCTTCGCGCGCGGCCCGCGACAGAGTACGTCGCTCGACGGCTCGTACGACTCCGCCGATCCGACGCAGCGACGCGTGTTCAACTGGACCGCGATCTTCGACGAGGTCCACGACTTCGAGCTCAACACGCGCGGCAACTCGGGTGGCATCGGCGCGGTCGTCGACGAGGTCTCGAGCCCCATCGCGGTCGCGGATCGCATCCACTTCGACGGCTCGAGCCCCACGCCCGCAGGGCAGACGGCGACCACCACGTCGCAGGCCGGCCTCAACGGCTCGGTGAGCGCGATGATGCCGACCGGCGCCGGCGCGCCGGGCGCGGCGGGCCTCGTCCGCGCGAGCCTCGAGGACTGGGATCGCATCGCCGCGTGGATCCGCACCGTGCGCTCGCCGCACGCGCCGGTGAGCCTCAGCGCCAGCGACGTGACCGCGGGGCGCACGCTCTTCGAGACGAACAACTGCGCCGGCTGCCACGGCACGCGCATGTGGACGAATTCGCGCGTGTTCTACACGCCCAGCGAGGCCAACAACGCGGCGGCCGGCCTCTTGAGGACGACCAACTACACGGCGCCCGCGATGTTCCCCGCGGCGCTCAACCCGCCCACGGCGATGGGCACGCGCACGGCGTCGCTCCGCTTCCCTGCGGGCACGACCGCGGGCGCGAACGACCAGATCCAGTGCGTGCTCCGCGCGGTGGGCACCTTCCCCGCGAGCGGCACCATGCCGATCGTGCCGAGCGGCTCGCCCGTTGTGATCCGAGAGGTGCGCACGAACATGATGACGGACGCGCAGGGCCTGAGCGGCTTCAACCCGCCCTCGCTGCTCGGCGGTGTCACCGGCGCGCCGTACTTCCACGCGGGCAACGCCCGCACGCTCGAGGAGGTCTTCGATCCCGCGTTCGAGGGCCACTACCAGGCGCTCAGCGAGAACTTCCTCCTCGCGGGGGATCGCGCGACGCAGGTTCGGCAGATCGTCGCGTTCCTCCTCTCGATCGACGAGAGCACGACCGCCGCCGCGGATCCCGTGCTCGGCTACTCACCGCAGCTCTGCCCGACCTCGCTCTGAGCGAGACGACGTCCCGACGACTCCGATCGCCTCCACGATCCGAGACCCACCAGGCGGCCCGCGCGATCCACCTCGCGCGGGCCGCCGCCTTTCCATCGTGCGCTCGCGCTCAGACGACGCGCACGAGCACGCACGGTGAGGGCGTCTGCGCGCAACGCGCCGCGAGCCCGAAGGCGTCGTGTCGCGAGGCCTCGAGGACCTTCCGGCGCACGTCGTCGAGGAGTCCGACGAAGAGGAGATCTCCGAGCTCCACGTCGAGCTGGCCGGAGGAGAGCTCGTCGTCCTCGAGCCCCTGCACGGAGCGATCGAGCGCGTCACGTCGTCGACGCCAGACCCCCCACTGCGCGGCGAGCGGACCCGCGCTCGCGAACGCGAGGCTGCGCTCGTTGCGAGCGATCGCGACGATCCCGACGTCGCCGAAGCAAAGGTCGGCGCTGGGCACGAAGCGCTCGCGTGCGAGCAAGAGCGACGCGCGGAGGCGTGCCTCGACGGGATCGCGCGCGGGATCCACGTGCTTCGCGAGACCCGGCGCCTGGCCGAGATCGCTGGCCAGGCCGAGGCCGACGTAGCCGAGGGCGTGGAGCTCCGCCTCTCGCTCGGGTGCTCGGGAACGGGTGGCGTCGGAGCTCGCGTTCGCGAACGCGAAGGCGGCCGCCCGCGCAGGCCACGCGGCCGCGGTGCCGAGGTCACCACCCGCACCCACCAGCACGATCTCGTAGCGGAGCATGGCCGTGGCGTACCACGCGCCCGCTAGCCCGCTGCCTCTACGTCGCGAGCTCCACGGGCACGTCGGGATCGAGCAGGTGGCCGCCCTCGCGGAACACGAGCACGTGGCGAAGGCCCATGTTGCGCAGCGTGGTCACCGCGACGCGGAGTCGGTTCTGTGCCGCGAGCGGGAGCACGCGCTCTCCCGGCCAGCCTGCGGCGATGAGCTCCTCGAAGCTCGCCGGCGTGCCGGGCTGCGCGAGGCGCTTCTGCACGAGCGCGTCGAGCAAGCGCGCGAGCGTGGCGCGACGGCTCAGGTCGATCCTCGCCCCGTCGGGCGCGACGAAGCCCACGCCTCCGCGGCTGAACACGAAGCGCTCGGCGGGCAGCGCGCGCACGAGCGCACGACGCGCGAAGCGGAGATCGTCCGACACGCGCGCCAAGGGCTCGCTCTCCTCGGCCACGCGCACCGCGTCCTGTCGCGCATCGATCGCGCCGTGGCTCTCGAGCAGGAGCACGTGCGCGCGACTCACCGCGAGGAGCGCGAGCAGCGCGGGATCCTCCACGCCCTCGAGTCGGCGCGCCGCGATCGCGAGATCGTTGTCGGGCGCGCCGTCCTCACCGAGCGCCGCGAGGGCCACCGCGTGCGCGGCCCGCGCGATGCCTTCCATCCGCGCATCGCCGACCTGCGCGAGCGTGGCGATCGCGGACGCATACGCCGCGCGCGCCTCCGCGGGCCGTCCGCGCTCGAACTGCGTGAGCCCCGCGTACACGAGCAGGTGCGCCTCGAAGGTGCGATCGCCGATCCGACGAAGGCACTCGAGCGCGCGTCGAAAGGACTGCGTCGCGAGCTCGAGATCGCCCTCCTCGAGGGCGATGATCCCGAGGTTGCCGCGGACCACACCCTCGAGGCGCAGATCGTCGTGCGGCGTCCTCGCGAGCGCCTCCGCGTAGTGCGCACGGGCGCGCGCGACGAGGCCGCGCTGGAGGAGCAACGTGCCGAGATCGCGGTGCGCCACCGCCTCGAGCGCGGGGGCCGCGAGGCGCGTGGCCAGGTCGAGCGCGCGCTCGTAGTGCCGCTGCGCCTCCTCGAGCCGGCCGCGCGCATGCGCCGTGAGGCCGAGCCTCGCTGCGGCCTTCTGCTGGCCCACGAGCGAGCC
>JAIBCE010000412.1 GCA_019694315.1 Sandaracinaceae bacterium
GACCTGCTGGCGGTCCGCGGTCTCGATCCGGGCCCGCTCACGACGCGGAGGGCTGCTCATGGAGGATCAGATCCACGAGCACCCCACCGCATTCACCTCGGCGAGGAGATTCTTTCTCGCTCTCTCACTCCTCGGCGCTGAGCCGTCCCGTGGCGGTGTCGATGCGCGCCTCGCGCACCTGGAGCGAGCCGTCCGCCACGTGGGATGCGATGAAGGGCCGCGCCAGGAACTCCTGCCGTCGCGCGTCGCGCTCGTCGACCGCCTGTGCGATCGCCGGATAGCGCGTCCGCAGCTCGGGATCCTCGGCGACGTGCTCGGCGGCGCACTCGGTGTGCGTGGTGAGCACCACGAGCTCCACACCGTTCGAAACGGCGAGCTCGAGCATCTCCTCCTCGCGCTCGCTCATGACCGAGCCGGCGAGCCGCAGGACGTAGTAGTAGCGGCGCGTGTCGCCCACGAGCTCGTTCGTGTCGATGCGGGCATCCATGCACACGACCATCGCGACCTTGGGGTGGTGCGTGCTCCGCGGGAAGCGATTGCGGACGTCTGCCGCCATCTCGTTGTGCTCGAGCATCTCGGCCCAGAGCTGATCGGGCGTCACGTCCTCCGACTCCTCGACGGGGTCCTGGAAGAAGTACCCGAGGTCGATGAGGGCTCCGCCCACGACCATGTCCGCGGTGTCGCTCACGAGCAGGGCGATCACCACCAAGGTCACGAGCATTCCGACGACACTCCAGACCAAATACACACGCGCGGAGAATCGCCTGATCGCGAACTGCATGGGCCCGGTTGTGGTCGCGAATCGATGCGCCCCAACCGCGATCACTCACGCCGTCGCGACGTCCCCCCTTCTCCGGTCAGAGCGCCAGCTCGGCCGCGTACCGCTTCTCTTCGCGATCCTTGAGCGTCTCGAGGATGATCGTCGCGGTCTCCTCGATCGCCCGGCCGCTCACGTCGAGCACGGTCCAGTCCGGATGCGCCGCGAAGATCGACTCGGCGAACTCCAGCTCGGAGCGCACGTGGTCCCTGAGGCCGTACGTCGCGTCTGCGGGCATACCGAGCTGGATCAGGCGCGCGCGGCGGATCTCGAGCAGCTGGTCGATGCCGATCGTCACGCCGATGACCTTTTCGGGGGCCAGGTCGTCGATCTCGGCCGGCGGCGGCACCCCGAGCACCAGGGGGACGTTGGCAACCTTGAGGCCGCGGCCGGCGAGGTACGTCGAGAGCGGCGTCTTGCTGGTCCGGCTCACGCCCACGAGCACGAGGTCCGCCTTGCGAAGGTTGCGCGGCTCCTTGCCATCGTCGCTCTTCACGGCGAATTCGATGGCCTCGACGCGCCGGAAGTACTCCTCGGACAGGGGCATCGTCGAGGTGGGCTGGTTCAGCGGCTGCGCCTCGATGTAGGTGCCCACCTTGTGGATGAGCTGCCCGATAACGTCGACGCTCTCGATCTTGTCGCGCGCCGCGATCGCGTGGAACTGCTCGCGCAGCTCGGGCGAGACGAGCGTGAACACCACCATGGCGCCCGCTTCGGCGGCCTTCTTGAGCACGTCCTCGATCGCCGCCTGATCCCGGACGCGCGTGAACAGGCGCACACGCACGCGGTGATGAGGGAACTGGAGCAGGCTCGCACGGACCACGCGCTCGGCGGTCTCGCCCGTGGAGTCACTGACGACGAAGATCTGGGGGTCGCTCACCGAGCCGTCCTATCACGAGTCCGGAGGTGGCAGAAGCAAGACTCGACGGGGAAGTGCGACGTTCGGCGCGACGCAGCGCGTCGCGAGCTCACACGGGCGGAGGTGGAAGCGCGCGAGAAACGAAGAAGGCCCGGAAGCGATCCGCCTCCAGGCCTCCTCGTCCCGCCGTCGCGGGAGTCTCGAGCGTCGAGCTCAGCGCGTCGTGTGGCCCTTGGCCGACATGCGCCGCCCCGCCTGGCGGTTCACGCGACGGCGTTGCTTGGCCGCGAGCTTCGCGCGAAGGCGCTTGCCGCGCTTGCGATCACGCTTCCGGGGGTTGCGAGAGATCATGAGGAACATCGTCGTCTCCTGTCCTGTCCTTCGAGCTCAGCCGGCGAACGCGTCGTCGGTCATCGCGGCGTCGGTGGCCACATGGGCGTCCGGCGCGACGAACGCGTCGGTGCCCGCATCACGCGCAGCGCCCGCATCCGGGGCCGGCGTCGCGTCCGTGCAGAAGCACGTGTCGGTGTCGGGGTTGCACGCCGCGCCCGCGTCGTTGCGGCAGGTCGCGCCCGTGTGGCAGTCGCCGTCCTCCTGGCAGGCCGGCCAGCAGAGGCGGAGCGGCGCCAGGGCCGTCCCACCGAGCACGGGGCACGCGTAGCCAGCGCCGCAGTCGGCCGCCGTCGTGCAGGAGGTCACGCAGAACGTGTTGTTGTCGCCGAAGTTCACGCAGAGGTCGTTGTTGCCCGCCGAGGCGGTCTGGCAGACATCGGCCGGGTTCGGGACGGTCACGATTCCGTCCGCCGCGAGGAGGCCCACGGTTCCGTCCATCGCCTGACCACAGCCACCCACTGCGCAGATGCCATGGCCGGTGCGATCGAAGAACGTCCCGCCCGTGAAGAGGCAGCGACCGCGCCCGAAGGGCGACCAGCAGTCCCCATCGTCCTGGCAGTCCGCGCCGACGTTGTAGGCCGGGATCTCGTTGTAGTTGCCGGGGTAGCAGCCGCCGTTGATCGCGTCGGCGGTCCCGCTCACGCCGTCCCAGAAGCACGCCTCGCCCGTGCCGCAGCCGGGGTTGCCGCCCGCGAGCCCGTGGCGCTGGGCGTCCGTCGTCTCCGCACCGACCGCGCAGCCGTCCATGCAGACGCCGCCCGGAAGCCCGAAGAGGCTGACGGTGCAGGCGTCACCCGCCTGGCAGGCGAGGTCGGTCTGGTTGCAGCCGAGGCGGATGCAGTAGCCGTCGCGGAGCGTGACCGGCGTGTCCGCATCGGTGCCGCGCATGCAGAAGCCGTCGTCCTCGCAGTCCATGTCGGTCATGCAGTCGTCACCGGCCGTCGCGCCCGCGCGACCCGCCGTCTCGCAGAGGCCGGTCATCGTGTTGCAGTGCGAGGGGAACGCCGCGCCCTCGTCGATGATCGTCTCGCGCGTCGTCGGATCCGTGTCGTGGTCCTCGAACGCGAACTGGCAGCTGTCGACCCCGTCCACCACCACGCACTGCGGGACGCAGGCGAGGTTCGCGCGGTCACAGGCATAGCCGTCGTTGCAGCCACCGCGGCCGTCGACGTCCTGCGCGCAGCTCTGGAAGCAGGTGCCGATCGGGTTGCCCGAGCTGTCGGTGTCCGTCTGGAGGCAGGTCGAGCAGGCGTTGCACTGGTCGCTGCGGTTCGGGTCGCACGCGAGCTGGCACTGACCACCCGGCACGTAGTAGCGGACAGGATAGGGGCGGCCCGCCATGGAGAAGTCCGACCGCATGACCGACGGCACCTCTCGGGAGATCTCTTCCTGACAGAGGCCCTCGAAGCACTCGGCCGCCGCACACGCGCCGCCGATGTGGCCACGCGTGCCGCAGGTCGGGCCGGTGTCACCCGTCGGACCCGTGTCGCGGCGGATCCCGCTGTCGTTGCCCGCGTCGTCCGGCAGAACGATCGGGGCGTCCGCCATCGCCGCGTCGGCGGGCGGGGGATCGGTCGGACAGCCTGCGAGCGCGAGCGCTCCGAGGCTCGTGGTGAGCAGCCCTGCGGCGTAAGCGATCTTCGTCTTCATCACGGAACCTCGTCGTTGTCGGGAGGGCTCGCCGCGAGCGCGACGAGCCAGCCAGCACCCGGCAGCGGGACGACAGCCCCGCGCCGAAAAAGGCGGGGCCTTCTAGCGCGCGGTCCCTCAGTGTCAAGGACAGCGTGCCAGAACGGGCGCGCGACCGAGGCAAGTCGGCCGCGAGGAATCGGCAGTGCACGCCCCGCGCCACGCCGGATGAGCGTGCAGGCGCCGATTTCGGTGTGCGACCGCGACATTGGCGCCCTGCCCGTCACGATCGTGACGCGGTGGCTCCACTTGCTAGCGCAGATCGCCCGTGGTACGAGCCGCGGCCTTTCGTAGGACTGCGTCCCCCGCGCGCTCGCCGAGCCCGGGGATGCGGCACCAGCGAAGGGGCCGTCGGCGAAGCCTTCGGCGAACGAAGCGGACCGCCCTCTCCCCCCCATGACCAGTGCCCTCGACAAGACCGCCCTCTTCGACGTCATCGAGCCCGTGTGCAAGGCGCACGCGCTCGAGCTGGTCGACGGCGTGCTCGCCAACGAGCACGGGGCGGTCCTGCGCGTGCTGATCGACCGTGAAGGCGCGGCGCACGTGGAGAAGGCCACCGGCAAGATGATCCCGGGCAGCGGCGTCTCCCTGGCCGACTGCCAGGCGGTGAGCCGCGATCTCTCGACGGTGCTCGACGTGCACGAGCGCCTCCTTCCGGGCGGGCGCTATCGTCTCGAGGTGAGCTCGCCGGGCGTCGATCGCCCGCTCGTCCGGCCGCACGACTTCGAGCGCTTCACCGGGACCGAGGTCCGGGTGCACACCAAGCTGCCGCTGGACGACACGGGTCGCCGCAAGGTGCAGGGCACCTTGCTCAAGCTCGAGGGCGGCGCGGTCCACGTCGAGGACCCTCCCTCGCGCACGACCTGGGTCGTGCCCCTCGACAACGTCGCGAAGGCCCACGTGGTCTTCCGGTTCGAGTGATCTCCCCGCGCGGGAGTCGTTGAAGAAGCCAGTCAGGAGTCAGTCATGCAGAGCTCGGGCGTTTCGCTCCACACCATCATCGAGCAGGTCAGCAAGGAAAAGGGCATCGAGGCCAGCGTCCTGGTGGAGACCATGGAGCAGGCGATCCTCACCGCGGCCAAGCGGACCTTCGGCATGACCCGCGAGCTCGAGGCGCGCTTCAACCCCGACAGCGGCAACGTCGACCTCTTCCAGTACATGACGGTCGTCGAGGACGTGGAGGATCCCGAGCGCCAGATCTCGGTGGAGGACGCCCGCCGTCACGGCCTCGAGGCCGAGCTCGGTGAGGAGCTGGGCTTCCAGATCTTCTACCTCGAGTCCGACGCGGACAAGGCGCGCCAGCAGGATCGCGACTTCGGCGACGTGCTCAAGATGAAGCAGCACCGCCAGGGCTTCGGCCGCATCGCGGCACAGACCGCCAAGCAGGTCATCATCCAGCGCGTCCGCGACGCCGAGCGCGACATCGTCTTCAACGAGTTCAAGGATCGGCGCGGCGAGCTCGTGCACGGCGTGGTGCGCCGCTTCGAGCGCGGCGCGAACATCGTCGTCGACCTGGACGGGACCGAGGCGATCCTTCCCGCCCGCGAGCAGACGCCGCGGGAGAGCTACCGCCCTGGCGACCGCATCGTGGCGCTCCTCAAGGACATCGATCGCGAGGCGCGAGGCCCGCAGCTCGTGCTCTCCCGCACCGACGTCGGCCTGCTCGTGAAGCTCTTCGAGAAGGAAGTGCCCGAGATCTACGAGGGCATCGTGAAGATCGTCGCCGCCGCCCGCGAGCCGGGCGCGCGCTCGAAGATCGCGGTCACGAGCCGCGACTCCGACGTCGATCCCGTGGGCGCGTGCGTGGGCATGAAGGGCTCGCGCGTGCAGGCTGTCGTGCAGGAGCTCCGCGGCGAGAAGATCGACATCGTGCCGTTCGACCGTGATCCTGCGCGCTTCGTGTGCAACGCGATCGCGCCGGCCGAGGTCGGCCGCGTGATCATCGACGAGGCCAACAACACGATGGAGCTGGTGGTGCCGGACGCGAAGCTCAGCCTCGCGATCGGTCGCCGCGGCCAGAACGTCCGCCTCGCCTCGCAGCTCTCGGGCTGGAAGCTCGACATCATCAGCGAGTCGCGGTTCCGCCAGATCGAGGACCAGGCCCTCGAGCAGCTGCAGATGGTGCCGGGCGTCAGCGAGGGCCTCGCGAAGTCCCTCTACCGCGCGGGCTTCCGCACGGTCGACGAGATCGCGGAGGCGAGCGATCAGGAGCTGTCGTCGATCGACGGCGTCGGCACGGCGGCGCGCGCCGAGAAGCTCCGCGGAGACGCGGCGGGTGCGATGGACTCGGTGCGCAAGGCGCTCGTCGAGCGGCTCGTGGAGTCGCCGCGCCTGCTCTCGGAGCGCGAGATCCTCGTGCTCTGCTCGGGGGTGACCGAGCGCATCGCCGAAGCCCTCGAGCGCGCGGGCTACCGCACGGTCTCGGACGTGGCGCGCGAGGAGGACGTGGATCGCCTCGCGATCCGCACGGGCCTCGGGGCCCAGCGCGCACGCGAGGTCAAGGAGGGCGTCGGCCGCTTCGTGCGCGACGACCTCGAGCGCGTTCGGGCCGCGATGCGCGCGGTCCCGACCGCAGACGCGGGCGAGCAGAACTGAGCCGAGCGAGGAGCGACGACGAACGTGGACGTGGTGACGGTGCAGAAGAGCGAGCGAACGTGCGTGGGCTGCCGC
>JAIBCE010000051.1 GCA_019694315.1 Sandaracinaceae bacterium
GAGCTCGACGATCTCCGCGTCTACGATCGCGCGCTCGGGCCGACCGAGATCGCCGCGCTCGCCACGCGCTGACGCGCCCCGCGATCGCCGGCTCAGAGCGTGAGTCACTTGCATTGACTCACGCTCTTCTCTCTACCAGGAGGGTCTGGCCGCAGCCCCTCCCTCTCGCCGAGTGAATCGGCGAGAGCCTCCCTCCCGCCGATTCGAGCCCGCGCCACTCGCACCGATCCATCCGAGTGACACGTGCTCTCAGGCCTCCATGGCCGGAGGCACGAAGGGGCCGGGCACGGCCATGTAACAGACCCCGCGCTGCGCATCCCAGCCGCCGCCGATCTCGTCGCAGCAGCGCTCGGTCGTGGGGTGCGCGTTGAGCGAGCAGGTCTCGTTCGTCGTCTGCGTCCCCGTGCCGGTCCCAGTGCTGGTCTCGGTGCTGGCCCCCGTGCTCGTCCCCGTGCTCGAGCCGCTCGTCTGCGATCCCTCGGTGCGGGAGTCGGCGGTCTCGCGAGGCTCGAGGACCGCGGTGCCGCCGCAGCCGAGCGTCGAGAGGCCCGAGACGATCAGGGCTGCGCGGAGCGCGCGCGTGCGTGCGTGACGAGACATCGCGCCAGCGTACCGTGCTTCAGCGCCGACGCAGCGGATGAAGCAACTGCGCCACGAAGCCCTCGGGCACGTGCTCGACCACGCCCGTCTCGTCGGGGAGCCGATCCGGCAGGTGGTAGGTGCCGAAGAGACGATCCCAGATCGTGAAGATTCCGCCGAAATTGACGCCTTCAGCGCGCGGTGTCTCGCGGGCGTGGTGCCAGCGATGAAAGGCCGGCGACACGATCCACGCGCCCAGCCGCCCATAGCGCCAGGGCACGTCGGCGTGGAGCAGCACACCGTGCAGGGCCAGGAGGGGCGTCGTCCACGCGAGCCACTCGAAGCGCCCTCCGAGCGCCACGATCGGCACCACCGCGAGCAGCGTGGTGGTGAGCTCGTCGAGCGGATGCGAGCGCGCCGCCGCGAGCCAGTCGAGGGACTCGCTGCTGTGGTGCACCGCGTGGATGCGCCAGAGCAGCCCGCCCTGGTGCTTGAGCCGGTGGATCGCGTAGCCCGCGAGATCGAGCGCGAGCAGCGTGAGCGGCGCACCGACCCAGCCGGGCAGCGCGCCGAGCCCGAAGCGGCGATCGAAGAGGAGCTTCAGGCCCTCGCGATCGACCGGCAGCTCGAGCCCGACGAGCAGCGGCACGCCCACGACGAGCACGAGCACCACGAGCGCGAGCTGCTTGAGGGGCTCGTTCACGATCGCGCCGAAGAGCCACCAGAGCACGTCGCTCCCGCGCTCGCGCGCGCTCCGACCGCGTCGCGGCCCCTCTCGACCGATCCGTCGCTCGATCACGCCGAGCGTGAGCGCGAGCAGCACGAGCAAGAGCGCCACACCGACGACGCGTCCCATGCCCTGCCCTACGCACCGCCGACGCCTCTATTTCGTGGGCTCCGACGCCGGGCGGGGCTCACCCTTCTCCTCGCGCGCGAGGGTCGCGAGACGCCGCGTCATCGCCTCGAGGCGGTCTTCGATGCGGCGGTTCACGGTGCCCTCCGGGTAGAGGCCGTCATCGCCGCGCGTGCCCGCCGGGATGCCCGTGAGGAGCTCGATGCCCTCGTCCACGTGGGCCACCGCGTGCACGTGGAAGCGGCCCTCTTCGACCGCGCGCACCACATCGGCGCGCAGCATGAGGTGCTTCACGTTGGAGGCCGGCACGAGCACGCCTTGCGTGCCGGTGAGACCGCGCGCCGCGCAGAGATCGAAGAAGCCCTCGATCTTCTCGTTCACGCCCCCGATCGCCTGCACCTCGCCGTGCTGGCTCACCGAGCCGGTGACGGCGAGCTCCTGGCGCACGGGCAGCTCCGCGAGCGCCGAGAGCAGCGCGTAGAGCTCTGTCGACGAGGCGCTGTCGCCATCGATCCCGCCGTACGACTGCTCGAACACGAGGCTCGCGTGCACGGGCAGCGGCCGCTCCGCGCCGAAGCGTCCACCGAGGAAGCCCTGCAAGATGAGCACGCCCTTGCTGTGGAGCGGGCCGCCGAGATCGACCTCGCGCTCGATGTCGACGACGTCGCCCTTGCCCAGGCGCACGCGCGCGGTGATGCGTGCCGGGTGCCCGAAGTGGAAGCCCGCGAGCGTGGAGACCGCGAGCCCGTTGACCTGACCCACGGTCCGCCCCGTGGTGTCGATGTGGAACGTGCCGCGCACCGTCTCTTCGCGCAGGCGCTCGGCCACACGGCCGTTGCGCTGGATCTGCGCGGCGCGCGCCGCCTCCACGTCGCGCGCGTCGATCGCGCGCGCCTCGCGCTCGACGGCGAGGTGGTGGGCCTCGTCGAGGAGATCGGTGAGCGTGCGGTGGTGCGTCGAGAGCCGCTCCGCGTCACCGGCCTCGCGCGCGCTCTCCTCCACGAGGCGCGCGACCGCATCGCAGGTGGCGGGCAAGAGGCCGCGTCGCGCGAGGATCATCGCGACGAGGGCCGCGTAGCCGCGCGCCGACGCGTCGCTCCACGGCAGATCGTCGTCGAAGTCCACGGCCACCTTGAAGAGATCGCCGAAGTCGGGGTCGAGCGCCGAGAGCAGGTGGTAGATGTCGCGGCTGCCGATGAGCACGACCTTCACGTCGAGGGGCATCGGTGCGGCCTCGAGCTGCGTCGTGGTCGCGAGGCTGAGGAGCTGCTCGATCGACTCGATGCGCACCTCCCGCGCCAGGAGCGCACGCTTGAGCGAGGCCCACGCGAAGCCGTTCGTCAGCAGGCGATGCGCATCGACCACGAGGAAGCCGCCGTTGGCGCGGTGGAGCGCACCCGGCTTGAGCATGTGGAAGTCGGTGAACAGCGCGCCGAAGCGAGCTTGGTGCTCTGCGCGACCCACGAGCGATTGGTGCGTGGGGTTGTCCTCGTAGAGGACCGGCGCGGTGTGCGCACGGCTGTTGTCGACGAAGAGGTGCACGCGATGACGGCGCAGGAGCGGCGCCTCGCGGGGGTTGCCCAGCATGCCGAGCATCGCCTCGGGCCCCGCATTGCCGCTGGCCGCCGCGAGCAGCTCGTCGGCGTTCTCGACGACGTCCTTCTCGACGGCATCGAGGTACGCCTGGATCTCGGCGACCCCTCGGAACGCGGCGCGGACGTCATCGAGCAGGTGACCGACCGCGTGCCGCGTCACCTCGCGCTGGAGCTTTCGCAGCGACTCGCGGAGCTCGCGCTCACCGCGCCGCACCTCGACGAGGATCTCCTGCAGCTCCGCCTCGAGGGCCTCGATCGAGCGCTTGAGCTGGGCCTGCTCGGCCTCGGGCAGCGCGCGCAGCTCGTCGGGCGGCATGACCTCGCCCGCGCGCATCGGCACGAGACCCACACCGACCGGGGTGCGCACGAGCCCCACGCCCTTGCGCCGCGCCTTCTCCGACAAGCCCGCGAAGGCCTCCTGCGTCCGCTGACCGACCTCTTCTTCGAGCGACTGACGGTGCTTGCGATACTCCTCGTCTTCGAGCGCCGCGGGCACGGCCACGCGCACCTCGTCGGTGAAGCGCGCCATCGCATCGCGTAGGCGCTGACCCTGACCGAGCTCGAGCCGCAGGAGGTGCGGCCTGTGGGGCTCGTCGAAGTCGTGCACGTAGCACCAGTCCCAGAGCGAAGGGCGGCTCTGCGCCACCTGCTCGAGGAAGGCCTGCACCACGGCGTGTCGCCCACTGCCGTGACGACCGAGGGCGTACATGTGGTAGCCGTGCTGCTTCATCCCCACGCCGAAGCGCAGGGCCGCGAGCGCGCGCTCCTGTCCGAGAAAGCTCGGCCCGTCGTTCACACCGGAGGCGGCCTGCGCGGGCAGCGGGAGCTCCGCGGTGGTCTCGAAGCCGAGCTGCGTCGGATCGCAGCGTCGGCGCAGCGCAGAAGGCGGCAGAGGGGAGAGGGGCATCGGGTCCTCGCGCGCAAGCATACGTCGCGAGGGCGTGCGCGAGGGCGCGCGTGCGTCAGCGCGCGGGCCGACGCGAGCGAGGGTGCGTCGTGCCCGCCTTCGTGGTGCCCGCCTTCGTGGTGCCCGTCTTCTTCGCGCTCGTCGTCGCCGCGTTCTTCGCCGTCGTGACCTTCGCCGTCGCGCTCGACGTCGCTTCGGTGCTCACCTTCGTCTCGCTCTCGACGAGATCGCGGAGCACGGGCAAGAGCATCTTGCGACGCAGGAGCACCACGAGCTTCTCGCTGAGCAGCGTGGCCGCCTCGGTGAGCTCGCCGAGGTTTCCGTCGGCGCGCGGCATCACGCCCTCACGGAACATCCGCAGCTCGATGCGGACGAGCGCCGAGAGCGCCTGCACGTACTCGCCGAGGATCGTGACGGGGAGCATCTCCGGCGTGATCCCCGCCTTGCGCGAGGCGCCGAGCACGCGGAGCAGCTCGAGATCGTCGCCCGTATAGCTCTCGGGCCTCACGTCCTTCACGGGCGCGACGATCCCGGAGCCACGGAGCCACGCGAGCTGCGCGCTGGGCATCCCGGCAGCGAGGAGCTCCTCTCGCGTGCGGCGCTCCTCGGGCGCGACGCTCGCCATGGTGCGCGTGATCGCGGCGGCGACCGTCTCGTCGGCGCTCGCGAGCTCGTCGCCCTCGAGGACCTCCTTGATCACCTTGAGCGGGAGAAAGCGCGTGCGCTGGATCTCCTTGATGCGCTGGATGCGCGGCACGAGCGCCACGTCGTAGTACGCCATGTTGCGGCTCGTGCGCGTGGGCTCGGGGAGCAAGCCCTCGTTCACGTAGTGCTTGATCGTCGCCGCTGGCACGCCGCTCAGGCGCGCGAGCACCGACATCTTCACGCGCTCGCCCGCGCGCGCCTCCTCGGGCTTTCTCGAGACCGGTCGCGTCATCGCCGCATCTTCATCGATGCATCGCCGTCACGCCGCTCGGAACCGACACGCCGGTGAGGTAGGCGTCCATCGCGGCCTCGCCGCCGAGGTGCCTCCGGAAGAAGGCCGTGAGGAGCGTGCGGTTGGTGGCGAGCACGGTCGCGTCGTCCGCGGGGCCGTCGGGGCAGGCGCTGCACGTGAAGCCGCAGGCCGGATCGTCGAGAAAGTCCATGTGGTCGGCGCCTTCGATCTCCCACTGACCCGCCCACGATGCGGCGGTCGCGGCCGCGTAGAACTGTTCGAAGTTCTGATCGGAGGGCGCGCACGGCATCGAGAACGGGCCACCCGAGCCCCCGTTCGTGGTCTCGCCCGCGAAGCCCACGGCCACCGTGAGATCGCCTCCGCGCGAGGGCACGAGATCGGGCCGATCGCTCGAGCCGCCGCCGATCGGGCTCGGATCGCCGTCGACGGGATCGATCGCGTAGAGCGCGCGCACGCGGTCGTCGTCCATGGTGACGAGCGTGGCGACCTTGCCGCCGAGGCTGTGCCCGGTCACGCCGATGCGGCTCGCGTCCACGCTCGAGGCGAACGGCGCCATCGACGTGGCCCACGTGATCACCGCGCGCGCGTCGGCCGCCATGTTCACGTGGTTCGCGCTGAAGAGGCTCGCCGAGGGATCGGCGCCGAGCACGATGAAGCCGTGCGAGGCCAGGTGCTCGAGGGTCCCCGCGTACTGGCTCGAGGTGAGCTGGAAGCCAGGCACGAAGACCACGAGCGGCGCGGTCGTGCCGGCCGGGATCGACGGCACGTAGGCCGTGACCGGCGTCGAGCGCCCACCCGCCATGACCGTCGCGCTCGACTCCGTCACCGAGTACGTTCCGCGTGCCGACGGAGCAGCCCCGCTCGTCATCGCGGCGTCGGTGCCGACCACGAACGCATCCGGCGTAGCGATCGGTCCGGCGTCCACGCCCGGCGGGACGTACGCGTCGTCGGTGGCAACGACGAACGCGTCGGTGCCCGGCGCCACGTAGGCGTCGGTCCCCGGCGCCACGTAGGCGTCGAGGCCCGGCGTGACGCGGGCATCGGCCCGATCGTTCGTGCCGTCGCCGCATGCGGAGAGCGCGGTCGGGGCGAGGAGCGCGAGGAGGGTGGACAGACGCACGAGACGAGCGGTGTGGGACATGGGTCGACCTGGGGGTGAGAGAGGTCCGGGGCGAAGGCGGCCAGCCAAAGTTGGAAGTTGCACTTCTCACATTGGCCGAGCCCCGTCAAGCAGCCCCCCGAGCGCCGCTCTACGATGCGCCGATGACCGACCTCCTCTCGCCCCTCGTGCTCCGACCCGGCGTCGTGTCCCCCAACCGCGTGTGGCTCGCGCCCCTCACGAACCTGCAGAGCCACCCCGACGGCACGTGCTCGGTCGAGGAGCAGCGCTTCCTCGGCATGCGTGGCGACGGCGGCTTCGGCCTCGTCGAGACCTGCGCCGCGCACGTCTCGCAAGAAGGCAAGGCGTGGCCTGGCGAGCTCGGCGTGCACGACGACGCGATGATCCCGGGCCTCACACGCCTGGCCGCGCGGATCCACGAGGGCGGCGCGCTCGCGAGCGTGCAGCGCTTCCTCGGCGGCCTCCGCGCCGACCCGTCCGTGAGCGGGCTGCCGACCCTCAGCGCCAGCGCGTACGAGGAGGCCGGCAACGCCACGCCACGCGCCGCCACCGAGGACGATCTCGCACGTGTGATCGGTGACTTCGCGCGGGCCGCGAAGCGCGGCGCCGACGCGGGCTTCGACGGCGTGGAGCTCCACGGCGCGCACGGCTACCTGCTCTCGCAGTTCCAGAGCACCGTCTACAACCAGCGCACGGATCGCTGGGGTGGCTCGCTCGAGAGCCGCGCACGCCTGATCCGCGAGGTCACGCGCGCCGTGAAGGAGGCGGCGCCCTCGCTCGTGCTCGCGATCCGGCTCTCGCCCGAGGACTTCGGGCAGGCCAAGGGCATCGACCTCGACGAGACGATCACGCTCGCGCGATGGCTCGCCGAAGACGGCATGGAGGTCCTCCACCTCTCGCTCTGGCGCTCGGCGCAGGGGACGAAGAAGCGACCCGAGACGCACGCCACGCCGCTCTTCCGAGAGGCGGTCGGTGATCGTGTGCGGATCGTGTCGGCGGGCGGGATCTGGACGCGTGAGGACGCGGAGGCCCAGCTCCGTCACGGCGCCGACGCCGTGGCGCTCGGCCGGGCCGCGATCGCGAATGCGGACTGGCCCGCGCGGATCGCCGACGGGCGCGAGATCGCACGCATGCCGCTGACGGCCGAGCACCTCCTCACGCAGGGCCTGTCGCCCGGCTTCGTGGAGTACATGCGCAAGTGGAAGGGCTTCGTGGCGTGATGAACCGGCGCGCCGCGCCGTGAGCCACGCGAGCACGTTGCTGTCGCACGGACGTCACGGGCTCGGGTAGGATCTCGCGCCCTCGTGAGCGCCTCGAACCCTCCGCCGCCTGCCACGCTCGGTCGCTACCGCGTCGTCCGCCGCCTCGGCGCGGGCGGCATGGCAGAGGTCTTCCTGGCCAAGCACACGGGCGCCGAGTCGATCGAGAAGCTCCTCGTCGTCAAGCGCATCCTCCCGACCTTCGCGCGGAGCCCGAAGTTCGTCGCGATGTTCGTCGACGAGGCCAAGCTCGCGATGCGCCTCAACCACCCGAACATCGTGCAGGTGTACGCGTTCGAGCAGGTCAAGGACGACGCCGGCAGGCGTCGCAGCGGCGAGGGCGCGGCCTCCCAGGGCGCCGAGGAATTCCTCCTCGCGATGGAATTCGTGGACGGGCTCGATCTCGGGCGCGTGCTCTCGGCCGCACGACGACGCGGTCGTCGCATGCCGTACGCGGTGGCCGCGCTGCTCGTGATGGAGATCGCCAAGGGCCTCGACTACGCGCACAACCGCAAGGACGAGTCCGGCGCCGCGATGGAGATCGTGCACCGCGACGTCTCGCCGCAGAACGTGCTCGTCTCCTACGACGGCGCGGTGAAGATCGCGGACTTCGGCATCGCGCGCGCCCGCATGATCTCGGAGGAGACGGGCGTCATCAAAGGCAAGTTCAGCTACATGTCGCCCGAGCAAGCGCGCGGTCAGCGCGTGGATCGGCGGAGCGACGTGTACTCGCTCGGCGTGCTCTTCGCCGAGCTGCTCATGAACCGCACGATGTACCCGGGCCTGCAGGGGATGGAGATCCTCGAGCAGGTCCGCGACGGACGCACGACGCAGCCTCGCGTCGCGGATCCGTACGTGCCCGAAGAGCTCGACGCGATCGCCATGCGCGCGATGGCCACCGATCGCGAGGAGCGCTACCAGACCTGCCGCTCGCTCGCGGGCGCGATCTCGCGATGGCTGCACTCGCAGGAGGAGCTCCACGACGCCGCGCAGATCGAGGCCTTCCTCGCCGACGTGGCGCCGCGCGAGGTCACGCAGGCCGAGGCCGCCGCGCGCCCGGCCGAGATCGGCGCGCAGGCGACGATGCTCTCGCACGCGAGCGGCCTGCCCCCGCCGGGAGGGCGCGAGCTGCGTGAGCGACGCAACGTGGTCGTGGTGTCGGGCAAGCTGCGTGACGCGGGCGTCGAGAGCGACGGCGCAGGAGAGCGCACCGGCGTCGCGTCGGCGAGCCAGGCGATGCGCGTGCTCGAGGACATCGCGTTCAAGTACGACGCCGTCATCGAGTGGCCCGAGGGACCCGAGAAGCTCTCGTTCCGCTTCGTGCTGGGCATCGGGCGCGCCTCGGCCGACGATCCGCTCCACGCCTCGCGCCTCGCGCTCGACGTGCTCGATGCGCTCGAGGGCCTGAGCGCCGACGCGATCGCGCCGCTCACGGCGGCCATGGGCCTCTCGCGCGGCCTCGTCGCCACGATCCGTCAGGGCAACGCGCGCGCACGCTTCGAGCCGATCGGCAACGTCTTCGACGTCGCCAAGGAGCTCGCGGCCGCTGCAGCTCCGTCGGAGGTGCTGGCGAGCGGCGAGGTCTACCGCCTCGCGCGACGGATCTTCTCCTTCGAGGACGACGGCACGCGCGCCGTGACGGTGCCGAGCGCCGAGGGCGCACGCAGCCTGCGGGCCTATCGTCTCAAGGGCGCGCGCACGCGAGAGGAGCGCACCAAGGAGAGCGCACAGCTCGCGAGCCAGGTGGGCCTCGTGGGCCGCTCGAGCGAGATCCAGGCCCTCGTCGAGAGCTGGGAAGAGGTCGTCTCGCAGGGCAAGAGCCTCTACCTCGCGATCGCCGGCGAGATCGGCGTGGGCAAGACGGCGCTGGTCGGCGCCGCGATCAGCCGCTTCCGCCCCGACCCCGTGCTGATCCAGGTCGACTGTCCCTTCGGCGCGCAGGAGGTGCCGTACGCGGCGCTCACGGATCTGCTGCGCGAGGCGTGGAACCTCGAGGAGGGCGCCACGCCCGAGCAAGCCAAGCAGCGCGTGCGCGAGCAGGTGCGGCGCGTGATCAAGGCGCCCGATCGACGCGAGGCCGCGATCGAGGCCTTCGAGGCGATCATCGCGCCCGACAAGAAGGCGCCCGACGTGGGCGATCGGAGCCAGCGTCTGCTCCAGGCCGTGCGCGACTTCCTCACGGGGCTCGCGCAGAAGTCGCCGACGGTGCTGTGGATCGACTCGGTCCAATTCGCCGACGGCCCCACCTCCGAGCTGCTCGCGCGCCTCTTCCTCCAGCCCATCGCGGCACCGCTCCTCGTGATCGTGTGCGCGCGCCCCGACACGCGCATCGATCCGGTGCTGCGCGGACTGCTCCGCATCGACCTCGAGGAGCTCACCGACGACGATCGGCGCTCGCTCGTCGAGGCGCACCTCGGCGGCGCACACGTGCCGCCCGACGTGCACACCGCGATCATCCACCGCGCAGGCGGCAACCCGTTCTTCCTCAAGGAGCTGCTCGATGCGCTGCTCGAGCGCGGCGTGCTCCGCTTCGAAGAAGGGCCCGAGCGCCGCATCGTCCGACGATCGGGCGCGGCCTTCGCCCTGCCCTCGACGCTCGAGGACGTGATCGCGGCGCGCATCGGCGAGCTCGCGGATCGCGAGCGCACCACGCTGCGCTGGCTCGCGGTCGTGGGCGCCGGCGTCTCGCCGGTCGAGGTGAGCCAGCTCATGGGCCTCGACGCGAGCGAGTCCCTCCAGGCGCTCGAGGAGCGCGGCCTCATCGTGCGCCGCCCCGGCGGCAGCCTCGCGTTCCCCTCCGTGATCGTGCGGCAGGTCGCGTACGAGACGATCGACGGCGAGGATCGCGGCCGCCTCCACAAGCGCGTCGCGCAGTACCTCTCGGGCCTCGCCGCCAAGCCGCCACCCGCGCGGATCGCGCGGCACCTCGAGCTGGCCGGCGAGGGTGTCCTCGCCGCGCGCGCCTATCGCGAGGCCGGCTTCCTCGCGCGCTCGGTGTACTCGAACCGCGACGCGCTCCGCTTCTTCGCGCGCTCGCTCGCGCTCCTGCCCGACGGCTCACCCGAGTGCTTCGAGATCCACGAGGTCCGCGAGCAGATCCTCCGCGTGCTCTCGCTCCGGAGCGAGCAGCGCGTGGAGCTCGAGCACATGCGCGCGATCGCCGAGCGGAGCCGCGATCCCAAGCTGCTCGCGATCGCATACGACCGCCTCGCCCGACACGAGCTCGATGCGGGTCGAGGCCTGGGTGTGGACGCGATGCTCCGCAAGGCGCTCGACGCGGCGATCTCGTCGGGCGATCGCGCAGCCGAGATCGAGGCGCTCCGGCTGCTCGGTCAGCTGCGCCGCGATCAGGGCGACACGGTGGGCGCCGTCGAGGCGCTCGATCGCGCGCTCATCCGCGCCGGCAACGATCCCGAGCACCTCGCCGCGCGGGGTCTCACGCTCGCCAACCGCGGCACGCTGAAGTGGCGCGCAGGCAACGTGACCGAGGCGATCGAGTCGGCGGCCGAGAGCATCGCGATCTTCCGCCGCCTGGGCCTCAAGGGACACAAGGCGCACGCGCTCAACTCGCTCGGCGTGGCGCTGCTCTCGAACGGGCTCTTCGAGGACGCGATCGCGTGCATCCGCGCCTCGGTCGTGCTCGATCGCGAGGCGGGCGATCGCATCCACGTGGGCCGCAAGGTCTCGAACGTCGGGCAGATCTACGCGGAGCTCGGCGACACCGCGCGCGCCCGCGAATTCATGGAGCGCGCGATCTACGTGTTCGATCGCGCCGACGACGCGGGTGGGCGCGCCGACACCCTCTCGGCGCTCGCGGAGCTGATGATCGAGCAGGTGGGCGATCTCGATCGTGCCGCGGAGCTCCTCGACGAGGCGCGGCGCGTCGCCGAGCGGCTCGACGACGCCTACGATCTCGCGCACGAGCGCATCGTGCGCGCGGAGTGGCACTTCGCGCGCAAGGACTACGCGCGCGCCGAGCAGGTCGCGCGCGAGGGCGTCACGCACGCACGCGCGGCCGCGACGCTGGCCTACGAGCTCCTCGCAGCGGCGGTGCAGTCGCGCTGCCTCGCCAAGCTCGAGCGACGCGAAGAGGCCATCCGTCTCGCCTCGGGCGTCGTGGCCGACGTGACGACGCGAGGCTCGATCGAGCGGGCCGAGCGGATCCTCGCCCACGGCGCGCAGGCGCTCTTCGACGCCGGCGAGCGCGACAAGGCGCGCGATGCGGCCACCAAGGCGCGCGGCGTGCTCGACGCGCGGCTCGTCCGCGTGCGCGACGAGTCGCTGCGCCACCGCTACCTCGAGACCCCCGTCGCTCGGCTCGTCCGCGAGCTCGAGAGCGCGCCGTAGCCCTCAGGAGCCCATGAACGCGATCGCCTCCGTCCCGCCTCCGTCCGTGCACGCAGGTCACTCCGCGATGGTCTTCTCCGGCGGCGGCGCGCGCGGCGCGTACGAAGCCGGCGTGCTCCGGTATCTGTTCGGCGAATTCGCGCGACGCCACGGCGTGCCCTCGGTCGACGTGGTCTCGGGCACCAGCGTGGGCGCGATCAACGGCACCTACGTCGCGTCGGTCGTGCACGATCCGGTCGCCGGCGTGCAGCGGCTCGTGAAGCTCTGGAGCGAGCTCGAGCTCGATCGTGTGATCGGCTTCGGGGTGACGCAGGCCGCGCGGCTCCCGCGCGTGCTCTTCGGCGGCAAGCAGGGCGCGGGCATCCTCGACGTCAGCCCGCTCATCAAGCTCGTCTCGACGAACATGCGCTGGTCGGACCTCGTGCGGAACCTGCGCCGCGGTCGCCTGCGGGCGCTCACGATCAGCGCCACGCACGTGGCCACGGGGCGGCCGTGGGTCTTCGTCGATCGCGCGCCCGACGTGCCCCTGCCGACGCGTCTTCCGCCCTCGATGATGGTGCGCGCCGATCGCATCGGCCCTCAGCACGTGCTCGCGTCCGCAGCGATCCCCGTGCTCTTTCCGCCGGTGCCCGTGCACGGCGAGCTCTTCGTCGACGGAGGCCTTCGCCTCAACACGCCGATGTCGCCCGCCATCCACCTGGGCGCGCGCCGCGTGCTCGTGGTCGCGCTCACCTCGGCGATGAACACGCCCAAGCCGGCCTTCGACTCGGGCGTCTTCCCCGGCGTCGCGTTCCTCATCGGCAAGATGCTGAACGCGTTCCTGCTCGATCACGTCAACGCCGACTTCTACGAGATCGAGCGCGTGAACAAGATGATCGACGATGGCGTGGCGCTCTACGGCGAGGACTTCGTCACGAGGATGAACGCCCGCGCCGAGGCGGAGGGCCGCGCGGGGCGTGAGCGTCTGCATGCGGTCGCGGTCGCGCCGAGCGACGACATCGGCATGATCGCCGCGCACCACATGCGCTCGAACAAGGCCCGCTTCGGTCGCGCGCTCGGCAAGCAACTCCTTCGCCTCCTCGACATCGGAGAGGGCGTGGACGCCGACCTCGTGAGCTACCTCCTCTTCGATGGAGACTTCGCGCGACAGCTCATGGATCTGGGCGAGCACGACGCCCGCCGTCGCGAGGAAGATCTCGCCGCGTTCTTCTTCGCCAAGCCGTGAGCGAGCGAGCGCCCGCGCCGCCCTTCGTCGCCGTCGAGGAGGAGGACCTCGAGACGCAGGAGGGCGTGAAGAGGCTCGTGCACGGCGCCGCCGACGCCGAGCTCCTCACCGCGATCGCGCTCGGCGCACGCCGCGCCGCCGAGGAGGCCGAGGCGATCACCGCGCTCGCCGCGCATCCGCGCGCGCCACGCGCCGCACGCGCGATCGACGACTGGCTGCTCGTGCCGCGCATCCGCACGCTCGCGCGCCCGCCCCGCGCCGTGGCGCCAGCCCCGATGCGGCAAGCGCGGCTCGGCACGATCGAGTCTCTGCTGCGCGCCATGACGCCGCGCGCCGAGCGGGGCGGCGCGATCGACGTCGTGCGCGCGCTCCGGCACCTCGAGCTGCCTCGCGGCCCGCTCGATCGCTGGCTCGCCACCGAGTCGGAGATCTCGCTCGAGATCGGACCGGACCTGGGCGGCATCGACCCTCGCTTCCGCGTGCTCGACGCGCACGATCGCGTGGTGAGCCTGAGCCTGCGGCGCGCGCGCCTCGAGGGCACCCCCGAGCTCGATCTCGCCGCCGACGAGGCGCACGACGGTGGCTTCGACGCGCCCCTCGAGGATACGAGCGCCGAGCTCGGCCGCGATCTCGCGCGGGTGCACGTGCTCGTGCGAGAGCTCGTGCACGGAAGGCCAGGCCCGCACCGCGATCGCCTCGAGGCGCTGATCGTCGAGCGCGTGCTCCAGCGCCTGCGCGCCCTGCCACCGCGCGTGCGACGCGCGCCGTTCCGTGAGCACGAGCCCGAGCCCGTGCGCCGCACGCGCCTCTTCTCCCGCTTCTACGAGGGGATCCGCTACGACGACGAGGGCCTCTACTCGGCCACGCCCGAGGCCCTCGCGCTGCGCATCGCCGAAGGGCTCGAGGGCCGCGTGCTCGACGCCACGTGTGGCATCGGCGCGATCGCGATCGCGCTGGCGCGAGGCCCTGCGATCCGCGAGGTGGTGGCCTGCGAGCTCGTGCCCGCCCGCCTCGGGATGGCGCGACACAACGCGCGCCTCTACGGCGTGGAGGAGCGCATCCGCTTCGTCGAAGGCGACGCGCGAGCGCTGCTCCGGGCCGAGCGCTTCGACGCGATCGTCGTCGATCCGCCGTGGGGTGGACGCGACTACGACCGGAGCCGCATGGTGCTCTCCGACGTGCCGCTCGTAGCCGAGCTGCTCGCGCTCCACACGGGCCCCGCGCGGCTCAAGCTCCCCAAGAGCTTCGCCCCCGAGGCGCTGCCGGACTTCGCGTTCGAGCCGCTCGCCGACGAGCGCGGCGTCCTCAAGATGGTGCTCGGCCGACGCGGATGACAGGCGCTGGCGCGTCTGCGAAGGTGCGCCGGGTGAGCGTCACTCGGTCCCACCCCGTGCAGATCTACTACGAGGACACCGACCACTCGGGCCTCGTCTACCACGCGAACTACCTCAAGTACTTCGAGCGCGCGCGCGAGCACTTGCTCGGCACCGAGGAGCTCGTCCGCCTGCTCGCGGAAGAGGGCAAGGGCTTCGTCGTCTACAAGTGCGAGATGACCTTCAAGCAGGGCGCGGTCTTCGGCGACACCATCGAGATCCGCTCCACGCCGCGCCTCGAGAGCGAGTACCGCGTCGTGTTCCAGCAGGACGTCTACCGCCGCGACAAGGCCACACAGCGAGACGAGCTCCTCGTGCAAGGCGTGGTGCACATGGTCTGCGTGGGCCCGGACAAGAAGCTCGTCCGGCTCCCCGAGAGCGTGACCGCTCGGCTCTGACGCGGAGAACGAGGGGAACACCGAGACGCCGACGATTCTCCCCCAAGAAGAGGCCTCCATCGTCCGATGTCTCGATGGGCTCCCCGCATGCGAACCCGCATGTGAGCCGTCGGACTGTACGTTTCCGATGGCAAGAGACCCCCGGGAAGGGGCTATGTTCGGGCCGAGAGCCATGAGCAGCCGTGATCGAGGCCCCGTCGTCGTCGTCGACGACGATCCGCTGGTGCTGCGGGTCGTCACGAGAAGCCTGGAAACCGCGGGATTTCGCGTGATCGCGCGCGAGAGTGGGTTCGGCCTCTCGGCGGTGCTCTCGAGCGAGCAGCCCACCGTGGTGGTCCTGGACGTCTCGATGCCCGGTCTCGACGGCCCCGGCGTGTGGGGCGTCGCCCGCACCGTCGTGTCGCCGGCTCCATCGGTGATCTTCTACTCCGCCGCCGAGCCTGCCGCGCTCACCGCGCTCGCCGCCCGGTACCCCGAGGCGCGCGCGCTCGTGAAGCCCGCTGGAGTGACCCAGGTGCTGCAGATCGTCGAAGAGGCGCACCGCGAGAGCGAGCGGCGCGGCGCTGCCCGACGCACCCCGCCGCGCGGAAGCCCGCGGTGACCGAAGGCGGCCTGGCGCACGCGCCCTTCTTCGTCGAGGAGCGACTCGAAGAGGCCCTCGAGCTCGCGTACGCGCGCGCGTCGGAGCCCGTGGATCTGTGCCTCGAGGTCGACGGCGACGTCCCCGAGCTCGTCCGCGGAGACGGCGAGCAGCTCCGTGAGGCCGTCGCCGAGGCCATCGCCCGCATCGCGCGAACCGCGACGGTCGTCGTGCATGCGCGTCGCGCACCGAGCGTGCGTGCGCGCCTCGTCGTGGAGGTGGGATCGCTCGAGCCGCTCGGCT
This sequence comes from Sandaracinaceae bacterium, assembly GCA_019694315.1. Taxonomy (GTDB): domain Bacteria; phylum Myxococcota_A; class Polyangia; order Polyangiales; family Sandaracinaceae; genus JAFLCL01. The sequence continues at coordinate 15,498 of JAIBCE010000051.1, forward strand.
TCGAGCTCGAGCCCGTCGACGCCGAGGCTCGGGGACGGCCCGCCGAGCTCGCGGGCCGACACGTGCGAGTCATCGGCTCGTCGTGCCGACACGCGATCGCCGAGCGACTGCGTCGCCTCGGCGTGGAGGCCGACACGCAGGAGCCCTCGGCGTCCGCGCTCGCCTCGCCACTGCCCGACGCCGTCGTCGTGGACGTGTGCGCCGAGCACGCTGCGGAGCTCGACACCGAGCACCGCGTCCGAGAGCACTTCGGTCTCGGCGCCCTCCCCCTCGTGATCGTGAGCGATCGGGATCTGCACCTCGATCCCACGCACCTCCGCACCATGTCGATCTCGCGGCCCGTGCGGCACTCGCGCCTCGTGTCGGCGCTCCGCACGGTGCTCGCGCCCGCCCGAGACGACCTGGTGTCGGGCACGACGAACGAGCAGGTGCGAACGCTCGTGGTGGACGATCAGCCGCTCAACCGGGCCGTGATCGCGGGCCTCCTCCGCAGGCTCGGTCAGCGCCACGTGGACACGGCGTGCCACGGCCTGGACGCGCTCGAGGCGTGCCGGACGAGCCGCTACGACCTCGTGCTCATGGATCTCCAGATGCCCGTCCTCGATGGGCTCGAGGCCACCGAAGCGATCCTCGCGACGGTCGAGCCGCGGCCACGCGTCGTCGCCCTCACGGCCTCCACCTTCGAGCGCGATCGACACGCGTGTCAGCGCGTCGGAATGCGCGGCTTCCTCGAGAAGCCCGTGACCGAGCTGCACCTCGCGGAGCAGCTCGAGCGCACACGAGAGGCGATGCGACGCCCCGCGCGTCGCTCTCGCTGAACGGCGCGCTCGATCACGGCGCGCTCGATCACGGCGATCACGACGGCACGATCACGTGCCTGCCTCACACGATCACGCCATCGAGCTGGAAGACCAGCTCCGAGCGCTGCACCGGCGTGGTGGGCGCGTCCGCGGTCATCGTCGTCGTGAGGTACACGGAGATCTTGTGCGTCTTGCTCTCGCCCTGACGCAGCCACGGATCCATGCGCACCATCCAGCGCTCGTTGCCGACCGTGCGCTCGAAGCCCTCGATGTCGCCGTACTCCTGCACCATCGCGCGCCAGCCGAACGCGCGCAGGCCGAAGAGCAGCCCCGTGGGCGCCGTCTTCTCCGCGTACCGCGCCGTGATCTGCGCAGGCGTCAGCTCCACCACGGGCCGCGTGAGCTGCCCGAACGGCTGCGCGATCGCGTAGTCCGAGAGCTGCTGACCCCACTTCGCCACGAGCTCCGGAGTGCTCCTCAGCGTGTACGGGTGCACCACGCCCACGCGCGCGTCCGCTGGCAGCACGACCGCGTCGTCCTCCACCGTCGCGAAGGTGCGATCCTCGGCCACGCGGAACGTGTGGAGCAGCGTCCCCTTCGCATCGAAGGCGGCCCACACGAGGCGCTTGGCGAGGTGACCCACGAGCGGGTGCCTCACGAACGCGTCCTCGAACACGTCCACTGCGACACGACGCTCGTCGCCCATCATGCGCTCGAGCCGCGCGATCTGATCCTTGGCGACCTTCTCCGCCTCGCCGCGCAGGTGCTTCCACGCCTCCGACGCCGCCTTGGCCTTCTCGGCGTCGTCGGTCTTGGACGCGCGCGGGAAGCTGTCGAGCTTCTCGCTGCCGTCCGCGCTCTGCACGAAGGGCCTGAGGTGCTCGTCGAAGCCCACACGGAACGCGCGTGGCCCGAAGTCGAAGACCATCGTGCCGTTCTCGTCGAGGCCCAGATCGGGCGCAGTCCGATCCTCGAGCTCGTCGGACGAGAGGCCGCGCGCCGCCGCGATCTCGGCGAGGATCTCCACCGCACGATCCTTCATGTACTGCCGCGCTCCGCTGCGCGACACGCGCCCCACGAGCGAGAGCGCGAGGTCGGTGCCCATCGCGCCGAGCACGTCGAGCGAGAGGATCGCCCGCTGCTTGGCGTTGTCGAGCGCCCACGCGCGCCCGCGATCGAAGAGGAAGCGCGCCGCCTTGTCGCTGCCGATCAGCGCCACCGCGCGCACGCACCACTCGTGCGCGGTGATCATGCCGTTGGCCACCCACGCCCGCACGAGCGACTCCACGAAGGCATCGAGAGAACGCGCGTCGCACGCGTCTTTCAGCTGCTCGATGCCCGCATAGGGCGGATCGATCGGCGAGAACGACAGCATCTCGAGGATCGCGTTCGTGGCATCGCGCGAGAGCACACGCCCGTCCTTCAGCTTGGGTCTCGCCAGCGCATCGAGGCCGTCCGGCATCTTGGGGAGCTTCGCCGGCACGAGCTCGATCGGATCGCGATCGAGGATCGCCTGCGCCGCGTCGGCCACGTCGTCGCCGTGGTGACGCGCCTCCTCGAGGACCACGTCGCGATGTCCGTTGCGCGCGATCGCCGTGAGGAGGAGCGTCGCGCGCTCACGCGGCGTGCCCACCTCGCCGACCGCGATCGGCACGAGGCCCGATGCCGCGTGACGCGGGAAGCGACGTACCCATCCGAACGCCGCCGCGCGCGCGGACTTGTAGCCGAGCCAGTCCACCGCGAGCGGCGCCACGGCCACCGCGCCCGCGTGCTCGAGCTCGCACGCGAGGTTCGTCTTGAGGTTCGGCGCGAGCGAGATCAGCGGCCGGATCGCACGCACGTCGTGCTTGCGGAGGATCGCGACGAGGCCCGGGGTGTACGAGTCCGACTGCCACCACGGGCTCTGGAGCTTGCTCATGATCCCCTTGGACTCGAGCAGCTCGAGGTCGTCGGCCGAGAGGCCGAGCACCGCCGCGGCGTCGAAGCGCTGGCCCTGGGTCACGAGCTCCTCGATGGACTGCGCGCTGTAGCGCCCCCAGCTCTGCATGCGGAGGACGCTCTGATCGAGCGCCTTGAGATCGAGGCCCAAGAGATCGACCGCAGGCTCGATCTCACGAGGCACGAGGCTCGCGAAGACCGCCTCCTTCGACGCCTTCTTCTTCACGCGCCACGGCGGGGCGGCGAGCACCTTCGGCAGCGCGCTCGCCGGAGCCTCCTCGCCCTCGTCGTCCTCACCCGACGCTGCCTTGGCGCTCGCCGAGAAGGTCGCGAGCAGCGAGTCGATCGCGTCGCGGTACTTCGGCTTCTTCTTGAGCGCCTCGGGGAGGGCACGACACGCCTCCGCGGGCATGTTCGCGAGCGCGTCGCTCACGAGCTTGCGGTTGCTCTTGTTCTCGAGCATCGGCACGAGCAGGCGCGCCGCGTGGATCGACGGATAGCACGCGAGCACCGGCGCCCAGCGACGAGGCTGGCTCGCCTCCGCCTGCGCACGCGCGAGCGCGACCGGCGCGAACGCGAGGCCGTGACGCATCGCGATGCGCACCATCATCCCGCCATCGGGCCCGTCCAGCGACGAGGCATCGAGCAGCGCCTTCACCGCCTCGAGGTCGTCGAGCAGCGGCGCCACGAGCCCGATGTGGGTCAGCGACTGCTGCTCCTTGGCCTCGACGAAGAGCGCACGCGCCGCTGCCTCGTCGTCGAACAGCCACGCGAGCGAGGCCCGGTCGTACCACACGGGCTTCTGCGCCCCGATCGCCTCGCGCAGCGCCTTGTCCACCGGTGCGCGTCCGAACGCGCGCGCGAGCTCGCGCAGGGCGGAGAGCTCCCGCACGTGCAGGAGCACCCAGCCGTCGGGCAGCTTCGGGAGGATCGTGAGCACCTGCGGGCGAGGCCACGCCTCCTGGCCCGCGGCGCTGTACCAGTCGAAGTGCTTGGCGCGGAAGAAGGTCTTGATCGCGAGCTCGGGGCCGACGCGCTCGGTCCAGTGCCAGAGCACGCGGCTCGCGCGCTCGGGCTGGTAGTAGTAGTTCATCCCGAGCAGCGCGAAGGTCGCGGCCTCGAGGTCCACGTCGAAGCCATCGCCCTGCGCCTTGGCGTCGAGCCGCTCCTTCACACGCGTCATCAGCGCGCGGGCCTCGGGTGTCGCCGCGGGATGATCGAGCTGCCAGCGGTGGCTGTGGTGCTTGCCTGTGGCCCACTGCGCGCTCTGCGCGGGTAGCTCCTCCCAGACCTTGTCGAAGCCCGGCGCGCGCTTCTTCGCGAGCGGCTTCGAGAGCGGGACCTCGGCCTCCTCCGCAGCGAACGCGGGCACCGAGAACCACACGGGCTCGCCGTCGACCACCATCGAGGGCCCCTCGTGCGCGCCCTTGGGCTTGTCATCCTCCGGAGCGTTGGGCGTGTCGGCCGAAGCGCTCGCGACAGCCTCCGAAGCGTCGGGCGTGTCGGCCGAAGCGTTGGGCGTGTCGGCCGAAGCCTTCGCGGCCTTCGGGGCCTTCGCGGCCTTGGCAGGCTTGCTGGCCTCGGGTGCGGCCGCGCCGCTGGCTGCGCTGGCGCTGGCCGCCGAGGCGGCGCCCACCTCCTGGTAGCCCTTCTTCGTCTTCTCGACGACGAGCTTGTCGGCTTCCTTCTTCGCCGCGTCGCCCGTCGCGAACGACTTCGTCTTGCTCTGGCCGCTCGTGCCGATGCGGCCGTACGTCACGGTCATGTCCGTGCCGTCGACCGACACCTCCCAGAACTTGCTCGACCCACCCTCTTCGAACTCGAACCGACGCGCCATGCCGCACCTCGCGGCGCGAAAGCTACCAGGCGTCCCAGCGCCCGACGCGTCAAATCGCGTCAACGGTCGGGGCAGAGGTCGGTCACGAGCTCGCGGTCGTACGGCAGCTCGTCCTCCCAGTACTCGCCGACGAACGGCCAGGCCTCGTCGCTGGGGACTGGCACCTGGTCCTCTACGCTGTGGGTGAGTACGATGGCCGCACCGCGACGCAGGAGCTCTGGGAGGACCTCATCTTCCGCTTCAACCTACAGGGAAGACGGGTTCAAGGGCTCGGCGAATGAGGCGTGCGACGTCGTCGCTGGCCTTGACGGCACTCACCTTCGTCCTCCTGGTAGGCGTGATGTACCTGGCGGGACTGGAAACCGTTCCAGCAGATGTGCGCGCATCCCGGCTCCGGGACCGATGTGTGTGTGAGATCGAGGCGCGCGCGCGGTCGGAGGCGCGACTCGAAGCGGGTGCTCTCGGGTCACTCGATCCGTGCGACGGCGCGCGTGTCGACGTTCTCAGCGGCGACTCGGTGGTCGTCAGCTGGTTCGATTGGGCCGCGCTCACTTTCCGCGAGGTGTCGTGGCGCGTCGACTTGTCCGCCGCCCGTGCACACCCCCCAGACGAGGTCTGCCAGCGGTTGGGGCCCGCGTGAAAACAAGTGAACTGAGTGAGGCCAAGGGGTGGGTGTACTCACCCCACACCAATCGAGACGCACTCGAACTCGCGCTCAGGGCCGTTCGCGACTTCGACGTTGTAGCGGCGGATGTTGAGCACGGACGCCTTTGGTCGATTGAGGACATAGAGTCGGCCCTGCGATCGTGAGAGCTTGTAGCAGCGCTTCGCGCACAGGGTCACTCCATGGGGGCCAAGTCGTGGAGAACACAGGCCTTCTGGCGGCGCTTTGACGCGGTGCTTTCTTCCTCGAGCTTTCGGGGCACGCGTCGAGCCGCGTGGTAGGACAGCGCTGGAAAGGCTGCAGCCGTGGTTCCGAATCCGACGTCCGAGACACCCTTCGAGGATCCTGCGGGCCTCCTGCACTTCACCACCTTCCTCGACGTTGTCGACGGAATGGCGGAGCCACAGGGGGGATGGAGTCGACTTGTCGAGGCGATCGAGCAGGGGCGCTACGACCATGTTCTGAACTCTGGTTCACCCGTGCCGTATCACGGGCGGGCCGTGCCAACGCTCCTCTGGTGCTGTGCTGCCTTCGCTCCTGCGGATGTCGTGAGAGCGCTGCTCGAACGAGGGGCAGACCCCCGTGTCTGGACAGGCAGCCCTCCCGTCCTGGAACACGACAAGGCCCTGCCTATCAACGTCGCCGCGTCACGAGGTCGCGCGGCGGTGGTGTCCTTGCTCCTCGCCCATGGCGCCGAACCGGAGCCTGGCGAGACCGTCGCAGCCGCGATCGACAGCGGAAGCCTCCCCACGGTCGAGGTCCTTCTCGCGCGGGGCGTTGATGCCGCGGCACCGCTTCGGGATGGAAGGACCCTCGTGCAAGCTGCCCAGGATGCGGAGGAGCAGTTGGGCGTGGACGGCCTAATCGCCGCGCTTCGACACGCTACGTCGCGTCGACCGCGTCGCGCCCTCGAGGTCGTCCCGCCCACGGGGCGTCCAGGGGGCCTATCGGCGTTCGTGGAGCCCCGGCTGAGGCATGCGGCAAAACCGACGTGGGGGCTCCTCGCGACCGAGTGTGGTTTCGAAGAACTGGCGACTGTCGGCGCCGGTCGTCACGAACGTGACATTGCACGACGAGAGGTCCTTGGCCGACACGGGATCTTCTTGATCCGTTTTCGAGGCAGCCGCTGGACTTGGGCCCTCCTCCAACTCGCTGGCCTGGAGAGGCTCCAAGACCCTTTCAGCCTGGAGCGCATGTTGGAGCTGACCCCCCGCGCGCGTGCGGTGGCCATTCGCGGCCTCTCCGTGATGACGCAAGATGGGGATGCCCGTGAGCACCACGAGCTCCGTAGTCAGCAACGGGGACGAGCAGCGCGGGCAGAGCTTCTCGCAAAGCTTGACGGGTTTGCCATCGAGCACGGCCTGTTCCTCCCGAACGTCGAGGATGTGTCCGACGGCGACTCGCTCGTTCTTCGAGTCAACGTCGCCGACGAGGCGGAGGTAGAGCGTCTCGATGTGGTTGTCGCAGCGGAGTCAGGCCTCTGGGGCGCGCCGTGAGCAGAGTTCTCGCGGAGAGCAGGGTGCATCGGCCTGTGGTCCCGGCGCTCGGACGTGCGGTTGGGCGAGGCGTCCCTTCGCGGGACGCGTCACATCGCGTCAACGATCGGGGCAGAGGTCGGTCACGAGCTCGCGGTAGTACGGCAGCTCGTCCTCCCAGTACTCGCCGTCGAACGGCCAGACCTCGTCGCCCTGCACGGCGACGATCGGCACCGGGCGCTCGGGCTCGCGCGTGAGGGGCTCGCCGCGCTCGAGGGCCGTGCGCGTGCGCGTGGTGATCTCCAGCGCCACCGTGTCGATCTCGTTGCTGCGATCGCGCAGCGCCTCGATCACGCGCCCCAGCCGCTCGCGCACGAGCCTGCCTCCGAGCTCCACGGCAAACGAGCGCGCCAGCGCGAGCTCTTGCGAGAGCCGCAGGCCGAGCGAGCCCTCGCGCAGCTCGACGCGCGCATGGGCGAGCCGATCGGACTCTGCATCGATGGCGCGCACGCTCACCACGAGCCGCGCGATCTCGCGATCGTCGAGGGCCGCACGCACCACCGCGCCGAGCTCGCCCGTGGGCCCGCGCTCGGCGCGCACCTCCTCGAGCAGCGCATACGCCGCCTCGGTCTCGTCGAGCGACGACGCGAACCCCTCGAGGCTCTCGAGCAGCGGATCGAAGCGCGCGTGGAAGTCGTCGACCGTCGTGCGTGCGGCCTCGAAGCGGCAGTGCTCGTAGAGGATCGTCGCGCGCAGGACGAGCGCCTCGGGGTGCGGCCGATCCCGCAGCTGCGGCGCGAGCAGGCCGTGGATGTGGCCGAGCGCGCGCGGGCTCTCGCCGAGCAGATAGAGCGCCCACGACTCCTCGAAGAAGGCGTCGAGCCCTGCCTCGCTTCCGAACGGCACCTCCTGCCAGGCCTCGAGCGCGCCCTCGAGCAGCGCGTTCCTGCGGGCCTCGTCTCGCTCGCTGCCGTCTCCCTCGCTGCCAGGACGCGCCGCGGCGTAGCGCACGCGCGCGATCGCGAGCCGCGCCAGATCTCGATAGCGATCACGCTCGCCGCTGCCCGCGCCCGCCGAGCCCCGCGTGGCCTCGAGCACGGCCTCGAACGCAGCGATGGCCGGCACGGCGTGCCGGTCCCGCACGTGGCTCATGCCCTCGAGATAGCGCGCCGGCACGTAGAAGCGATGCCCCGGGGGCACCTCCGCGAAGAGCGCGGCCGCCTCCTCGAGCGCACCGGCGTCGTCGCGCGCACGACCGAGCAGGTACGAGAGCGTGCCGCGTCGCGCAGGGTCGACCTGCGCGAGCACGTCTCGCTCGTAGTGCCCCACCGAGCCCACCACCCCGCGCGGATCGGGTAGGCGCTCTCCCAGCCGCGCGAGGAGCTCGAGCGCAGGCTCGTGCGTGCTCGCCTCGGGGCGCTGCGCGATGCCGTCGGCGATCGCCGCGGCGCCGTTCACGTAGCCGAGCTCGAAGAGGCAGCGCGCCAGCGTGAGCTCCGCCTGCTCCACACGCAGAGGCGCGTCGTTGGTCTCGCCCTCGACGATGCGTGAGAGGAGCGGCGCCGCCTCCTCGCAGCGATGGCCCGCAGCGGCGCGCATCGCCGAGGCGTAGAGCGGCGAGGGCTCCTCCGTACCGTCCTCCGACTTCGCATGCGGCCCCGGCACGGCGAGCTCGCTCCCCGGGGCGCGCACCTCCGCGGCCCGCACCTCGAGCGCGAGGGCTCGAGCGTCCTGTCCCGACGAGCGAGTCGCGTCGACGGCCGCGCCCGAAGGAGACGCCATCGAGCCTTCGCGGGGCTCCATGAAGCCTTCGCGGGGCTCCATGAAGCCTTCGCGGGGCTCCATGAAACCTTCGCGAGGCTCGGTGAGGCCTTCGTGGGGCTCCGCGAATCCTTCGCGAGGCTCGGTGAGGCCTTCGTGGGGCTCCGTGAAGCCTTCGCCGGGCTCCGTGAAGCCTTCGCGAGGCTCCGCCAGCGCCTCGCGAGGCTCAGCCGGTGCGGGGTCCGCCTCGCTCGACGTCTCGTCCGCGGAGACCTCGGTGAACGCGGCCACGCTCACGGCGCTCGCGTGCACCTCGACCCGTCGCGCGTGCAGCGCGGGCTCGCTCAGGCCGAGCGCCGCGATCGCGAGCACGAGCTTCCACCACGGCGTGCGCATCGCGCCTCGTCGTGCGCCCGGCCCCACCAGCGCGTCGCGCATCGGCGCGAGCTCGCGCGCGCTCGGCGTCGCGTCGCGCAGCGTCGCCACGAGCTCACCGAGCAGCGCCTCGTCCTCGGGCCCGAGCTGTCCTTGGCCGTTCATTCGTCCGTCCCTCGTGCGCGCAGCCGCCGGAGGCTCGCTGCGATCTCCTTCTTGGCCGCGTAGTGTCGCGAGTACGCCGTCTGGAGCGGCGCGCCCACGATCGCGGCCACCTCGCTCATCGCGAGCTGCTCCACCTCGTGGAGCACGAACACCGCGCGCTTGTCCTCGTCGAGCTCGCCGAGGATGGCGAGCGCCTGCGCGAGCTTGCGTGTGCGCTCGAGCTCCTCGTGCGGGCTCGGCTCGTGGGCGCACGGCTCGGCCTGCACCTTCACCTCGCGCAGGGCGCGCCGGGCCGCGTCACGACGGGCCGAGAGCGCCTTGCGCACGCAGATCGCGTAGAGCCACGCGCGCTCGCGGCTCGTCTCGTCGACCTCGAAGCGCGGCAGCCGATCGTGCGCCACGAGGAACACCTCCTGGAGCACGTCACCGAGCTCGTGCTCGCGCACCCCGAGGCAGCGGAGCGTTCGGCCCACGAACGGCGCGTGTGCGTCGAAGAGCCGCGCGAGGCGCGGTCCGCGCGTCGCCTCACGCCCCGACTCGTCCTCGAGGGACGCGGGCCTCGCCGCAAGCGTGGGCATCCGCTGGTGCACGAGCCTCCGTTCCGCGTGGGGCGCGTTCTTCTGACGAATTCGGAGGATACGCGAGCCCACCGCTCCCTCCGACGGCCGACGTGCGCATCCGTTCCGACTGTCCCGGCGGGGGCGCTCCATGCGAGCATGCACCCCGCATGTTCGTGAAAACGCAGTGGTACTCCGAACGGATGAAGCGCAGCTCCACGCTCGTGCGCTGGGGTCACTTCGGGCAGCCGGTCTTGATCTTCCCCACCGCGGGCGGAGACGCCGAGGAGATCGAGCGCTGGAAGGTGATCCAGGTCCTCACGCCCCTCATCGAGGCGGGCCGCATCAAGGTCTACTCGTGCGACTCCGTCGGCGGGCAGGTGTGGTTCGGCAAGGAGGGCACGCCGCAGTACCGCATGTGGATGCAGCACCACTTCCACCAGTACGTGAAGCACGAGGTCGTGCCCGCGATCCGCAAGGACTGTGCGGACGAGTCGATCAAGCTCTGGACCACGGGCGCCTCCATCGGGGCCTTCCACGCGGTGGCCGTGACGTGCCGCTTTCCGGACCTCTTCTCTCGCGCGCTCGGCATGAGCGGCACCTACAACCTCATGCGCTTCATCGAGACGGATCGCTACACGGAGGAGTACTTCGTGAGCTCGCCGCTCCAATTCGTGCCCACGCTCTCGGGCCCGCACCTCGAGGCGCTCCGCAAGAGCTTCATCCTCCTCGCCTCGGGCGACGGGCGCGCCGAGAACATGGGAGAGACGTGGGCCATGGCGAACGTGCTCGGTCGCCAAGGCATCCCCAACCGCGTGGATCCGTGGGGCCCCGACTGGCACCACGACTGGCCCACCTGGCGCCACATGCTCCCCAAGTACCTCGGTGAGTGGAGTGAACGGACATGAGATCGTTGACGCGTCGGGGCGCCCTCCGGCGGGGGGCGCGTCAGCGACCCCCTGGAGGAGCGAGGCAGTGAGGAGCGAAGCGACGAACGAACGAGCGGGGGTCTGGGGGCCAAGCGGCCCCCAGTCCGAGCGCCGGAGGCGCGGGCGATAATGGAAGACACGAGAGATCACAAGAAGGTCGAAGGCGAGCTCGCAGGCGAGGAGCGTCGGCGCTTCACGCGCGCGATCCTCACGGACCTCCGAGCGCTCGAGCGCATGCTGGACGAAGGCGTCTTCGACGAGGGTCCGCCGCGCATCGGCGCCGAGCAGGAGATGTTCCTGATCGACAAGGCCACCTTCGAGCCCACCAAGGGCTCGCTCAAGATGCTCGAGGCCCTCAAGGACACGCACTTCACCACCGAGCTCGGCCTCTTCCAGCTCGAGATGAACGCGGATCCGCAGTCGTTCGAGGGCAAGGGCCTGTCCTCCCTCGAGACGCAGATGCAGACGCTCTTCGAGCGCGTGCACGAGGTGGGAGATCGGCTCGGCATCCTGCCGGTGCTCGTCGGCATCCTGCCCACGATCCGCAAGTCGGATCTGGGCCTCGACAACATGGTGCCCTCGCCGCGCTACCTGGCGCTCAACGCGGCCACCACCGCCATGCGCGGTGAGCACTACGACTTCTCCATCAAGGGCATCGACGAGCTCCAGGTCAAGCACGACTCCGTGATGGTCGAGGCCTGCAACTCGAGCTTCCAGGCGCACCTCCAGGTCGCCCCGAGCGACTTCGCGCGCATGTACAACCTGAGCCAGGCGCTCGTGGGGCCGGTGCTCGCGACGGCGTGCAATTCGCCGCTCCTGTTCGGAAAGCGCCTGTGGGCCGAGACGCGCATCGCGCTCTTCGAGCAGGCCGTCGACACCCGCAAGACGGGCACGCACCTGCGCGACGCGAGCGCGCGCGTCTCGTTCGGCAACCGCTGGTGTGAGCGCGGCATCCTCGAGATCTACAAGGAGGACGTCGCTCGCTTCCGCTCGCTCGTGGGCACCGACCTCGACGAGGACGCGATCCAGGTGCTCGATCGCGGCGACATCCCGCAGCTCAAGGCGCTGCGCCTGCACAACGGCACGGTCTATCGCTGGAACCGCGCCTGCTACGGCTACGACGCGAAGACACCGCACCTCCGCATCGAGATGCGCGTCATGCCCTCGGGCCCGACGATCATCGACGAGATCGCCAACGCCGCGCTCTGGCTCGGCCTCATGAGCGAGCTCGGCGCCACGCGCGAGGACGTGCGCCACCACATGGAGTTCGAGCAGGCCCGCGCGAACCTCTACACGGCCGCGCGCGACGGAATCGGCGCGCACATCCACTGGCTCGACGGGGTGGAGAAGCCCGCGCAGAAGCTCCTCCTCGACGATCTCATCCCGGCCGCGGAGTCGGGCCTCAAGCGCGCCAAGGTCGACGACGCCGACATCGCCCGCTACCTCGCCATCGTGGACAAGCGCGTGCGCACCATGCGCACGGGCTCGCGCTGGATGCTGCAGTCGCTCGCGGGCATGAAGGAGCGCGGCTCCGCGGGCGAGAAGCTCACGGCCGTGGTCGCGGCCACGGTGAAGCGCCAGAAGACGGGCCGCCCCGTGGCCGAGTGGGAGCGCGCGCGCCTCGACGAGGTGCCGAGCGCACGCTCGAGCTACCTCAAGGTCGGTCAGTACATGACGACCGACATCTTCACCGTGCAGCCGGACGACGCGGTGCAGCTCGTGGCGGATCTCATGGGCTGGGAGCGCGTGCGGCACGTGCCCGTCGAGGACCGCGACGGTCGCCTCGTGGGCCTCGTGAGCTATCGCTCGATCCTGCGCTTCCTCAACAGCCTGCAGACCGGCGGCAAGCGCGTGGAGGGCAAGGACGCGTCGCTCACGCCCGTCTCGGACGTCATGCGTCGCGACGTGCTCACGGTGACGCCCGACACCGAGACGCTCGACGCGATCCGCCTCATGCGGCGCTACCGCATCGGCTGCCTGCCCGTCGTGCAAGACGGCCACCTCGTCGCGATCCTCACGGAAGAAGACTTCATGGGCATCGCGAGCGATCTGCTCGAGCAGCAGCTCGCGCACCGCGGCAGCCAGCCGCCTCCCGCGCTCGACGGCGAAGGCGAGTAGCGCAGCGCTCGTGCTCGTCGCGCGCGAGATCGGTCGCCTCCGCGGTGCGGAGGCCGGCCCCACGCTGATCGTGGTCGGCAGCCTCCATGGCAACGAGCCTGGCGGCGTCCGCGCGTGCCAGCGCGTGCTCGACACGCTCCGCGAGCGAGGCCTCTCGATCCGCGGCGAGCTCCTCGCCTTGGCAGGCAACGTGGGCGCGCTGGGCGAGGGCAAGCGCTATCGCGTGAAGGACCTCAACCGGCAGTGGACGAGCCAGAAGATCGCCGCGCTCCGAGGCCGCGATCCGCGCGACGACGATCCCGAGGACCGCGAGCAGCGCGAGCTCCTCGCCGCGATCGACGGCGCGCTCGATCGCGCGCGCGGGCCCTGTTTTCTCGTGGATCTCCACACCACGAGCGCCGCGGGGTTTCCCTTCGTGCTCTTCGGCGACACGCTGCCACAGCGCGACTTCGCGATCGCGCTGCCGCTGCCGATCATCCTCGGGCTCGAGGAGCAGGTCGATGGCGTGCTCTCCGAGCACATGAGCAAGCGCGGCCTCGTCACGCTCGCGGTCGAGGGCGGTCAGCACGACGATCCGAGCTCCATCGATCACCTCGCGTCCGTGATCTGGATCGCCCTCTCGGGCGCAGGCCTGCTCGCGCCGAGCGACAACCCCGAGCTCTCCTCGTCGCTGGCGCACCTCGAGCGCGCACGAGGCGCGATCCCGCGCGTGCTCGAGGTCCTCTCACGTCACGCGATCGCCCCTGGTGACACGTTCCGCATGGAGCCCGGCTTCGCGAACCTCGCACCTGCCCACCGCGGCCAGACCCTCGCCACTCACACCAAGGCAGGCGGCACACCCGAGACGATCCGCGCACCGCACGACGGCTTCGTGATGCTCCCGCTCTACCAGGGCCAGGGCGACGACGGCTTCTTCTGGGGCCGCGCCGTGTCGGAGCGACGCCTCCGCGCCTCACGCCTGCTCCGGCGCCTGCACCTCGATCGCGTGCTCCGCTTCCTGCCCGGCATCACGCGCGACGGCCGCGATCGCGATCGCCTGCACGTCGACACGCGCATCGCGCACTTCTATCCGCTCGAGGTCTTCCACCTCTTCGGCTTCCGAAAGATCCGCCAGCGAGGCCCCGTGCTCGTGGTCGAGCGCAGCAAGCACTGACGAGGCCCATCACCTCACTGCGCGACCCAGCCTCCGTCGAGGTTCCACGCCACGCCGCGCACCTGATCGCCCGCGTCGCTGCAGAGAAAGAGCACGAGCTTCGCGAGCTGCTCGGGCGTGACGAACTCGCCCGACGGCTGCTTCTCGGACACGAGCGCGTCCTTGGCCGTGTCCCGATCGGCCCCATCGCGCAGCGCGCGCGCCTCGACCTGCGCCTCGACGAGCGGCGTGAGCACCCAGCCGGGGCAGATCGCGTTACACGTCACGCGCGTCTTGGCCGTCTCGAGCGCCGTGACCTTCGTGAGGCCCACGAGGCCGTGCTTGGCCGCCACGTACGCGCTCTTGTTCGCCGAGGCGACGAGGCCGTGCACGCTCGCGACGTTCACGATGCGGCCCCAGTTCTTCGCGCGCATCCCCGGCAGCGCGAGGCGCGTCGTGTGGAACGCCGACGTGAGGTTGATCGCCATCACGTCGTCCCACTTCTCCACCGGGAACTCCTCCACCGGCGCCACGTGCTGGATGCCCGCGTTGTTCACGAGCACGTCGAGCTCGCCGAGCTCCTGACGCACCGTCTGCATCATCGTCTCGATCTCCTCGGGCTTGCGGAGGTCCGCGCCCGCGTAGAGCACACGGCCACCGCGCGCCACGGCGCTCACCTCGGCGAGCGCGGCGTCCACGTCGCCGAAGCCGTTGAGCACCACGTTCGCGCCCGAGGCCGCGAGCGCCTTGGCGATCCCGAGGCCGATACCGCTCGTCGAGCCGGTCACGAGCGCCGATCGCTCCGAGAGGGTGTCCGTCATCATCATGGCGTGTCGTTCCTTGGTCGGTGATGCGAGAGAGCTGCGAGAGCGCCGTGCGCGCTACGACGCCAGCGGAGCGCCGAGGCGCGCGGGGCCGGTGGGCACATCGAAGCGGCGGATGAAGTCCCGCAGCTGCGGGTAGATCGACTCGCGCCAGCGATGCCCCGAGAAGATCCCGTAGTGCCCGCAGCCCTCGGCCAGGAGGTGCATGCGCTGCTCGCTCGCGAGCCCGGTGCAGAGCTCGTGCGCCGCCTCCGTCTGGCCACGCCCCGCCACGTCGTCGTGCTCGCCTTCGATCGTGAAGAGCGCCGTGTCGCGGATCGCGCTCGGCGCCACGCGATGCCCCGCTACCTCGAAGACCCCGCGCGCGAGATCGAAGGTCTGGAACACGCGCCGCACCGTCTCGAGGTAGTACGGCGCGTCCATGTCGAGCACCGCGTTGTACTCGTCGTAGAAGCGCTCGTGCGTCTGGCGCCCTTCTTCGCCGCGTGTGCCGCGCAGCGTGTCGCGCCAGTACTTCCAGTGCGCCTCGAGGTGACGCTCGGGGTTCATCGAGAGGAACGACGTGAGCTGGAGAAAGCCCGGATACACGCGCCGTCCGACACCCGCATGCCCGCGGCCCACGCGGTGGATCATGTTCTCCTCGAACCACGCGAACGATCGTGAGGTCGAGAGCTCGTTCACCTTCGTCGGGCTGCGCCGCGCATCGATCGGCCCGCCCATCAGCGTCATCGTCCGCGGCGTGTGCTCGCCGTCCTGCGCCATGAGCGACACCGCCGCGAGCACGGGGACCGTCGGCTGACACACCGCCACCACGTGGAGCTCGCGCGCGTCGAGGTGCCGCACGTAGCGCTGCACGGTGTGCACGTAGTCGTCGAGCGAGAAGGTGTCCGCCGAGAGCGGCACGTCGCGCGCGTCCAGCCAGTCGGTGACGTACACGTCGTGGTCGTGGAGGAGCGAGCGGATCGTGTCGCGCACGAGCGTCGCGTGGTGGCCCGAGAGCGGCGCGCACACGAGCACCTTCGGATCCGTCGCGAGCCGATCGAGCACCGCGTGCGAGGTGCTCGTCCGCTCGAAGTGCACGAGCTGACAGAACGGCTCCTTCACGAGCACCTTCTCGCGCACGAGCACCCGCTCGCCGTGCGCGTCGACCTCACCCAGCGCGAACGCGGGCTTGTCGTAGCGCTTGGTCAGGCGGTGCAAGAGCGCGTGGTTCGCGGCAGCCCAGCGCAGAGGCAGCGCGCTCGAGAGCGGATTGCGCGGATCTCGGAGGAGCTGCGCCGTCACACCGGAGTACGCGGCGACGGGGTCCATCCAGGCCCGCTGGAGGTCGTGGAGCAGGTAGAGCACGCACGCAGCATGAACAAGGTTCTGGATTTGTGCAACGCAGCAATCGCAGATCCGCACGTTTTCATGGCATTCGAGCACAGACATGGGCTGCGCGTGCTGCGCCACGGAACCACTCTGCTGCGGCGCAACAACCGGCCGCGGGCACGACGCGCGGGGCCAGCACGCGGCCCGTCCGAGGCGGCCGTCGCGACGCGCGCTCCTCGCTTCGCGAGCACGGCGGCGGCCTGCTAGGGTGCCGGCCCCCGCCGCGCGCGTGCGCCGACGGAACCCGGAGGAAACGGTCGTGGCGCGCTTCATCGACGAGCTCAAGCGGACTCACTACTGCGGCTTGCTCCGAGAGAACGACATCGATCGCGAGGTCGTGCTCTTCGGC
>JAIBCE010000413.1 GCA_019694315.1 Sandaracinaceae bacterium
CGGCCGACACGCTGCTCGCGGCGGCGGCGCCGAGCCCGGAGGCGAGCGTCGCGCGGAGCCTGCTCGCGCTCTCGCGCGGCCGAGCGACCGAGGCGCTGATGATGCTCGAGGCGCTCGAGGCCTCGGGGGTGACGCTGGCCGAAGGAGCCCGTGCGCGCGCGCTGGCGCTCGGCGCGATGGGACGCTTCCAGGAGGCGCAGGCGGCGGCGGGTCAGGCGTGGGGCTTTCGTCCGCAGGGCGCGCGGCACGCGTGTCTGCTCGCGCACGCGGCGGCGCTCGCAGGAGACACGGCCTCGGCGGAGGCCACGCTCCGCGGCATCGTCGACGCAGAGGCTCGTCCATGCGCGCGCGTGGTCCGCTCCGAGCTCGCGCTCGCGCGAGGCGATCTCACGGTGGCCGACTCGGAGGCGAGCGTGGTGCTGGGCGCGCTGGCGGAGCGCGCGACCAACGACGAAGAGGCGTGGGCCCACCACCTGCGAGGACGGGCCGCGCAGGCGCGCGCCGACGCGGCGTCGGCAGGCGCCGAGCACCGAGCCGCTGCGCAGCTGGCCCCACCGGCCGACGAGACGTTGCTCCTCGGCGCGCTCGAGGGCCTCGTGCGCGCGGGCGACGGCGCCTCGGCGCGCACCTTGTCTGCGCGCCTCACGCCCGAGGCGCCGAGCCCACAGCGGCGCGCCGAGACGCTCGTCGAGATCGCACTCGATCAGCGCGACTTCGCGGGCGCCGATGCGGCGCTGCGCGTCCTGCCGCCGGGGGCGCGGACGGAGCTCTCGCGAGGCCGTGTGCTCGAGGCCCAGGGCGACACGCAGGGCGCGCTCATGCGCTACACGGCCGCCTCGGTCGACGCGTCGCTCGCGGTGGAGGCGGCGCTGCGGCGCGCGCACCTCCTGAGCCGGCTCGGTCGCGACGCCGAGGCGCGGCAGGCCCTCGAGCTGGGCGCGCGCAGCGCTCCGACCGATCCCGGGGTGGCCTCGGCGCTGGCCCACGCGGCGCTCGCCACGGACGACGTGGCGGCCGCGCGGCAGGCGCTGGGCGGAGCCCTCGGTGCGCATCCGACCGACGCACGCCTCCTCGTGCTCTCGGCGCTGCTCCGTGCACGCGACGGCAACCCGTCGAGCGCGCTCCAGGCCGCGCAGCAAGCAGCCGCCACGGCGCCCGAGGACGCCGAGCTCCAGCTCGATCTCGCCGAGGTGGCGCGCCTCGCGGGCGATCGCGCGGTCGAGACGCAGGCCTGCGCCAGCGCGCTGCGCATCGAGCCGCAGCGCTTCGCGGCGACCATGTGTGTGGTGCGCACGACGCTCGAGGCGGGGGATCTGCCGCGCGCGACCCAGCTCCTCGAGCAGGCCCGGAGCGCGGGTGCGCCGGAGCCACAGCTCTCGCGCATGCGCGCCGAGCTCGCGGTCGCGGCCGGGCACGGTCAGCTCGACGTGGACACCGTGCAGGGCTTTCTCCGCACCCAGCGCAACGACGTGCCGCTGCTCGTCGCGCTCGCTCGTCTCCAGCTCCAGGCCGAGGCCGGCAACGACGCCGACGACACGGCGCGACGCATCCTCTCGATCTCGCCGGAGCACCCGGAGGCGCTCTACGTGCGCGCGTACGTGGCGTACGTCGATGGGCACTTCTCGACGGCCGCCGAGCTGCTCGATCGCAGTGGGCGTGCGGCGACCGCGAGCTCGCTGCGAGCCCGCGTCCATGCGCTGCGCGGCATGCTCGCGTTCGAGGAGGGCCGCTACGGAAACCCGCAGGCCCTGGCCGACCAAGCCATCGCTCTCGATCCGCGCTGCGCGACCGCGCACCTGCTGAAGGCGCTGATCGCCGGCTCGAGCCACCGCGACGCGCAGCGCGCGGAGCTCGAGGCCGCCACGCAGGGCACCGACACGCCGGCCGAGGCCGTGGCCCGACTGGCGATGGCCCTCGGCCCGGACACGGCAGGCTGCGCGCTCGCCGAGCGCTACGTCCGCATGGCGCCCGACGGCTACGACCGCCGCGACGTCGACGACGTGCGCGCTCGCTGTCGCTGAGCGAGAGCCTCCCCCTCGCCGTCTCTCGTCAGCCAACCACGAACCAATCAACGCCGTGCTCATCCGGCTACGGACCGAGACGACGCCGTGCTTGCGATGGATCGTCGGCGCGCACCTGTGGGTCTTCGTGCTCACCCGCATGAACGAGGGGCTCCTCGCGCGGCGGCTGCTGGCGTGCCTTCTCACGGCGACTCGAGGCGTCGCCGGCAAGACTGAGCATGGCGTCGCGAGAGGACGCTTCGGAAGAGTCCGAAGAGGCGGCTCTCGCGCTCGGCGCGCCGAGGAAGGAAGAAGTCTTGGCGGGGACGCTCGGGCTCATCGTGAGAGAGCACGCGAGCAGGCGACGCGTGAGGACTCCCCTCTTGGGTCAGCCAACCACGAACCAATCAACGCCGTGCTCATCCCGGCCACGGACCGAGACGACGCCGTGCTTGCGATGGGTCGTCGGCGCGCACCTGTGGGTCTTCGTGCTCACCCGCATGAACGAGGGGCTCCTCGCGCGGCGGCTGCTGGCGTGCCTCCTCACGGCGACTCCGAGGCGTCTCCGGCAAGACCGAGCAGGGCGTCGCGAGATGGGGTCGCAGGATGCGAAGTGCGGATCTCCCTCTGAACAGGGGCTCTCGCGCTCGGCGCGCCGAGGAAGGAAGAAGTCTTGGCGGGGACGCTCGGGCTCATCGTGAGAGAGCACGCGAGCAGGCGACGCGTGAGGACTTGCCCTCTTGGGTCAGCCAACCACGAACCGAACAACGCTGGGCTTCATCCAACTACGAACCAAGCAACGCCGTGCTTGCGATGGATCGTCGGCGCGCACCTGCCGGTCGCAGTGCTCGCCCGCATGAATCAGGGGGTCCTCGCGCGGCTGCTGCTGGCGTGCCTCCTCACGGCGACTCCGAGGCGTCTCCGGCACGACCGAGCATGGCGTCGCGAGATGGGGTCGCAGGATGCGAAGTGCGGATCTCCCTCTGAACAGGGGCTCTCGCGCTCGGCGCGCCGAGGAAGGAAGAAGTCTTGGCGGGGACGCTCGGGCTCATCGTGAGAGAGCACGCGAGCAGGCGACGCGTGAGGACTCCCCTCTTGGGTCAGCCAACCACGAACCAATCAACGCCGTGCTCATCCCGGCCACGGACCGAGACGACGCCGTGCTTGCGATGGATCGTCGGCGCGCACCTGCCGGTCGCAGTGCTCGCCCGCATGAACGAGGGGCGTCCTCGCGCGGCGGCTGCTGGCGTGCCTTCTGACGGCGACTCGAGGCGTCTCCGGCAAGACTGAGCAGGGCGTCGCGAGATGGGGTCGCAGGATGCGAAATGCGGATCTCCCTCTGAACAGGGCCAATCGCGCTCGGCGCGCCGAGGAAGGAAGAAGTCTTGGCGGGGACGTCACGGGGCTCGTCGTGAGAGAGCACGCGAGCCGAAGACGCGTGAGGACTCCCCTCTTGGGTCAGCCAACCACGAACCGAGCAACGCTGGGCTTCATCCAACTGCGAACCAAGCAACGCCGTGCTTGCGATGGGTCGTCGGCGCGCACCTGTGGGTCTTCGTGCTCACCCGCATGAACGAGGGGCTCCTCGCGCGGCTGCTGCTCGCGTGCCTCCTCACGACGACTCCGAGGCGTCTCCGGCACGACCGAGCAGGGCGTCGCGAGAGGGGGTCGCAGGATGCGAAATGCGGATCTCCCTCTGAACAGGGGCTCTCGCGCTCGGCGCGCCGAGGAAGGAAGAAGTCTTGGCGGGGACGTCACGGGGCTTCGCCGTGAGAGAGCACGCGAGCCGAAGACGCGTGAGGACTCCCCTCCTGGGTCAGCCAACCACGAACCGAACAACGCTGGGCTTCATCCAACTACGAACCAAGCAACGCCGTGCTTGCGATGGATCGTCGGCGCGCACCTGTGGGTCTTCGTGCTCACCCGCATGAACGAGGGGCTCCTCGCGCGGCTGCTGCTCGCGTGCCTCCTCACGGCGACTCCGAGGCGTCTCCGGCACGACCGAGCATGGCGTCGCGAGAGGACGCTTCGGAAGAGTCCGAAGAGGCGGCTCTCGCGCTCGGCGCGACGAGGAAGGAAGAACGCGTTCGCGAGCGGTCAGCGAGGATCTCGGAGCGCGTCGACGAGCCCGGTCTCTCGTTCGCCCGTGCGCGCCAGCGCCGCCGACAGCAGCTCGGCGCGCCCCACCACGACCGCCGTGCGACGCGCGCGCGTGATCGCCGTGTAGACGATCTCGCGGCTCGAGAGCGCCGTGTCGGTCGGCGGCAGCACGAAGAGCACCTCGTCGTGCTCGCTGCCCTGGGCCTTGTGCACGGTGACCGCGTGCGAGCGCTCCACGAGGTGTGCGACGGCCGCGAGCGGACGCGTGCGTGCGCCCTGCCCGCGCGCGAACGACACCTGCAGCTCACCCCGACGGTCGCGCCACACGACGCCCGAGTCCCCGTTCCAGAGATCCTCGTCGTAGTCGTTCTGCACCGCGAGCACGGGCTCGCCGGGCAAGAGCCGGCGCGAGCGCACGGGCTCGCCTCGAAAGCGCGCCATCGCGGCCGAGACGTAGGCGTCGAGATCCTGCGCCGTCCTCCGCGTGACGGTGAGGATGCGCGCGCGGGCGAGGTGCTGCAGCGCTGACAGCACGACCGGCGGCACCGGAGCGCTCTCGTCGGCGTCCACCGCGCCGAGCGGCGCGAGCACGTCCACGGTGAGGTGGCGCGCGATCCACGCGTCGAGGAGCCATGGCAGCGCGCGCGCCTCGAGGTGCCAGGCGCCCCCGTCGAGCACCCGCGACGCATCGGGCTGGCCCGGAGCGCCTCCAATCGACGCGTCGGGCCCGCGGCGAAACGGCACGCGCTCGAGCGGCTCGCCCGCACGACACGCGCGCGCCACCGAGAGCACCTGCGAGCCGTGCGCGTCGGCGGGATCCATGCGGTGGCTCCGCGTCAGCGCCTGCACACGAACCCCTCGAGGACGCGCCGCGAGGAGGTCGCGCAGGATCGCGCCCGGATCGACCGAGGGAAGCTGATCGGGGTCGCCCAGGAGCACCAGCGCCGCCTCCGGCGAGACCGCCGCGAGCAGGCGCTCGAAGAGCCACGTGTCGATCATCGAGACCTCGTCGAGCACGATCACGCGCTGCGCGAGCGCGTCGTGGCGGTGCGCGCGGAAGCTCCCCTCGCCCACGCCACGCCGATAGCCGAGCAGCCGGTGGAGCGTGCTCGGCGGCGTGAGGGCCGCGGCGAGCGCAGCGTCGCGAGGGTCGTCGCTGCGAGCGAGCGCAGAGCGCACGGCGTCTCCGAGACGATCCGCGGCCTTGCCCGTGGGCGCAGCGAGCGCGACGAGACGCACCTCGTCAGCCAGACGCCCGAGGCCGCCCTCGCCGTGCGCGCGATGGGCGAGCACGCGGAGCAGCGACACCACGACCGAGGTCTTGCCGGTGCCAGGGCCGCCCGTGAGGACCACCGTGCGCTCGGCGGCCATCGCGGCGACCGCGTCCTCCTGCTCGGCGGTGAGGTGCATCGCCCCGCGCCCGCCGGCGAGCGGCGCCGTGCGCAGCGCGTGGACCCAGGCGAGCGCGCCCTCGATCTCGAGGCCCGACGACGGCGCAGCACGACGCGCGAGGTCTCGCGCGATCGCTCGCTCGGACGCTGCCCACCGGCGCAGCGCCAGCCACGACGCGCTCCCCTCACCCGTGCGCACCAGCGGCGCACCCGTGTCGTAGGCGCCCACCACCAGCGAGGGCAGCTCGCGCGGCGCGACCGGCTGGACGAACGGCAGCGCGAGCTGCCCGCGCTCTTCCGAGCCCGCCCGCGCCCGATCGCTCGGCCCCCGATCACTCCCCGCGACCAAGGGCACGCGGGTCGAGCCACGTCGAGCGGCCTCGAGCACCGAGAGCGCGAGCGTCATCACCTCGCCGCGCGCGTCACCCTCGACCAGACGCGCGAGCTCCCACGCGAGCGTGACGTCGTCGCCCTCGAGCACACCGAGCTCGATCGCCCGAGCCACCTGCGACGAGAGCGCATCGCGCGGCGCGAGGGCCCCGAGCTCGGGGTGGAGCGCCCCGAGCCGCGCCACGACACCGAGCACGCTCGGCGTCAGGAGATCGGGCGGGGCCCCCGACGCGCGATCCCCCGACGCGCGATCCGCACGTGCTGCACCTCGTCGGGCGGTCGCGCTCATCCTTCGTCTCCCGACACGAGGCTCGGCGCGAGCGGCGCGCGCCGCGACGGCAACGGGCAGCCGAGGAGATCCGGCTCGCTCCTCGCGCTCCGCTCCCACGCGAGCACCTCGTCGAGGCTCGGTCGGAGGGTGAGCACGCCGCCGCCCCCCGAGCTGCCGCCCTTCGAGCCGCCAGCCTCCGAGCCCCCAGCCTCCGAGCCCCCGCCCCCGCGCCCCCCGCCGCCGAGCCGCCCGCCGCCGAGCCGCCAGCCTCCGAGCGGGGCGACAGGC
>JAIBCE010000414.1 GCA_019694315.1 Sandaracinaceae bacterium
GGGATGTTCGTGTCGAGCACGCCCTCGACGTGGCTCCACATCTGGACGAGCGCGTCCTGCGAGTGCTCGCGGCGCAGCTCCACCATCGTCGGAAGGATCCCGAGCAGCACGAGGCGCGGGTTCTCGTTCTCGCGCACGTGCGAGAGCACGCGCAACGGCTGCTGGATCGAGCGCAGCGCGAGCGGCCCCGCCTCGAACACGAGCACGGCCGCATCGGCGCAGGCGAGCGCCGCGCGTGCGAGTGAGCCCAGCCCCGCGGGAGTGTCCATCACGACGAGGTCCCGCCCGCGCTCGGCGGTGCGCAGGATGCGATCGAGCGTCCCGCGCTCGCGCAGCCCTTCCTCGAAGGCGCAGACGTCGATCGGATCGAGGCGCCCGCGCGGCAAGAGCGCCAGGCGCTCCTCGCGCGTCTCGAGCACGGCCTGCTCGACCGGCGTGCTCTCGGCGAGCACTTCCGCGAGCCCCGGCCACTCGCCCTCGCTCTTCGCGAGCGAGAGGCCGATGCCGCCCTGCGGGTCGAGATCCGCGAGCAAGGTACGGCGCCCGCGCTCGGCGAGCGCGACGGCGAGGTTGAGCGCGACGGTCGTCTTTCCGACGCCGCCCTTCTGGCTGAACACCGCGATGCGCTGGGTCATGGAGCCTCCGAGTCGGGTGAGGGAGTGGTCTCGGCGGGCGCGGGCTCGGCGATGCCGAGCTGGCGAAGACGCGCGAGGTTGGCGAGGACGGTGCGATCTCCGGGCCGCACACGCTCGGCCTCGAGGAACGCCGCCATCGCTTCCGGGTACTTCTTCGCGAGCAGGGCCGAGGTGCCGCGATCGACGGCCTCGCCGAACACCTCGGCCGGAGGTGGCTCCTCGACGGGTGGCAGCGCCACGAGCTCGCCCGTGAAGTAGCGATCCAAGAGCTCGTCGTCTTCGTCCGGCGCGGGCGCGTCGCTCGGGCCCTTCGTCCGCGCCTCTTCGTCGGCGACGCGCGCCGCGTCGAGCAGCAGCGCTTCCCAGGCGCGATCGATGTTCCGATCGCCGGGCGCCTCGCGCATCGTCCGGCACGCCACGCGCGCACCCGAGGCGAGCGCCAAGCGCGCGAAGGCCGCTTCGCCGCGGCCGCTCGCGTCCTGCGCGCTCCACACGACGCCGCCGTGCACGACGATCTGCCCGCTCCCGGTCGGGCCGTCGACGGCGATCACCACCGAGTGCCGCCCGAGGCACGCGATCTGGAGGTAGTCCGGCACGCCGAAGGGGGCCGCGTCGGCCGCGCTCGCGTGGCTCGTCGTGAGCCCTCGTGCCTCGAGGTCTGCGCGCACCACTTCTCGGAGCTTCTCCATCGACACCGGCTTCTCGAGCACGCGCACCTTCGTGAACCGCGGGATCTGCGCCGCGAAGGCGCGCGCATAGGCCGAGACGAACGTGAGGGCCGGCCTCAGGCCCCGACTTCCCAGCTCTCCGATGAGCTCGATGCCCGGTCGATCCGGCAGATCGAGATCGGAGAGCACGACGTCGGGCACGGCGGCGTCGATCGCCGCGATCGCCTCGGCGAGCGTCCCGGCCTCGGTGACCTCCACACCCGGCATCTTCGCCAGACCGCGCGCGACGTAGTGGCGGAGCGTCTCCTCGTCCTCGACGACGAGAACGCGCGCGCTCCGGGGAGTCACGTGCCGCTCCGGGGCGGCATGGCGTATCCGCCGTTCTTGGTCAGCAGATCGATGCCGGCCTCGAGCGTGGAGATCCAGTCGATGAACTTCCCGACCATCTCCTTGCCTCGGAAGAGGGCGCCGTGCTGCGGCGCGATGATCTCGATGTCGAGCCCGCGCGCCATGTCGGCCCACGCGCGCAGCGCCGAGCCCGAGGCCATGTAGCGCTGATGGAAGCCGAGCATGTTCGGCGCGTGCGCGTCGAAGTCGGGCACCTCGCGGTAGGGCACATCCACCGATGCGCCGAGGTCGCCGGTGTAGAGGATGCGCGAGCGCGGGTCGTAGACCTGGAAGTTGCCCGCCGAGTGGAGGAAGTGCGCGGGCACGATCGCGAGCTCCGTGTCGCCGAGGCGCATCCACTGCCCTGCGTCGGGGATGCCCTTGAGGCGATCGATGACGAGGCGATCGAGGCCGAAATGCGGCACGAAGCGGACCCAGAGCTTCGAGACGTGGGCGATGGCGTCCGTCGTCATCAGCCATCCGTTCACGGCGGCGACGATGTCGGGGTCCTGGTGCGAGAGGAACACGTGGTCGAGGCGCCCGCCCGCGCCGATGCGCTGGAGCGTCTCGGCGAGGACCTTCGAATAGACCTTGTGACCCCCGGGATCGAGGATCATCCCCGAGCGACCGTCGATGATGAGGTGCTGGTTGGCCTGGACGGCGGCTCCGTCGGAGTAGTCCTCGAGCAGGACGTTCCGGTGCGATCCGTCGTCGAACATCACGATAGCGGCCATGGAGCGGGTCCTTTCTTCTCGTCTCTTCGGTTCAGGCGTCTCGAGGCGGGGCCCCCGCTCAGATGATCTTGGCGATCTCTTTGATGGCCCGGCTCATGTCGAGGAAGAGCAGGCCGAGCTTGGCGTTCTCCGTCGCGACGACGAGCAGCACCGTGCCGTCGGTCGCCTTCGCCATCACGGCGTAGCCCTGCGCGCCGCGGATCAGGACCTGCTGCGGCAGGCCCAGCGAGAGCTCGTGCGACGCTCGGGCGCCGAGGCTCTGGAGCGTCGCGGCCATGCCGCCCACGCGCACCTCTTCCAGGTGCTGCGGCAGGGCGCTCGCGATGAGCAGCCCGTCGTCCGAGATCAGCGCGGCCGCCGACACGTCGGGGCTCTCGGTTTGCAGGGCGCGCAGGATCCGGTTGAGCGATTCGGTACGAGACATCGAGAGCCTCCTGAGAAAGCGGGGCGGGACGCGGGCGTGGAGATGCGGAGAGCGACGCGCACCGAGCGCGGCTCGACGACGAGAGAAAGAGGAAGAGCGCGCGGGTGCGCGTCGGCCGGGGCGATCAGCCGTTGGCCGCGCTCGGGATCGTGGGCTCCGAAGGAGCCACCGGCAGCACCATGCGCACGGTGGTGCCCACGCCGAGCGTGCTGGTGACGGAGAGATCTCCGTTCACGCGCTCGCACACCTGCTTGCACAGCGCGAGGCCGACGCCGCTGCCGCTGCGCTTGGTAGAGAAGAAGAGCTCCGTGCAGCGCGCGAGCACCTCCGGCGTCATGCCGGAGCCGCTGTCCTGAACGGCGATCTCGAGACGACCCTCCACCAGCCGCGCCGTGACGACGATGGAGTCGTCGGCCCGACAGGCTTGGATGGCATTGTTGACCACGTTGAATACGACTGCGCGGATCACGCTCGCGTCGAACGGAAGGAGCGGCAGATCGCCCACTTCGACGCCGACACGGATTCCCTGCCGCTCCGCGCGCGGCGCGAGGAGATGGACCACGTCGCGAATCGCGTGATCGACCGCCCGGGCCGTGCCGGAGCGCGGGTCCATGCCGACCGACCCGAGCCCATCCAACGTAAGCACCGACCGGCGGACCTCCACCAGGATCGCGTGCAGGTCGTGTTGCAGCGCGCCCGTGGTCTCTTCGAGCAAGACCTCGAGGGCCGTGATCGCAGCCGACAGCGGGTTCTTCGCCTCGTGCAGGACGCTCGGCATGAGCTCACCGACCGTCGCGAGCTGGAGCAGCCGGTCGCGCTCTTCCTGGAGCACGCGTAGCGGCGTGATGTCCTGGAAGGCGAGGGCGTGATAGAGGCCCTCGAGCCCTGGGACCCGCGCCCGCGTGACCGTGTAGCCGAGCTCGACGGTCGTACCGTCGTGGCGGTGCAGCGTCAGAGAACGGCGACTCATTCCCGACTTGCTGGGCCGCCCCGTCAACGCTTCGACTCCGTCCAGATGCGCTCCCAGCGGAGTTCCCACGAGCTCTTCCGCCGACAGACAGAGAATCTCGCTGGCGCGTCGGTTCGCGAGCCGGATGAGCCCGTGCCCGTCCACGAGCACGAGCGCCGTCCCGAGCGCTTCGAAGAGCGCGAGAAGCTCGTCCTGGTTGGGAGGGGGCATCGTGGAGGGCGCGTGCTTGGCGATGGCGGCGCTGGACGACATGCCCTCGAGCTAGGCAAGGGATACGCCAGCGAGCTTCGCTCCGGATCGCGCTGACTCATTCCACATCGACTCGGCGCGCACCGTGTCGGCCCGCACGGACTGCGCAAGCCCATGCGCAGGCTCTGCGCACGGAGGTGCGGATGTCACCCCTGGAGGTGACGCGTCGCTTCGCGGATCGACAGCGGCGAGAGGCGTTCGGCGTGCGCTTCGACGAAGCGGCGCACCCACGCCGGATCGGTGCGCGCGTACTGGCGTAGCGCCCATCCGATCGCCTTGCGCGCGAAGAAGTCGCGATCGCTCCACGAGCCTTCGATGCAGGCCTCGAGCAGCTTCGTGTCGGTCTCGGTGCGGTAGCGGAGCTGATGGAGGATGGAGGTGCGTCGCTTCCAGAGGTGCGCGTCGCGGCTCCACTTCTTCATCGCCGTACTGCCCTCGGCGCGGCTCGCGAGCACGAGGCTCCCGACCGCGTGGGAGGCGAGGTCGTCGACGATGTCCCACCACGCGGCGGTGACGATCATCTCTTCGTAGATCGGCAGCGTGCTCATCGTGCGGAAGCGGAGGCCGCCGCGCCGGTGCTTGGTGAGGAGCACGGCGAGCGTCCACTCCTCGCGATGGGTCGCGCCGCGGAACAGGCCGAGCACGGCGTCCGCGTAGGCGCGCTCGGTCGGGAGCTCGATCGCGCCGAAGAGCTCTCTCGCGATGAGCCGCAGCGCGGGCGCGCCCACGCCGTGGAAGGGCATCGCCGATTTCATGTACGCCTTCATCGCCGGCGCGCGCTTCGGATCGGCGCGCGCGGCGAGCAGGGCCCGTGCTCGCGCGCGGAGAGCGTCGGCCGTCACGTCACATCAGCGGGTGATTGCAGACGTGATCGATGCACACGAGGTTGTCGCTCGCGCAGCAGTCCGCGTCGGTCGAGCACGTCTCGGTGTAGCGGTGGCAGCGCTCCGGCGGCGGCGGGCTGCACACGAGCGCGTGCGTGTTGGGGTCCTGCGTGCACTCGCCGCCGCAGCACTCGGTGCCGACCGTGCACGAGTCGCCATCCGGCCGGCACGCGCGCGGGGCCCAGTAGGCGGCGATGTCGGCGGCACGCGGGTTCTGGCCTGGGAGCCAGTAAGGCACCGAGCTCGGATCCTCGCCGGGGGCCGCACCCATGCGGATCGCGGTGACCCAGATCTGCTGGCGGCGGTTCGGCGCGGACGCTGTGTTGCCGATCGCCGCATTTCCGTAGATCCGGCGCGAGAGGAAGCTCAGCCAGAAGTAGCCACCCTGGGTGAACGGCGAGAAGCGCGGCTGATAGTCGATCGAGGCGCCGCTCGCTGCCCGGGTCAGCGCCCGGACGTCGCTCCCGTCCGCGTTCATCAGATACAGGTCGGCGGAAGCCGACTCGCTCCGCGCTCCGCTTCCGTGGGCGAACGCGATCACGTGCGAATCGGGCGACCACGACGGATAGCTGTCGCAGCTGCCATTGGGAAGCGAGCCGTCGCTCCCATGGTGAATCACCGTCGGGCTTCCGAACGCATCCGGTCCGGTGACCGGAAGGATCGCGACGTCGCCCACGCTCGGGGTATCTCCCCAACTGTTGGTGTTGGCGAGGTACGCGATGGAGTGGCCGTCGGGCGACCACGCCGGGTACGTGCCCACCAGCCCGGCGAGGCCGGAAGCCGTGACGCGCGTGCCCGCGCGCGGGTCGTACAGGCGTAGCTCCGGTCCGTTCTGCGCGGCGACGAGCAGTCGCGTCTCGTCGGGGCTCCAGGTCGAGAACCACCAGTTCAGGCCGTTGCTGGTCGGGAAGACGCCGGCTGGCGGGCTTCCCGTCAGGTCGGTGGTCAGGTCCAGGACGTTGCCGACGTTGTCGCCGCCCCCCCATCGCGCAGCGATGTAGCGCCCGCTCGGCGAGATCGAGTGGCAGCCGATGCAGCCTTGCTCGGGGTTCGGCATGAAGTTCACGCGGGCGGCGGTGCCGTCGTCGATCCGCTGCACGCGGCCGGTGTCCGTGATCTCCCAGTAGTAGACGCTGCCCGAGAGCGCGGCGCGCGCGAAGGTCACGTGCACTGGCGCGCCGTTCACGAGCTCGCCGGTTCCGGGGTCGATGCGGTCGACGCGCATCGAGGCCGCCTCGTCGGGATCGGTCTGCGCGACGGCGCGCCATTGATTCGCGTCGGCGAGCCAGTGGTGGTTGCCGTCGTCGACGAGGTACGCGGTCGCCGTCACGTCGGTCTTCGACATCGTGACGCGCACGAGATCGCCGCCTGCGCCGCGCGTCCACTGGAGGTCGGCGGGGTAGACGTTCTGCGGCATCACGGCCTGATCGAGCGGGTACACGAGGCCCGCTTCGCGGTTCGGATCGGTGACCGCCGTC
>JAIBCE010000415.1 GCA_019694315.1 Sandaracinaceae bacterium
GGGCGCGGCCAGTCGGGTGGTGTGGGCGGCTCGGGCGGCACGCCTTCCCGCGGCGGCGACGGCGGTGGCCGGGGCGGCGACGGCGGCCACGGTGGTCACGGCGGCGGTGGCGGCGGTGGCGCTGGTGGCTCCTCGTACGCCTACGGCTCGGCCGGCGGCTCGACCGTGATGGAGTCGTGCACCGAGTCGGGCGGCGCGCCTGGCTCCGGCGGCGCCGGTGGAGCGTCCGCACCGGGCGCACCGGCGCTCGAGCGCGATGGAAACGCCGGCGGCGCAGGCGTTTCGGGCTCGCTCGGGCCCGCGGTCTCGCTCTGATCGACGAGAGGAGCCGTCGAGATCGCCGATGCGCGACTGGCTCGTGACCTTCCAGCGCGCCGAGCGCGGGCTGCTCGTGGGCGGCCTGGTCGCGCTCCTCGTCGCGCTCTTCGCGCTCGCGATCGCGAGCCGCACGCCTCGGCACCACCTCCGCATCACGGCGGGTGACGAGCGCGGGCACCGCACGGTGATCGCGCGCCACCTCGAGGAGCTCGCCGCGCGGCGCGGCCTCGAGCTCGAGATCGTCGCGACGCAGGGCTCGCTCGACGCGATGAGCCGCGTGGCCGATCGCTCGCTCGACGCGGCCCTCGTGCAAGGCGGGCTCGACGCGCCCGACACCGTGCGCGAGGTCGCGCCGGTGGCGCTCGAGCCGCTCCACGTGCTCGCGCGCGGAGAGATCTGGGATCTCGACGACGTCCGAGGCACGCGCGTGCAGCTCTCGCCGCCTGGCAGCGGCACCCGCATCGTCGCGATCGACGTGCTCTCGCTCGTGGGCCTCTGCGACGACGACGGCGCGCACCCGTCGTTCACCGAGGTGGAGCACACCTACGCCGAGCTCGAGTCGCTCGACGATGCCGAGATGCCCGACGTGATCTTCCACGTCTCGACGCTGCCCTCGCCCGTGGCCGAGCGCTTGATCGCGCGCCGCGGCTACCACCTCCTGCCCATGCCGCTCGCGGGCGCAGTCCATCTCCACAACGTCGCGGTGCTCGCGAGCGAGATCCCCGCGTATGCCTACGGTGCGAGCCCACCCATGCCGCGCGAGCCGCTGCCCACGCTCGCCACGCGCATGCTCGTCGTCGCGCATCAGAGCACCGACGAAGAGGCCATCCGCTTGCTCCTCGAGACGCTCGACTCCGAGGCCTTCGCCCGCGCGGCGAACCTCTCGCGCGTCGAGCGCCAGCCGCTCTGGGACGAGGCGGAGATGCCCCTGCACCGCGGCACACAGGCCTGGCTGCGCCGCGATCAGCCCCTGCTCACGCCCGAGCTCATGGAGGGCCTCGAGAGCCTGCGGAGCTTCCTCGTCTCCGTCGTGGTCGCGGCGTTCCTGCTGTATCGCTGGTACCGCACCCGCAAGCTCCACGGCCTCGATGGCTTCCTCGCGGAGGTGTCGGCGATCGATCGCGACGTGCTCGCCGCCGAGCGCGCCCCGAACCTCGAGCTCCAGGCGCTGCTCGATCTGCGAGTGCGCCTCGGTGAGGTGAAGAACCGCGCGCTCGAGTCGTTCGCGAAGGGCTCGATCCACTCCGAGGAGCTGCTCTCGAGCTTCCTCACGCACGTGTCCGACGTGCGCTCGCACCTCAACGCGATGATCCTCAGCGAGCGCGAGCGCTTGCAGAAGAAGGCGCGGACGCGCGACGCCAGTGAGGAGGAGAAGGTGATGCGCGAGCTCTGGAAGGACGCGCTCGTCGTGCACGAGGGCCGCCCCGACGTGCCGAGCGACAGCGAGGACGACCACGCGGGCGGTGCCCGCAAGGATCGAGATTGAACGAAGTTCAACAGTCCTTCGCCGCCGCGCTCGCGCGGCGCGCCTCGCTGCTCGAGCGCGCGCGGCAGGAGGGCACCGACTGTGTGCGGCTCTTCCACGGCGTGGCCGAGGGCGCGGCCGGCCTCACCATCGATCGCTACGGCCCCGTGCTGCTCGTCCAGACCCAGGCCTCGCGTCCCGTCGCGGACGCCGACGACGTCGCGCGCCTCGCGGATCAGGCTCGCCGCGCGCTCGACGCCGGTCTCGCGCTCGCCTGGAACGTGCGCGGCGGCGCCGCCGTGGAGCAGCCGCCGTTCGAGCACGGAGGGCCCTTCGTGGGCCACGAGCTCGGCCTCTCCTACGACGTGCGGCCTCGCCACCGTGGCCAAGATCCCTTGCTCTTCCTCGATTTCCGCGCCGCGCGCCGTCTCGTGCGCGCCCGCGCCGCGGGCGCCTCGGTGCTCAACGTCTTCGCGTACACGTGCGGCATCGGTGTGGCGGCGCTGGCCGGCGGCGCGCGCGAGGTGTGGAACGTGGACTTCGCGCGCTCGGCGCTCGAGGTGGGCCGACACAACGCAGCGCTGAACGGCCTCTCGCCCGAGGCGTTCCGCACGATCGAGGCCGACGCGATCCCCACCATGCGCCAGCTCGCGGGCCTCGGCGTGAAGGGCCGTGGGGCACGCCGGGGCTTCACGCGCTTCACCGCGCGCACGTTCGATCTCGTGGTGCTCGATCCGCCGCGCTGGGCCAAGACGCCCTTCGGTGCGGTCGACGTGGTGAACGACTACCCGAGCCTGCTCAAGCCTGCGATCGGCTGCGCGCGACCGGGCGGCCTCGTGATCGCGACCCACCACGTGCCCACCGTCACGCGCGCGCAGTTCGAGGCGATCGTGCGCCGCACCGCCGAGAAGATGGGCCGGCCCTTCGCGGAGCTCTCGATCGTCGGCCCCGAAGAGGACTTCCCCTCGTTCGACGGCGAGCCGCCGCTCAAGATCGCGGTGGGCGTGGTGAGCTGAAGGAGCGACGCAACACGGGGAGCTCTGGGCCGAGAACGGGGCCTCGGAGGTCTCCCCATGCTCGCTCCCACGCTCCGCAGCTCGTTCCCTCGGTCGATCCTCGTGGCCAGCCCGATCCTTCACGCCCTCACCCTCGCCCTCGTCGGCGCGGTGATGCTCGTGGCCGCCGGGGCCCACGCGCAGTCCGTCGTGCGTATCGTCGGTCGCGACGGTGGCCGTCACGACGTGACGCGCGTGACCGGCACGCGCTACGTGCCCTACGCGAGCTCGTACACCGTGGGCAACACCGTCTACACGACGACGGGCGTGAGGGCCGAGAGCGTCTATGGGCCCGTGTGCACCGCACCGTGCATGGTGGTGCTCCCTCCGGGCGGGACGAGCCTCGGCGTGGATGGAGTCGCCACCTTCCAGACCGTCGTGCCACGCTCGGGCGACACCCTCGTGGTCGAGAGCGACGCGCGTGACGGCTGGCACGCGCTCGGCTGGCTCGTCGATCTCGGCGGGCTCGCGGGGGGTGGCGCGCTTGTCCTCTCGATCCTGCTCGACGCAGGCTGGGCTCAGTCGCCTTCGGCGCCGCTGCCGGACCTGTTCGACGACGAGGGGGAGATCGCTCGGTGGATCGTCGCGGGAGCGACGGTGCTCGTCACGCAGATCGTGGGCCTCGCGCTGATCGGCCTCCGTGGGCTCGCGAGCGTCGAGCTCGTCCCTGGAGGCGTGCGCTTCTGATCGCGCGGCTCGCCAAGCGCTCTGTCGAGACGGTCCCGCGACCAGTACGCTCGACGGCGCATGGCCAGGGACCACGAACGTCGACACCGAAGAGAGCTCGCGCCCCTCGTCCTCGTCGCGTTCGCGCTCGCGGACTGCGGGACTCGAGACCCCTCGAGCGTCGAGCCCACGGTGCCTTCCGTGCCGACGGATCCCGGCGTCCACCCGGTGCCGACGCCGGATCCGACCGTATCCACCGCGACCGTGTCGCAGCCCCCGGCCACGCCGCCCTGCGGGGCAGGCAGCGCGCCCACGGACGTGCTGCTCGGCTTCTCGACGCAAGGCACGCACGGCATGGAGGTGTCCGAGTCGCTCATGGTCCAGTGCGATGGCCTGGTCGTGCTCGATGCACCGCAGCCGTGGACCACGGAGCTCGTCGAACGCCCTGGCCGCTACACGATCCAGCTCGCGCCCGATCGTCTGCCCCCGCTCCGCGATCTCGCGGTCCGTCTCGCCGCGCCCGTGGGCGTCCCTTCGCTGCCGCCGCAGGGCGCGCAGACGTTCCTCGTCGCTGCCACGACGCCGCCCCTGTCTCGCCCGATGCGCGTGGGCGAAGGCCCCGCCGACGGCGAAGCGGCGGCGACGCACTCGAGCCTCACGGCGGAGGTGATCGCCACGTTGCCTGCGGCGGTGCGCTGCGGGATCGAGCTCGTCGCCCGCGATCCCTCGCCGCTCCACGTCGGCGTGACGAGCACGGTGATCGTCGAGCTCCACAACCCGACGCAAGGACCTCTCGAGATCGAGCTGCGCAGCCTGCGCGACGACGTGACCGCGACGATCCACGGCGCCTCCGTGCTCACCGACGACATGTCGACCGTGATGGACGAGGACTTCCACGTTCTCGCGTTCCTCGAGGCGACGAACGACTCGGTGTTCCCGGTGACCTTCACGGTGCCGCCTGGGCCCCCGCGACCCTTCTTCTCGGTGCACCTGCAGCCCACGGTGGCCGAGACCGCCGAGCTCGCGATCTCCGTCGCGGCGCGAGTCCGAGGCTGTCCCGGCATGACCCTCGATCCGCGCCAGATCTTCGTGGCGCCGCCCATCCAGGTCACGACGCAGCCCTGACGAATCCGCTACGTTGCGTCGCGATGAACGTCGTCCTCGTGGAGCCGCACGAGCTCGAGCCGCACGCCGAGGGCTCCTCGCGTGTCGTGCTCCGCGACCATCGCGCCGCGCACCTCCGCGAGGTGCTGAAGGTGTCCGTGGGCTCGCGCGTCCGCGTCGGCGTGATCGACGGCGCGATGGGCCACGCCGAGGTGATCGCGCTCGCGCCCGACGCGATCACGCTCGTGATCGGTGAGCTGCCGATCGTGCCGAGCCCACCCCGGCTCGATCTCGTGCTCTGTCTGCCGCGTCCCAAGGTGCTCGCGCGCCTGCTCTCGCCGCTCGCGCAGCTCGGCGTCCATCGCGTTCACCTCTCCGGCGCGTGGCGCGTGGAGAAGTACTACTTCGACGCGAGCATCCTCGATCCAGCCGAGCAGCGGCCGCTGCTCCTCGAGGGCCTCGCGCAGGCCAAGGACACGCTCCTCCCGCAGCTCAGCGTGCATCGATCGTTTGCGTGGCTCGTGCGCACCGAGCTCGGCCCTGCCACCGACGAGGTGCTCCGGATCTACGCGGATCCCGGGGAACATCGCTCGATTCGAGAGGAGATCGGCGCCTGGCCCGCGCGAGGCACCGGCCGTGTGCTCCTCGCGATCGGCCCCGAGGGAGGCTTCACCGATCGCGAGCGTCGTGAGCTCGACGCCGCGTCGTTCCGGCGTGTGGGCCTGGGCGATCGCGTGCTCCGGAGCGACGTGGCAACGGTCGCGCTCCTCACGCTCGTGCACGCCGCGCTCGAGGAGCACGCGCGCGCTCCAGGCTGACCCGCGGCGTCGACGGAGCGCGCCGATCAGGGCGTCGTGGTCTGCGCGTCGCCCGTCGCGTCGGCGCTCGCGCCCGTGCTCGTGCCCGTGTCGGTGCCGGGGCTGGCCGCGTCGGTCGTGTCGGCGCCCGTGCTCGTGCCTGCGCTCGTCGTGGTGGTCTCGCTGCCGCTCGTCGCCGCGGCGTCGCAGTCCCCGCCGCGCGCGAGGCTCTCTGCGTCCACGGTGTGGAGCGCGCGGTGGGCGCCGCTCATCGCGTCGAGGTCGCGATCGGCCTCGCCCGTGCGGCGCGGGATGTCGCCGAGCTCGCGGAGGATCGTCTCGAGCGGCACGTCGGGATCGGGCTCCATGCGCGCGAGCGTCGAGAGGCTCCGCCGCGCCTCGATCGCCTCCGCGTCGCAGCCCGACATCGAGCGCCAGACGAAGCTCGTGATCAGCGGATCGACGCCGCCGATGTACGCGGTCTGCCCCGCTGCGAGCAGCGGCACGTCCACCGCGTAGCCGTTGCGCTCACGGATCGCATAGAAGCGATAGCGCCCCGGCGGCACGTCGCGCACGAGCACGGTCTCGGCGCGGATCTGGCCGTAGTAGGTGCCGCGCTGATCGACGAGCCCCGCCACCTCGCGGCTCCGTCCGGGCATGAAGAACACGATCTGCGCGCGACCCTCCGGGGGCTGGCCGATCGTCACCGCGTCGCGCGCCGCGCGCATGTGGAACGCGCCTGCACCGCAGCCCGCGAGGCCCGCGCCCCACACGCCGAGGCCGATCGCGACGCCACCCACCCAGCCCACGATCCTCGCCTTCGTCGTCACGTTCCGTCCTCCTCGTCCTCGCTCGTCGATGCAGCGCCGGCGCGCCCGAGATCGAGCCCGATCAGCGCGAAGACCTCGCGCGGCAGCTCGTACGCCGCCTGCACGCGCCGCGCAGCCGCCACGAGCTCAGCGGTGGCCGCCACGCGTCGGGGCTTGATGCCTGCCTTGTCGAGCGAGCTCATCGTCTCGCCGAG
>JAIBCE010000416.1 GCA_019694315.1 Sandaracinaceae bacterium
GCCGCCGCACGCGGGTGGATCGAGCTCGCGGGCGCGAGCACCGCCTTGAGAATGTCGCGCTCGCTCTGCGTCGCGAGGATCCGCACCCGTGTCGGCTCGGGCGCGATGGTCACCGTGATCGGATTCGACATGGCCGTGGCTTTCCGCCGGCGTGACGCTCGCCTCCGTCGCAGAGGCCGACGCACGCTCGGGCGAGCGCACCGTGCCCGTCGGGGCCAACTCCGCGGCAGTGGGATCCCTCACCGACGCGAGGCGCCGCGCACGGTGGGCAGCCTGGTGATCGCGGTGATCGAGGCGGCCCTCGTCACTCCGACGATGGCGCGTCCGAGCACGCCGCTTCACCTCCTGGCGAGCCGCGCCGCGGCACTCGGCCCCACAGTAGATCTGCCCCCGGTCGTGACGTCGGCACACGCTGAACCGAGCGCCGCAACGGGCGCACGATGCGCCCCGATGATCATCCAAGCCAGCCCGACGAACGCCGAGTAGTTGGCCCGCCCCCGGCGGCTGGGCAACGGTCGACCCGTCCTGCCAAGCCAGCGGGAATCAGGAGGTCGGGAGTTGCAGCTCCCGGCCTTCGTCGTTTCCGGCGCTCACCCCTTGGCTACCCGGTCACGACGACAGGGCGAACTTCCCGGCCGAACTCCTGTCCCGATTCACGCGGATCGGTGTGGCCATCGACAGACGATTGAGCGTCGGCTGCAGGCGCGCCTCCGGTCGAGCGTTGCGGCCGCGGCGAAGTCGCCGGACAAGTCGTTCCCGAAGATGCTGGCCGACGACGCTTCTACCGAAGGCTGCTACCGCCTGCTGAGCAACGAGCGGGTAGACCCTGCCGTAGGCGCAGGCGCAAGCAGGGGCAGGCGCAGGAGCGGGCGCGGGCGCGGAGCGAGGCACTGTTCGGTGACTCGCTCCGCGGACCAGGCGTCAGACGCGGAGGTTCCGCACCAGCGTGCCCACCACCTCCCGCATCTTGGCGCGGAGCCCCTCCGGGAAGCTCGCGAGGTACCCCGCCGCCACCGCGACGTCGCAGCACGCCATCGACTCCCTCATCGAAGAACACGCGCTCTGATACCGCTCCCGCCGATGCCCACCGTGCGCGTGGGACCCCTCCGCGATGTTCAACGAGACCGAAGACGAAGCCCGCCGAAGCTGGCGCGCCAGGTCTTTGTCGTGCCGCTCGATTCGCGCAATCACCTCCCGCAACTCTGCAACAACCTCGAGACTCACATCATAGATACGAAGCATCGTGAATCACCTCCGCCCCCGCGAACCTCGCGAAGGCGAAGCCCCCGCCGGTCCGAGCGCAGGCCGGGTCAAGGGCGCCGAAGGCGGCGTGCGGAGCACGCGAACCCTTGACGCGGTCGAGCACGGACCGACGATGGGCAAGCCGAGAGAGGAGAGCCCTCTCCCTGCTGTTCGCGAATTCAAACGACCTAAACAATCAAGCAACCTGCGCCTGCGCCTGCGCCTGCGCCTGCGCCTGCCCCTGCGCGTGCGCCTGCCCTTGCGCCTGCCCCTGCGCCTGCGCCTGCCCTTGCGCCTGCGCCTGCGCCTGCGCCTGCGCCTGCGCCTGCGCCTGACCCTGCGCCTGCGCCTGCGCCTGCGCCTGCCCCTGCGCCTGCGCCTGCCCCTGCCCCTGCCCCTGCGCCTGCGGCGCGCGGCGCTCGCCCGGCTCGTCGACGAGCGTGCGCGGGTCGATCCCCTTCTTCTGGATCCACCGCCGCAGCTGATTCCGATGAATCCCCAGATCGCGCGCCGCGGCCGTGACGTTGCCCGCCGCGCGACGCAGCGCCTCTTCGATCGACTCGTCGTCGGTCTTCGCGAGCGTCTTCGGGCTCTCGGTGATCGACGGCGTGTCGGTCGCGAGCTCCTTGCCCGCGAGCGGCGCCAGGTCGCGGGCCTCGACCAGATCGCGGCCGCCGGCGACCGCCTCTTGTGCGGCGCGCTCGGCCTCGGCGCGGAGCTCGCGCACGTTGCCCGGCCAGTGACGGAGCACGCACGCCTCGATGAACGCGGGGTGCGCCTTGATCGCGTGGCCCTCGGAGGCGATGTCGGCCAGCGCGTCGGCCACCAGCCAGGGGATCTCCTCGGGGCGGGCGCGGAGCGGGGGGATGCTCACCTCGGCGCGGCCGAGGCGGAAGTAGAGGTCTTCGCGGAACTTGCGGGCGACCACCAGCTCGCGGAGGTTCTTGTGCGTGGCGCACACGATGCGGAGATCGACCGCGCGGCGGCGCGACGAGCCGAGGGGGATGACCTCGCGGGTCTCGAGCACGCGGAGGAGCTTGGCCTGCACGCCCAGATCGAGCTCGGCGATCTCGTCGAGGAACAGCGTGCCGCCGTGCGCGGCCTGCACGTAGCCCTCGGAGTCGGCCGTCGCGCCCGAGTAGGCGCCCTTGGTCGCGCCGAAGAGCAGACGCTCGGCGATGGTCTCGGGGATGGTAGCGCAGTTCACGGCCACGAACGGGCCGTTCGCGCCGCGGCTCTCGCGGTGGAACAGGCGCGCCGCGAGCTCCTTGCCCGAGCCGGACTCGCCCGTGACGACCAGCGTGTCGCCCAGGCGCGCCGCGCGCTGGACGCGGTCCCACACCGCGCGGAGGGCAGGGCCGACGATGGTCTTGTCGATCTTCGTGACGTTGCCGTTCAGGTACGGCCCGACGTCGCGGACCATCGAGAAGAGGGTGCGCCCCAGGCGGAGCACCTTGGGGTTGGGCGCGAAGACCTCGCCGACCACGCGCACGCCGTCGAGGAAGGTGCCGTTGCGGCTCGCGAGGTCGGTCACGCGGAAGCGCGTGCCGTCCCACCCGATCTCGGCGTGACGGCGTGACATGCGCTCGTCGTCGAGCTGCGCCTTGCGTAAGTCGGACCGGCCGAGCACGACCCCCCGCTCCCCCAACGGGAAGACGGCGAACGCCGGCGCCTCGGCGACGCCGATGAGCAATAGGCCGGGCCGCACGACGCCGTAGGCGCCGCTTTCCGGATCTTCCTGTTCCGTGGTCTGTCGCGTGAGGGTCACGGCGGGGGCGAATGTAGCACGCAACCGAGCTACTCTCGCGACGACCGTGCACCCCGGAACCATCGTCGGCGGACGGTACGCCCTCGAGCACCTCGCCGGTGCCGGCGGGATGGGGACCGTCTACCGGGCGCGCGACATCACCACCAACACGCCCATCGCGCTCAAGGTGGTGCGCACCATGACCCCGCGCGCGACGCGGCGGTTCCTCCAGGAGGCCGAGCTCCTCGCCAGCCTCGAGCACCCCAACATCGTCCGCTACCTCGCCCACGGCACCATGGGCGAAGACGCCCTGTTCCTCGCGCTCGAGTGGATCGAGGGCGAATCGCTGGCCGACCTCGTCGAGCGCCGCGGCATGCGCGTGAAGGAGAGCATCGCCCTCGCCCACGCGCTCGCGGGGGCGCTCGGGCTCGTCCACGCGCGCGGCATCGTCCACCGCGACATCAAGCCGACCAACGTCCTGCTCACGCGCGACGAGCAGGGCAACGAGGTGCCCAAGCTGGTCGACTTCGGCATCGCCCGCGTCGTCGGCGGCGAGGCCCTGACCCGCCCGGGCGCCGCGGTGGGTACGCCCGCGTGGATGTCCCCCGAGCAGGCGCGCGGGCTCGGCGAGGTCGACGCGCGCTCCGACGTCTTCTCGCTCGGCGCGCTGCTCTTCACCTGCCTCACGGGGAGGCCTCCCTTCGACGCCGAGCACGCCATCGCCATGGTGGCCAAGGTGCTCCTCGGCGAGGCGCCGCGGCTCCTCGAGCTGCGCAGCGACCTGCCCTCCGAGCTCGACGCGCTCGTCGCCTCGATGCTCGCACGCGATCCCGACCAACGGCCGGGCTCGGGGGCCGAGGTCGAGCTCAAGCTGTCGCGTCTGCTCCACGTCGACGGGGCGCCGCCCCCTCCCCTGGTCGCGCTGTCGAGCATGCGCGAGACCATCGGCTCCACCGGCGACGGCACCCCCGCGCCGGACGACGTGCTCGGGGCGCGTGAGCAGCGACTGCTCTGCGCGGTCCTCGCGTCCGGCCCCTTCGCCGCGTGCCATCGCGCCATCGACGCCCTCGCCGCGGTGCACGGCGCCGCCGTCGATCGCCTCGGCCTCGACGGGTTCGTGGCCACCATCCGCGGACACGGCAGCGCGACGGATCACGCGGGGCGCGCCGGGCGCCTCGCCCTCGCGCTGCGCGACGCCGTGCCCGGGGTGCGGCTCGCGCTCGTCACCGGCACCGCCGACAGCGCCTCGTCCTCGCCCATCGGCGTCGTGGTCGAGCGAGGGGCGAGGCTCCTCGCCGAGAGCAGCTCCGGCGTCCGCATCGATCAGGTGACCTCCGCGCTCATCGATCGGCAGTTCGAGATCTCGGTCGACGAGCACGGCCTCCTGGTGGCGAGCGAGCGCACCACGCTCGACGCGCCGCGCCTGCTGCTCGGCAAGCCCACGCCGTTCGTCGGCCGCGCGCGCGAGCTGCGGTTCCTCGAGGACTTCTACCGCGAGGGCGTCGACGAGGGCGAGGCGCGCGTCACCCTCGTCACCGGAAACCCCGGCATCGGCAAATCACGCCTGCGCCACGAGCTCCTCGAGAAGCTCGGCGCCTCGGTCGACAAGCTCCGCACGTGGCTCGGCGAGGGCGATCCGATGCGCTTCGGCGCGCCGTTCTCGCTCATCGCGCCGCTCGTGCGCAACATGGCGGGCATCGTCGAGCGCGATCTCCCCGAGGTCCGCAGGCGCAAGCTCACCGCGCGCGTCGCCCGCTCGGTGCCCGGCGAGAAGGGCATCGAGGTCGCGGAGTTCCTCGGCGAGATCTCCGGCCTGCCCTTCCCCGACGCGGGCAACCCGCGCCTGCTCGCCGCGCGGCAGGCGCCGCTGCTGCTGGCCGATCGGGTGCGCGACGCGTTCCGCGAGTTCGTCGGGGCCGAGCTGCAACGCGGCCCGATCCTCCTCGTGCTCGAGGACGTGCACTGGGGCGATCTGCCGTCGCTCCGCCTGGTCGATCAGCTCCTCGCGGCGCACGCGCACGCGCCGCTCCTCGTGCTGGCGCTCGGGCGCCTCGAGGTCGAGAAGCTGTTCCCCGATCTGTGGCT
This sequence comes from Sandaracinaceae bacterium, assembly GCA_019694315.1. GTDB lineage: Bacteria > Myxococcota_A > Polyangia > Polyangiales > Sandaracinaceae > JAFLCL01. The sequence continues at coordinate 5,075 of JAIBCE010000416.1, forward strand.
CGCGCGCAGGGTGCAGCCGCTGCGCCTGGGCGAGCTCTCCGCGCGCGCGGCGCAGACGCTCGTGCGCGACGTGCTCGGCGCCGAGGCCGACGACTCGCTCGTCGAACACGTGGTAAAGCGCGCCGAGGGCAACGCGTTCTACCTCGAGGAGGTCATCCGCGCGGTCGCCGAGGGGCGCACCGAGGAGCTGCCCGAGACCGTCCTGGCGATGGCCCAGTCGCGCCTCGACGCGCTCGCCACCGACGCGCGCCGCGTGCTCCGCGCGTGCAGCGTCTTCGGCGACGGCTTCGGCGCCGACGCCGTGGCGACGCTCCTCGCGCCCATCGACGTGCGCGAGGTCGCCCTGCGGCTCGACGATCTCACCGAGCGCGAGGTGCTCCTGCGCCGCGAGACGCCGGGGGCGGTGCGCTACGCGTTCCGTCACGCGCTGCTCCGCGAGGGCGCGTACGCCACGCTCACCGCGGAGGATCGCACGCGCGCGCACCAGCTCGCCCTCGAGTGGCTGTGCAACGACGAGCGCGCCGAGCCGCTGGTGCTGGCCGAGCACGCCGAGCGCGCGGGCGAGCACTCCATCGCCTCGGAGATGCTGCTCCGCGCCGCGCGGGACGCGCTCGCGGCCAACGACTTCGCCGCCGCCATCGCCCGCGCGAAGCGGGGCCTCGAGCACGGGGCGCGCGGGCACCTCCGCGCGGCGCTGCTCGTGGTGCAGGGGCAGGCGCACGCGTTCCGCAACGAGTGGGCGCTCGTCGCCGAGAACGAGGCCGCCCTCGAGCTCGCCGCCAAGGGGAGCGCGACCTGGTGCACCGCCGCCGCCGGCATCTTGTGGGCGCGCCTCGAGCTCGGCGAGCCGGAGCGCGTGCTGCCCATCCTCATCGCGCTGCAGTCCACCGAGCCCGAGCCCGACGCGCGCGCGGTGTTCGTCTCGACCCTCGCCATCGTGATCCCGCTGCTCGGCTGGCTCGGGCAGCACGTGCTCGCCGGGGCCTTCCTCGCGCGGCTCGACGCGATCGAGCTCGCGCGCGACGAGCTGGTGGCGCGCGGCTGGGTCCACCTCGCGCGCGCCAACCACGCCGGCTTCGCGCGCAACGACACCTATCGCTCGATCGTCGAGCTGCGCCGCGCGGTCGAGCTCGCGGCGCGCGGCGGCGATCGCGCGACGCTCCACCCCCTGGCGATGGGCGCGCTGGGCGAGGCGATGCGCGCCATCGCCCGCCGCGAAGAGACCGAGCGCCTGCAGCGCGAGGTCCTCGCCGACACCTCGCGCTCGGGCCTCGAGTTCATCGCGGGCTTCTCGCGCGGCTACCTGGCGCGGGCCCAGCTCGCGCGGGGGCAGCACGCGCACGCGCTGGC
>JAIBCE010000052.1 GCA_019694315.1 Sandaracinaceae bacterium
CCTGCATCCGATGTCGCGCTCACCCGTGCGCCGCGGGGTGGGCCTTCCCGTGCTCGCGGGGGCTCGCGTGGTCGAGGGACGCCTGCGTGTGATCGCGACGCACGTCGCCGCCGATCGCGCGCTCCTGCGACCGCTGCGCTTCGCCGATGCGAGCGCGGCCGACGCGGCGCCGCTCACGCGGCTGGCGGCGCGGCTCCTGGCGCTCGCGGCGCTGGTCGCGGGCGTCGGCGCGGTGCTGGGGGCGGTGCTCGCGGCGCCCGAAGGAGGCCTCGCGGCCCGACTCGCTGCAGGTGCAGCCGTGCTCGTCGCCGGCGATGCGCTCGCGCTGCGGCGCGCGTCGTCGGTGCCCTTCTCGGCGGCGGCCCTCGCGGCCGCAGAGCGCGGGATCACCTTCGCGAGCGCGCGATCGCTCGATCGCGCAGGACGCGTGACCACGGCGGTGCTCTCGGGGCATGGGACCATGACCGAGGGCGTGCTCGAGGTGGTCGAGGCGCACGCGATCGGCGCGGAAGATCCTGGCGCGCTCGAGAGGGCCACGACGCTCGCGGCCGCCGTCGAGGCAGAGTCGCCTCATCCCATCGCACGCGCCATGCTCGCGCACGCGGGCTCCAAGCCGCTGCCCACGGTCCGCCGCGTCACGGCGATCCCGGGGCGCGGCATGCGGGCGACGGGCCCCGATGGCGAGCTCGTGCTGGTCGGCAATCGGCAGCTCCTCCTCGACGAGGGCACGAGCGTCGCCGTGGCCGAGGGCGACGTGCAGCGCGCCGAGGCGCGTGGCCTGTCGGTGGTGTTCGTGGCCTCCGAGTCGCGTGCGCGCGCGTGGATCGCGCTGCGTGACGAGATCCGCGCCGGCGCGCGCGCCGCGGTGCAGCGCCTCATCGATCTCGACATCGAGGTGCTCGCGCTCTCGGGCGATCATCGCGGCACCGTGGAGGCGCTCGCGCGCGGCGTCGACATCGACAACGTGAAGGCCGAGCTCGTGCCCGAAGAGCGCGTGGCCGAGGTGAGGCGGCTCCGCGAGGTGGGGAGCCGCGTGTGCGTGATCGGCCGGCCCGATCTCGATCGCGAGGTGCTGGGCGCGGCCGACGTGCCGCTCCAGCTCGGCGCCGCGGGCGCGCCCGAGGCCGAGCGCGGGGTCTCGCTCGCCACCGACGATCTCCGCGACGCGAGCGCGGCCCTCTGGATCGCGCGCGCCGCGAGCCGCGACGCGCTTCGCGCCAGCATCAGCGCGGTCGCTGCAGGCTCGATCCTGGTCGCGATCGGTGCGCTCGGGCTCGCGGCGCCGGGGATCGTGGCGATCCTCGCGCTCTTGCTCGATCTCTACGCGCTTCCCACGCCCGCACGCGTGCTCAAGCGGATCGAGCTGCGCCTGCCGGGGCGTGGCTGACGGGGTCGATCGCGCCCGTCACGGCGTGATGTGCACCCAGGTGCCCTGGCGACGGCTCGTCGAGACCACGCCGTGCCAGCCAGGCGGAAGCACGGGCGTCGTCCACTGGAAGAGCCACCGTGCGTCGGCGGGCGCGAGGTTCACGCAGCCGTGGCTCCGCTGACGGCCGAACTGGTCGTGCCAGAGCGCGGCGTGGAGCGCGAAGCTGCCCTCGAAGTACATCGTCCAGGGCACGTCTTCGATCGAGTAGGCCTCGGTCGCCGACGCCGTGTCGTCCATGGTCGCCGACACGTGCTTGCTCTGGATGCGGAACGTCCCCGTGGGCGTCTCGAAGCCCTCGCGCCCACTCGAGACGAGGGTCGCGAACACGGGCCGGTCGCCCTCGTACGCCACCAGCGTCTGGCTCGAGAGATCGACGTGGATCCACTTGTCGGTGGCGGGGATCGCGCGCGGCCGATCGATCGGCTCGATGATGCGGAGGTTCGTCTCGCGGATCACCGCGCCCTGTCGCGTGATGCGATGTCGGTGACCGCGGCGCTCGATGGTGTCGTCCTGGAGCAAGAGCGGCGCGTGGTAGTCGAGGTTCGTCGCGGCGCCGAGCGCGCCCGTGACGGGATCACGTGAGAACGCCTGGGATCCCCGGCGATACACGAAGCCGAGCGGAGGCCGCCACGCGCCGCCGAGCACCACGCCGCGCATCGACGGCGGAGTCGCGACCGTCATGGCGTCGGCGGGCACGTACGCACCGCGGATGGTGCGGTAGTAGCGGGTCTCGCCGTCCATCTCCTCGCGGTCGACGCTCACGTAGAAGCCGCGCTCCATGCGCATGCGGAAGTACGTGGGGAGCGTCGTGGGCACGCTGAGCTCCGCGCTCTGGAGCTGCGGGGGCGCCTCGAGGCCCGGATCGGGGCCGCCCTCGCCTTCGTCGCCCGACGCCGTCGCCGCAGCCGTGGCGCGCTCGCGCGCGTCGCGCAGTCGCTCCATCACGTCTTGGCTCTCGGCGAGCTCGGTCTCCGTCGGAATGCGCCAGTACTGCGGGGCGTCGGCGCGCCCCACGTACGCGTACGGGTACGGCAGGGCCGAGTCGAGCGCGGGCGCGACCGGCGAGCCCTCGAAGGTCTGCGGGGTCTCGCCGAGCTGATAACCCTCGCCGCGGCACACGAAGCCGCCGCCGACGATCTCGTTCCAGCCGCGCGCGCAGCCGGCGCCGCGCACGCCCTCTTTCGCGCGGAATTGCGCGCCGCGACGCATGTAGCCGATGATCGGGCTCGAGGCGTCGGGCCGGGCTCGGACGTGCGCGAGGTAGTGGTAACAGACGCCGTGGAGCGGCCACTCGTGCTCGAACGCCAGACGCTCGGCCTCGCGCTGCGCACGCAGCTCCGCCTCGGGATCGGGCGGCGGAGGCGGGGGTACCGGAGGTGCGACGACGGGCTCGCGGCGCGGCTGCGTCGGCCCGCCGCGCGTGCCGCTCGGCGCCGTCGCAGGACGCGCCGCGACACGCACCACACGCTCGGCCACGCCCGCGTCGACGTTCGCGTCGGGCTCGGGCTCGGGCTCGAGGATCGACAGCGGTCCTTCGCAGCTCAAGAGCGCGAGCGAGACGAGGAGCACCTCGACGCCACGACGCATCTGCCTGATGAGCTGCCGGCGGACGACCATCGCCGGACGGTTCGCACGAGGGCGCGCGATGCGTCCAGAAAACGGCGGGCTTGACGAGGGACGAGCCTGATCAGGAGAGTCCTCTGATGGCGAGCTTGCGGGAGCTGATGGAGAGGCCGTCGTCGAGGGAGGCGGGCCTGCGCGCTGCCGATCACGAGGTCCAGCAGTGGTTCCACGCGGCCACGGCGGAGGACCCGGACGTGGTGGGCTGGGGCTACGGACGAAAGCGCGTGGGCGGCGTGGCGACCCGGGACACGGCGCTCGTCATCTTCGTCGTGAAGAAGCGTCCGTTGCCGCGGATTGCGCCCGTCGCTCGTGTTCCGGCGCAGATCGCCGGTCTGCCCTCGGACGTCGTGCGCGTGGGCCACGGTCGTGCGCTGAACGGGATCGAGACGCTCCCGCGCCCCGTGCCGTGGGGCTGTCGCATCAGCCACGTGAACGGCGACGAGGGGACGCTGGGGTGCATCGCTCGGCGGGGGCGCGAGCTCTTCATCTTGAGCAACGCCCACGTGCTCTCGCCGCCCGGCGCGCGGCGTGGCTCGAGGATCCTCCAGCCCGCGGCCTCTGCGGAGCCGGAGAGGTCCTGGATCGGTCGCCTCGCGGCCGCAGTGGAGATCGAGACGACGGCGACCACTCCGCTCGCTCGACAGTGGAACGTGGCCGACGCGGCCATCGCATCGCTGCGCCGCGATCCCGCGGAGCCAGGCGGCTACGTGGCGACGCACTACGCGCCGAAGTGGGGGCTCGATCTGACGTCGTGGCGGGCGCGCAGAGACGTGCCGCTGGGACTACGCGTGGCGAAGGTCGGTGCGATGACGGGCATGGCGCGAGGCCGAGTGGTCTACGTGCATGCGAGCATCAAGGTCCCGATGGGTCCCGGCGTGGCGCTGTTCCGCGAGCAGATCGTGACGACCGACATCGGAGAGCCCGGCGACTCGGGGTCGCTCGTGGTGTGTCGTGACGGCTCGGCCATCGGCCTGCTCTTCGGACAGGCACCCATCGACGGTGGGACCTACTCGCTCGTGAGCCCGATCGAGACCATCCAGGACGCGCTCGACGTGCGCGTCGCGCCCAAGCGCTGGACGCCGTAGCGCGCTGGCCGTCGCGCCTCGTCTGCCCCCAGAGAGGGGTCGTTTCCCGAGGGAATCAAACCGAACGGTGCTCGAGTGCGGGGGCGTTGGGGGGCACGGAGGCGTGCTCCTCGAACGCGTCGACGGGGCCTGCGGATGCACGCACCTCGTCGGCCTCGGGGCCGAGCGACGAGGGCGGGCGGCGCGGGAGGATCACGCGAAAGACCACGCCGGGACCCGAGGACGGCGGGAGCACCGTCACCCAGCCTCGGTATCTGCCGAGCACGACACGCGTCATCATGAGGCCGATGCCGTAGCCCCGGTACGAGGCCGAGCGAGGGGCGTCGTCATGCTCGAGGCGCAGCGACCGCTCGATCACGGCCATCCGCTCCGCGCGCTCGTGCTCGGGCACACCGAAGTCCCGTACGTCGATGCGATAGAAGCTCTCGTCCACGATCTTGCCCCGCACGCGCAGCGCGACGTGGGGGTTCTGCAGCACGCCGTTCGCGAGGATGTTCGCCAGCGCCGTCGCGTGCCCAGGGCTGACCTCGAGCATGCTCGGCTCGAGCTCGACGACGGGCACCGCACCGTGGATCCCGTGCCCCTTCAGGTTCTCGGTCATCTCCGAGAGCGCCTGACCGACCATCGCGTCGACGGGCGCCGGGGAGGTCGACTCCGCGGATTTCACGGACCGTGCGAGGAGCGCGGTCATGTGCTGCAGCCTGGCCACTGCCTGCCTCATGTCCGTCAGGGCTCCGGTCACGTCCGCGTTCGCGTCCGGCCCCGCACTTTCTTCGAGGTAGTCCAGGGACGACGCGATGACCGAGGTGGGGCTCGCCACGTCGTGGCTGAAGCGTCCTGCGGAGAGCGCCGTGCCGAGCAGCCCCGCGAGCCGCTCCATGATTCTCCTCTCCCCCTTCATCGTCGCGAGCTCGCGCTCGTGGGCGGCATCGCGCTCCGCGCGCTCGTCCTGGGCGCGCGCGGAGGCTCCGACGTAGGCGATGAGCGACTGCGTGACGAGGAGCAGCACCACCTGTGCGCCCACGAAATTCGCGACGGTCACGGGGGACGTGTGCACTTCGCTCAAGAGGCCGTGCCCCGACACGTCCATCGCCAGCGCCACGGCCAGGAACGCGGGGTACGCGAGCCCGTGGACGATGCGAACGAGTCGGCTGTCGTACGCGATCTGTGCGTCGTTGAGCGCCCACCCCACGAAGATCGCGCACAGAAGCGCGACGGCCGGCAGCGGCGCGGATGGCAGCGCGTACCAGACGACGAGCTGGAGCCAGGTGAACATCACGAGGCTCTGGGCCGTGTAGGCGATCGCCTCGTATCGGCGGGCGAGGACCGACGCGCGCCACGCGAGGAACGCGGGCACGTGGAGGGCGACGAAGACCCACACGATCGGCGACGTCGACAGCAGCGCCGGCTGTCCGTCGAGGCCTCCGACCGCGTGCCCTTCGTCGGTGAGCAGGCGCAGACCCAGCACGAAGGCGGGCGGGAGCGCCGAGACCACGGCAGCGAACGCAAGCCCAGCCGCGATGGCGGCGTGGGACACGCTGGTGACCACCAGCTCGCGCTTCCGCGGCGAGTACACGCTGGGTCAGATGAACGGTGTGGCGATGCTCTGGGCGGCGTGCTTCTTGGACCAGTCCTTCACCGCCTTGGCCGCGAGCTTCGCAATCGCCTTCGCCTGTGCGGCATCGTTGGGCGCGAGCGCGGCGCCGAGGGCCGCCGCGATGCTCGGATCAGCCTGCGTTCCTCCGTCCTTGCCCACCACGAGGGCGGTCGCCAGCACGCGCAGCAGCTTCACGACCGAGTCGGGGAAGAGCTTCGTGAGCTCGTTCGTGATGTCGCCGCCGGACGCCTTCGTCGACTTGGCAGGCGCCTTCTTGGCGACCTTCTTCGAGGATGCCTTCTTCGCGACCTTCTTCGTTCCCATGTTCCCTCCGCGATGAACGCGGATGGTACGGGGCGACGTGGAACGACGGCAAGAGGCACCACGGTGCCATCGCTCACACGAGCGCCGGCCCCAGCAGCTTCTCTCGCGAGAGCGCCCCGCGCACGAAGACGGGGGTGCGCGGCCACGCAGCCTCGAGTCGACGGCGCGCTGCGGCTTCTCTCGCCTGATCCCTCGGATCCGTCGACGCACGGAGGTGGGCCCACGTGGCGAGCGAGACCCCCCAGCGCTCCACCTGATCGGCATGCGCGCGGCGTGGGCCCAACCACAGCGGAAGAGCGTAGAGCGCGCCCACGGCGCCGGAGACGAGCCTCGCACGCAGCGTGTGCGAGGGCGCGAGCCCTTGCCCGTGTGTCGCGAGCCCGAGCGCGCGGGTCGTCCGGCGGAGCGCGTCGCCGCGATCGTGTGCGGCGAGCTCGGTGAGCGCGGCGGCCACGAGGAGCGCGGGCAGCGCGATCAGGGTCGCGCGCGGGATGTCTCGGTAGAGCTCGTGGTACCGCCGCCCCGCTCGGCGGTCTTCGTCTTCGTCCGCGAGGTTGTCGGCGAGGTCCACGCCGAAGTGGAGGAGGTCGAGCACCGTTCCGAGTCTCGTGGCCGTGCGCCGCGTGAGCCCCGCGTCCAGCGCCACGAGGCGCACGATGTCGCCATGCGAGAGCTCGCTCCGCTGCTCGACGCGCTGGAGCAGCGTGGCTCGGCGCGCACGACGGACCTGAAGGAGCGTGAAGCCATCGAGGTGAGGAGCCACGAGGGCCATCACGGGATCAGGCTGCGAGCGCATCAGGCTCCCTCCGTTCGAGTGGCCACGGCCGCGATGCTGTGCGCCATGCCGTCGTCCGCGGCCCACGCGTGAGCCGACCACGCTCGGAGCACGAGGGCCGTCGTGAGCACGCGTGATCCGTACCACCGGATCCCAGCCGCCGGGGCGATGGTCCGGTAGTAGGGATCGGGTGCGAAGCCGCCATCGGCGTGCTGCGAGTCGAAGAGGGCGTGGGCGAGAGGGACGGCGAGCTCGCTGCCTGGTGGCAGCTCTCGAAGGACGAGGGCGGCCTCGATGGAGGTGAGGCGATCGGCGTCTCGGGCCGCCTCCTCGAGTCGCGCCGTGAGGGCGTGTCGAGCGCTGCCCGCGAGCCGTCTCGCAAGACGCGAGACCAGGCAGAGCGCCGCGACGTCGGTGTAGTGCGGCGAGCGGAGCCGATCACTCGAGACGAGCCGTGACGCGCGCTCGCGAGCGAGGCGCGAGAGCCCGAGCCATGCGTTGGCGCTGACCGCGGGGCACTCGTCGCCCATCCATCCCGCGAGGATTCGCGAGCGGGGCCAGATGCGAGACTCCACCCACGTGTGCACCCATCCGTCGCGGCGCGCGGACCGTCGGATGTCGCGTCGGGCTCGCGCGAGAGCGGCGTGCTCGGAGACGCCCAGGGCTGCCGCACCCTGCAGCAACAGGCCCGCGTCGTCGGTGTCGCGCGGGATCTCCAGGCGACCGGGGTAGTAGCGCAGGCCGTCCACGTCGGCGCGGCGGAGCACACCGCGAAACCAACGTCGGAGCGGCAGGCGTCGGGCGATGGCCAGCGGCGCGAGCGCTTCGATCACGACGAGGCGTCCGAACACATCGGCTCGAATGACGTCGGCGCCGAAGAGGCCCCAGCGATGGACCTCGTCGAGGTCGCCGGCTCCCATCTCCCGCATGAACGCGAGCGCGTTGGCGCTCGCATCGGCGACACGCTGTGCGAGAGATGGTTGCCAGCGACGGATCGGCATGGCGCTGCGCAGCGCGTCGCGAGCGCGTGCGGTCGTGAGCGCGAGGTGCTGGGTGTGCGCAGACAGGGCAGCCCTCGCCGGAGCATGCAGCCTGGAGCCGCGGACCGCGCGATCGAGGGCGGTTGCGTCGAGGGCGAGTCGCTCCGCGGTGCCGACGTCACGAAGGAGCCAGCGCAGCGCGGCGAGGCTCCGCGCATCGCGATGGCCGGCTGCCAGCGCGAGCGCATGGGCGCGCGTCGCGCGGCTTCGGAAGGCGGCCACGAGGGGCTCGGTGGGGCGGAGCAGGCGCCAGTCCTCGGACTGATCGTCGGCGAGCAACGTGCAGAGATCGCTCGCGAGCTGTGCGGTGTCGGCGAAGCGCCGCCCGAGCGCCTCGAGCGCGGGTCGCCGCTTCCCTGCCGCTCTGCCCACGACGCGGAGGTAGGCGGCACCGAGCGTGCCCGCCTTGAGGCCACGGTGGCGCCGCGACTCGGACAGCGAGCTGGTCCGTGCAGTCGAGGCAGCCTCGCCGGCCTGTCCGCGCGCGGCCACGAGCGCCGCGCGGCCGAGCACGGGTCCATGGGTGCTGCGGAGGACGCAGACGAGCAACCGATGCGCGTCGAGGACGGAGTCTGGACGGCCGTCGGGCTCGGTGCGCAGGTCCTGCAGGTCGTCCAAGAGGTCGAGGGCCACGTGGAAGCACGCGAGCGCCGCGCAGACCGACCTTCGCTCCCGCGGGGCGAGCAGGGCGGCAGCGACGTCGATCGCCATCGCCACCGGCGACCGAGGCCCGACACGCGTCCTCACCACGCGCGCCAGTCGCGTGGCCTCCGTCGTCCCGAGCCCCTGCGCGCGGAGCCAGACGTCGACGCCAGGGAGCGACAGGCGAGCCGAGCGGCGCGTCGCCGCCGGGCGAGCGGTGGGGCGGGTCGAGCGAACCATCGGACCACCTCGAGACGTCTCGACGTGCGAGAGGTGTCAGCGTCCCGACGCGCGCGCCTCGGCGGCGTCGACGGTGTTCGAGAGGAGCATCGCGATCGTCATCGGGCCCACGCCGCCAGGCACCGGCGTGATCGCGCTCGCGCGCTCACGCGCTGCGGCGTACTCGACGTCGCCGATGAGCTTGCCGTCGGCCGTGCGGTTGATGCCCACGTCGATCACCACGGCGCCCGGCTTGATCCAGTCGCCGCGCACGAGCTCGGCCTTGCCCACCGCGGCGATCACTACGTCGGCCTCGCGCACGCGGTCGGCGAGGTCCTTCGTGCGCGAGTGCGCGAGCACGACGGTCGCGTTGCGCTCGAGGAGCATCGCCGCGATGGGCTTGCCCACGAGGTTCGAGCGACCGATCACGATGGCGCGCGCGCCGTCGAGCTTGGTGCCGGTCTCGTCGAGCAGTCGCATGCAGCCGTGTGGCGTGCACGGACGCAGCCCCTTGCGGCCCACCCAGAGGCGCCCGGCGCTCGTCGGCGTGAGGCCATCCACGTCCTTGGCCGGATCGAGCGCATCGACCACCGCGAGCGGATCGATGTGCTTGGGCACCGGCAGCTGCACGAGGATGCCGTCCACGTGCGCGGTGTGGTTGAGCTCGCGCACCTTCTCGAGGAGCACGCTCTCGGGCGTGTCGGCGGGCAGGCGATGCACCGCGCCGTGCAGGCCGGCCTTGCTCGCCGAGGCCTCCTTGTTCTTCACGTACACGTGGGAGGCGGGGTCGTCGCCGACGAGGATCACCTCGAGGCCCGGCTTGCGGCCGTGCTTGGCCGCGAAGGCCTCCGCGCGGGCCTTCACCTCGCCCTTCACCTTCTCTGCGATCGCCTTGCCGTCGATGATCGTCGCCGTCATCACGCCTTCTCCGTCTCGAGCATGAAGAGGAGCCGAGCGCCGTCCACGTCGGCCTCGTGCAGCCCCTCGGTCGCGTCGGTGGTGAGCGCCCCTCGTGTGAAGCTCGTGGCGAGCACCTCGCCCGCCACGTACGCGCCGTGCGCCGCGAGCGCGCTCGCGAGCTCGCCCTCCGCGCTCCACACGAGCCGGATGCGCGCCTCGTGCGGGAGATCCATCGACTTGCGCGCCGCCTGGATCTTCGAGATCGCCTCGCGTGCGAGGCCCTTCTGCTTGAGCGTCTCGGTGAGCGTCGTGTCGAGCACGAGCACGCGGCCACGATCGGAGGCTGCCGCGAAGCCGTCCTTGGCCGCGAGCCGGATCTCGATCTCGTCCGGTCCGAGCTCGACGCTGCGTCCGGCGACCTCGATCGTGATGTGTCCCTTGCCGTGCAGCTCGTCGTAGAGCGCGCCGCCATCGGCCTTGCCGAGCGCCGCCTTGCACGCGGGCATGTCCTTGCCGAGCTTGGGCCCGAGCGCCCTGAAGTTCGGCACCACCTGGAACTGCACGTACTTCTGCGGCTCGCTCGTGAACGAGAGCCGCTCGACGTTCAGCTCCTCCTCGATGATCCCGCGGTGTGCGTCGAGCACCTCGCGCTCGTGGGCATCGGCCACCACGACGATGGCCTCTCCGAGCGGCTGACGCGTCTTGAGCTTCTGGGTGGCGCGCACGCGGGCACCGAGGCCCACCACGTCACGCACGAGCTGCATGTCGCGGCGGATGTCGTCGTCCTGTCGATCGTCGCGGGGCTCGGGGAACGCGGCGAGGTGCACGCTCGTCGGCGCGCTCGCGTCCACCCGGCGTACGAGGGCCTGGTAGAGCTCCTCGGCGAGGAACGGCACGAACGGCGCGAGGAGCTTCGCGAAGTCGACGAGCACCTCGTGGAGCGTCGCGAACGCTGCCTGCTTGTCGCTGGACTCGTGCCCTGCCGCGTCGTTCGGTGCCCAGAAGCGCGCGCGGCTGCGGCGCACGTACCAGTTGGAGAGGGCCTCGAGGAAGTCCTGGAGGCGCCGCGCCGCGGGGTGGGTCCGGAACACCTCGAGCGAGCCGCCCACGTCGCGGATCGTCGTGTCGAGCTCCGCGAGGATCCAGCGATCGAGCTCCGGGCGCTCGTGGATCGGAGGCGCGCTCGACGACGGCGTCCAGCCGTCGATCGCCGCGTAGGTCGAGAAGAACGAGTAGACGTTCCAGACCTTGAGGAGGAGGTCCTTCGTCGCGTCGACCGCGCCGCCCTCGAACCACTTGTTCGTCTGGCCCGGGATGCTCTGCGCATAGAGCGCCCAGCGCACGGCGTCGGCGCCGTACGTGTCGAACATCGAGCTCGGATCTTTGTAGTTCTTCAGCGACTTGCTGAGCTTGGCGCCCTTCTCGTCGGTGATGAGGCCGAGCACCGTGCAGTTCTTGAAGGGGTGCGGGACCGCGGCGTCGGGGAAGACCATCGTGGAGATCGCGAGCAGCGAGTAGAACCAGCCGCGCGTCTGATCGATCGCCTCGGTGATGAAGTCGGCGGGGAACTCGCGCTCGAAGGCCTCACGGTTCGTGTGCGGGAAGCCGTGCTGGGCAAAGGGCATGCAGCCCGAGTCGAACCAGCAGTCGATCACCTCGGGCACGCGACGATAGACGCCCGCCTCGCCCTCGATCGTGAAGGTCACGTCGTCGATCCACGGCTTGTGGACCATGAGGTGATCGCTGAGCGACGGATCCTTCGCCTTGGCGGCGGCGAAGTGATCGAAGGCGCGCGGGTTGAGCGTGAGGATCTCGTTCGCCGAGCCCATCGCCTTCATCGAGCCGGTCTGGTCGTTGATCCAGATCGGCAGCGGCGTGCCCCAGAAGCGCTCTCGCGAGATGGCCCAGTCGACGTTGCTCTTGAGGAACTCGCCGAAGCGGCCGTCCTGGATGTGCTGCGGCTCCCAGTGGATCGCCTGGTTGTTCTCGATGACCTTGTCGATCTCGCGCGTGGTTCTGATGAACCAGCTGCGGCGCGCGTACTGGATGAGCGGATCGCTCATCTTGCGCCAGCAGTAGGGGTAGTCGTGGCGGTAGACCTCTTCCTTGAAGAGCAGGCCCCGCTGCCGGAGGTTGCGGAGGATGTCGCGGTCGGCGTCCTTGCAGAAGCGGCCCTTCCACTCGGTCACGTCGTCGGTGAACGTGCCGTCTGGCTTCACGAGCTGGAGAAAGCCCATGCCGTTCTCACGGCACGCGCGGAAGTCGTCCTCGCCGAAGGCGGGCGCCGTGTGCACGATGCCCGAGCCGGTGTCGAGCGTGACGAACTCGGCGGCGATCACCCGCCAGTAGTTGCCAGGCTCGCGCTGCGAGGGCGCGAAGGCCTCGAAGGGCGGTACGTACTCGGCGCCGACGAGCTCGGCGCCCTTCTTCGTCTCGATCACCTTCGCGGTCGCGCCGAAGAGCCTCTCGACGAGCGCGGCGGCCACGACGAAGCGCTCACCGACGTTGTCGCCCTCGGTGATCTCGACGGTCGCGTAGTCGAAGTCCGGCTTCACCGCGAGCGCGACGTTGCTCGGCAGGGTCCACGGCGTCGTCGTCCACGCGAGGAACGACGTGCGCTCCCCTTCTCGGAGGGCGAAGCGCACGAAGACCGACGGATCGTCGACCTCCTTGTAGCCCTGGCCGACCTCGCCCGAGCTCAGCGCCGTACCGCCCTGCGGCCACCACCAGACCACCTTGTAGTCCTGGTAGAGGAGGCCCTTCTGGAAGAGCGTCTGGAGCGCCCACCACACGCTCTCGACGTACGGCTTGTGGAACGTGACGTAGGCCGCGTCGAGGTCGACCCAGAACGCGATGCGCTGGGTCATCTTCCGCCACTCGTCGATGTACTTGAACACCGACTCGATGCAGCGGTGCGTGAAGGCCTCGACGCCGTAGTCCACGATCGCGCCGCGCCCGCTGATGCCGAGCGCCTTCTCGACCTCGACCTCCACGGGCAGGCCGTGCGTGTCCCAGCCGCCGCGGCGAGGCACGTAGTGGCCGGTCATGGCGCGGTGACGAAGGAACACGTCCTTCATCACGCGCGTGAGCACGTGGCCGGGGTGCGGCATGCCGTTGGCGGTGGGCGGGCCCTCGTAGAACACGAAGGGCTTCTTGTCCTTCGCCTCCTCCACGGAGCGCTCGAAGATCCGCTCGCGGCGCCAGAGGTCGAGGAGCCGCAGCTCCAGCTCGGGGAACGAAACCTTGCTCGGAACACGCTCGAACATCGGCGGACTCATACCACCACGACGCCAGTGGGCGAACGTCGCTGACGCACTCGCGGCGGCTTTCACGCGGCCGGGGCGATCACGACGACGATCGCATTGAACGGTCGGCAGGGCCGCGGGCACGCACGGACGAATCGGAGACATCATGCGCCCCCGCCCTTCCCCACTCCTCCTCGGCGTCCTCCTCGCGTCTGCCCCCGCGACCGCCCGCGCGCAGGCCGCCGCCACCGACGCGAGCGGGGCAGTCGAGGCCGATACGCCGACCGCTCTTCCCGCGACCGACGCCGTGATCGTCATCGAGCTCGTGCCCGCGAGCCCGCCGACCGTCGACGCCCCTGTCACCGCGTACGCGCCGGCTGCCTCCGGGGCGAGCGAGAGGCCGATCTCCGAGGGCGAGGCGGTCGTCGAGGACGAGAGCAACCGCTCCTTCGCGATCGGCGTCTCGGGGCTGCTCGGCCTGCGTGCGTCAGGCGACGACGTGATGCCGACGTGGACCGCCGGCATCGATCTGGCGTTCCGCGTGATGCCCTGGGCGCGGCTCGCCGTGCGCCGCATCGGCTACGGCCAGGCGTCCACGCTCCAGGGCGAGCGCTACGCGGTCGAGGCGTCGCCTGCGATCGACCTCTTCGTGCCGCTGGGCGAGATCGTCGAGCCCTTCGCCGAGCTCGGTGCTCTGGTCCAGGCGCGGTTCGGAGACGGCGGCACGCGCTTCGGCATCGCGCCGTTCGTGGGAGCAGGGCTGCGTATCGCGGCGCTCGACTGGCTCGCCTTCGAGGTCGAGGGCGCGCTCCACGTCCCCGCCACCGAGCACGTGCTCTTCGGACACGAGCTCTTCCCCACGGCCTCGCTCCTCTTGCAGCTCGGCCTCGGCGCCGAAGCGCGTTTCTGAACCACACTGGAGAACGACGACCATGCGAACCGCCTCTGTGCTCCGCGCCGCCTCCTTGCTCGCGCCGCCCTTCGTGGTGGTCGCGTGCACGCTCAACGTGCAGTCGGTCGATCGCACCGTGGTCTCGGAGGCGAGCGCCGACATCGCGACGCTCCGGAGTGATCTCGACGCGGTCGGCCTCGGTCACGCCGCGGTGGTGGTCGTGCCGACGCCGGGCACGCCGACCGTCGGGCTGCTGGTGCGGGGGCTGCTCGCCTTCGACCGCGACCTCGACGACGTGCTCTCTCGCGTTCGCGCCGACTTCGACACGTCCGACACTGCCGCGACCGGCCTGCGCTTCTCGCTCGAGGGAACGCGCGAAGAGGCGATCGCCGTCGAGGGGATCGAGCTCGCCCTCCATCGAGGCACCGCGCTCGATCTGTCGACGACGCAGGGCAGCGTGGAGGTGAGAGGCCTCGAGGCAGACGCGCGCATCGTGGCGAGCTCGGGCTCGATCGACGTCACCGACGCGCTCGATGTGGAGCTGCGCGCATCGAGCGGCTCGATCCGTGTCGAGGCCCAGCGCGGCGTGCTCGAGGCGAGCTCGGGATCGATCGACTTCGCGCTGACCGGCGCGGTCGAGGGGCACGCGACCAGCGGATCGATCCACGGCCGTTTCGGGGGTGGTGGCGAGCTCACGTGCACCTCCGGTTCGCTCGACCTCGAGCTGCTCGGTCCGCTGGATCGCGACCTCACCCTCACGACCGACAGCGGCTCGATCACGCTCGTCGTGCCCCCAGGCCTCGCGGCGCGGGTCGAGGCGCGCGCCGGCACCGGCTCGGTCGATGTGTCCGTCGGCGCGGTGGAGCACCGAGGAGGGGACGACTTCGTGGGGGAGGTCGGAGACGGCGCGACCTTCGTCCTCCGTGCCACGGCCGACAGCGGGAGCGTCCACATCGTCGAGCGAGGACGTTGACGTGTGGCCTGCGGCGAGGCTCGCTGCGCGGATGTCCGCGACGCCCACGCTGGAGCGCGAGCGCGCCGCGAGCGCGTCGGAGGAGCGAGCGCTCGTCCTCGGCCTGCGTCGCGGGGAGGCCGAGGCGCTCGGTGTCGCGTACGACGCTCACCACGAGGCCGTGCGCCGCTTCGCGCGACAGCTCCTCGCGGACGACGACGCCGCAGAGGACGTGGTGCACGACGTCTTCGTGAGGCTGCCGAGCGCGAGCCGACGGTTCGAGGGACGCAGCTCGCTGCGCACGTTTCTCGTCTCCATCACGGCCAACGTGGTGCGGCACACACGGCGCGCGACGGCCCGGCGGCTCGGCGCCTACGAGCGCTTGCACGACGAGCCGCGCGAGCCGGGTGAAGACGTGGAAGACGCGCGGGAGCGACGCGCGCTGGTGGAGCTCATGGATCGCTTGCTCTTGCGGCTGCCGATGGACCAGCGCCTCGTCGTGGTCCTCTGCGTGGTCGAGGACCGGACCAGCACCGAGGTCGCGGAGATCCTCGCCGTTCCCGAGGGGACGGTGAGGACGCGCCTCTTCCACGCGCGCAAGAAGCTGCGCGAGTGGGTCGACGAGGAGGCGCGATCATGAACGACGAAGCACGAAACTCGCTGATCGCGCGGGCTGCGCGCGCGCACCGCGACGCGAGCAACGGTCGGTCGCCGCGTGCCGAGGGCACACGCGCGCGCGTGCTCGCGACGCACCAAGAGACCTCGAGCGCCGTTCGCTGGCTCGCGGTGGCGGCCGCGCTCGTCGTGTTCGTCGGCGCGCCCACGGCGTGGGCATGGTCGACGGGGCGCCTGGCCGAGTGGCTCGACGCCGCGCCCTCGCGCGGCGCGCCGAGGGATCCACTGCCGACGAGCCCGAGCGCGCACGGCTCGGCGAACGAGGAACCTGCTCGCGTCGAGCCGCCTCCTCGTGTCGAGTCGCCCGATCGTGTCGATCGTGTCGAGTCGCCCGATCGTGTCGAGACGCCTGCTCGTGTCGAGCCGACCCGCGACGACCCATCGGACGAAGAGGCCCTCACGGCGCTCGACCCGGCGCGTCCTGCGCCCGATCCTCGCGAGCGCCGGGCGTTCGAGCGCGCCGACTCGCTCCATACTCAGCGCGACTTCGAGGCGGCCCTCGGCGCGTGGGCTGACTACCTCGCCGAGTATCCGGACGGTCGCTTCGCGATCGAGGCGCGCTACGAGCGCGCGATCTGTCTCGTGCGGCTCGGTCGCGACGACGAGGCACGCGCGGCGCTCATGCCCTTCGCCGAGGGGCGCTTCGGCCGCTATCGCGAGCGCGAGGCGCGCGCGCTCCTCGAGGCGCTCGGTGGTGGGGCCACGCCGAGATGAGCTCGCTGGCGATTCCCGTCTTCGGGCTCGCGCTCCTCGTCGGCCTCGGACGCGGCGTGACGAAGGAGGCCGCGCCGCCGATCTGCAGGCTCGCGCTCGATGCAGGCGAGCGTGAGGCGCGCGCGCTCGGCGGAGACTCGCTCCGTGGCGCCCTGGCGGATGCGTCGGGGTGCGAGATCGTGACCGCGCCCGGTGAGCCGAACGTGCTCCGCGTGCGCATCGTCGGTCGACGCGTGCGGCTCGAGCTGCGGGTGAGTGGTCGCGACACGCTCGTGCGCCTCGTGACCCTCGACGCCGATCCGCACGAACGTGCCCGGGCCGTCGTGATCGTGGCGACCCACATGCTCCGCAACGAGGCCGACGAGCTGCTGGGGCTGCTCGGGCGCAGCGACGCCTCCGAAGGGACGGAAGGGCCCGATGCGTCGGGCACCGAGGCCGTGACCGCGAGCCCGGCAGAGCCGATCGCCGGCACGGTGACCGAGGTGGCCGAGCCCATCACGGCTCCATCTCCGCCGGCCGTGGCGCCCGCCGAGGCCGCGACCGACGCGCAGGCAGTGCCTGCCGCCGAGGCCGAGGCGCACGAAAGCACCGCCGCTGCCGTCCGATCGGACGGCTCCGAGGCCAGCGAGGCCGACGAGGCCGACGAGGCCGGGCGCGGCACCCGCGGGCCTCCCATCGTGAGGTTGGGGCTCACGGGGCTCGTGAGCAGCGTGCCGTCCGGCGCTGGCTCCGAGGCGACGCTGATCGGTGGCCTCGAGATCGCCGCGACGCCGACTCCGTGGCTCGCGATCGGCGTGCGTGACGTGATGGGCGGTGTGCCGCTCGGTGTGGCGCAGGCTTGGTCGGTGGGCGGTGGTGCCTTCGCCGAGCTCTCGCTGCGCGTGATCGACTGGCTCGCGATCGAGGGACAGATCGGCGCGGATCTGCGTGCGATCGGCGTGATGGAGCGGACGAGCGCGGGCGTGGCGCCCTTCGCCGTCGTCGGCGCACGCGCCTTCGTGCTGCCCGAGCTCTCCGTCTCGCTCCAGAGCGCCCTCCACGTCGCCGCGACCGACCTGTGGGCCACGAGCCTCGACCTCGTGCCTCGTGGTGCCGTCGTGTGGAGCGGAGGCCTCGCGGTCGGTGTGCACCTCTGACTGCG
Source organism: Sandaracinaceae bacterium (assembly GCA_019694315.1). Lineage (GTDB taxonomy): Bacteria > Myxococcota_A > Polyangia > Polyangiales > Sandaracinaceae > JAFLCL01. The sequence continues at coordinate 17,254 of JAIBCE010000052.1, forward strand.
ACGGCGCGACCGCGGTATCGTAGAGGTATGCGCCCGTGTCGTTCCGCCGCCCTCGTCGCCTGCATGATCCTCGCTGCGTGTGACGGCACGCTCACCTCCAGCGACGAGCGCGACACGGGCGCACGGCCCGACGCGCGAGGCGAGACCGATGCGTTCGTCTCGCCGGATCTCGATGCTCGTGTTCCCTCCGACCTCGACGCCTACGTCGCGCCGGGCGTCGATGCGTGGGCACCGACCGGCCCGTGCGCGACGGTGACGTGCGGCGCGAACCAGCGCTGCGACGACGCCACGGGAGCCTGCATCTGCTTGCCTGGCTTCGTCGACTCGGGCTCCTCGTGCACCGCCGCCCCGCCCGACGACCCGAGCACGCGCACGAGCGCGCAGGCGTGCGCGATCTGGAGCGAGGCGCACCGCACCACCGCCTCGAGCTCGTGGAACGAGGGCGCCACCGAGTGCGATGGCGGCTCGCTTCCTCGCGAGGCCATCGACGACACGCTGCGGCGGATCACTGGCTATCGCGCCCTCGTCGGACTCGGGCCCGTCGTGGACAACCCCGGCCTCGAGGCCCAGCAGCAGGCGTGCGCGGTGATGATGTTCCGCAACGGGACGCTCAATCACATGCCCCCCATGTCGTTCCGTTGCTACACGGCCGAGGGCGCGGCAGGCGCGGGAAGCTCGAACCTCTCGCTCGGCACGGGCACGAGCGCGGACACGATCGACCTCTATGTGGACGACGGAGGCGTGTCCTCGCTCGGCCATCGCCGCTGGGTGCTCAACGGACCGCTTGGTCGCGTCGGCATCGGCTTCGCCGGCAACGCGGGCTGTCTCTCGGTGTTCGACGGATCGGGCTCGACCGCGCGCACGTGGATCTCCTGGCCGCCCCCCGGCCCAGCACCACAGGACACCACCACAGCCTGGTGGTCGTTCCACTCCACGGGCGGGAGCATCTCGGGTGCGACGGTGAGCATGGTGCGCGTCGCGGATGGCATGGACGTCACGGGCACGGTGCACGCGCTCCCCGACGGCTACGGTGGCTCGGCGGTCGCGTGGGAGCCGACGGAGCGCTCCGTGGGCAGTCGCTACCGCGTGACCGTCACCGGCGGCGCGCTCGGCGAGATCTCGTACGAGGTCGAGATCGTCTCCTGCCCGTGACGCCTTCGTACGGGTCCAGCGACCTCGCGGCCCCCTTCTCGTTCCCGCACGGCTCGACTACGATGCGCTCCTCATGGCGCGGTTGGGTCTCGCGCCGGACCCGCGCTCGACGCGGAGGAGGCAAGAGTGGGCTCGTTCTTCCGAGTGTTCTCGTTCATGGGCCAGGTCATGGGGATGGTCGGGAAGAACCCGATGCTCCTCGCGCCCATCGTCATCAACGTGGGCGCGGCCGTGCCGCTCCACATCATGTTCATCCTGGCGTCGGTCTTCGCGCCGGCGGAGTACGGGAGCCTCATCGACTTCGCGCTGATGGGCTTCGGCTGCTTCGTCCTCTACTTCGTCGACTACTTCAGCGCCGGCCTGAACACGTCGATGATCGCCGATCAGGTCACGACCGGACAGGCCTCGCTCGGGACGGCGTTCTCTCGCACGCTCAAGGCCAGCCCCGGCATCGTGATCTTCGCCGCGGTGACGGCGCTCTTCGATCTGCTCGAGCAGATCGCGAACAACCAGCGCAGCTTCATCCGCGAGATCCTCATCGGCATCCTCCGCACCGTGTGGACCACGGCCACGTATGTGATGATGCCGGCGATGGTGATCGAGGGCCTCGGCTTCGTGGGCTCCTTCAAGCGCAGCAAGCAGCTCATGGAGAACGATCCGACGCAGGTCGGCATCGGCGTCGTGGGCCTGGGCCTCATCACGTGGCTCTTGAGCACCGCGATCTTCTTCGTGGCGAACTTCGTCGCGTTCCGCTTCCTCTACAACATCTCGCCGGTGCTCGGGACCATCGTCGGTCTCTTCCTCATCAACCTGAGCTGGGCGCTCTCGGCCTACCTCAAGAGCACCTACTACACCTGCTACTACCTCTGGGCGCGCGAGTGCGAGCGCAACCACTCGGCCTCGACGGCGCTCGCGCCGGAGCCGCTGCGCAACGTCATCGGCGACGTGCAGCCCGGCATGGGCGCGTGGTGACCGACCGGCGCTGATCGCGGGCGCGGATCGCGCTCGTCGATCGCCTCGAACGGAGCCCTCGGACCTCGCGGTCCGGGGGCTTCGTGCGTCGCGGGCCACGCGGCGCAGTCTCACGGGCACGTCCGCGCGGTCGATGGCATCCTCGGCGCCGACATGAAGCCCCTCGCGATCACCGGCATCGGCACCGTCGCCCCCTTCGCGCTCGACTTCGAGGCGTTCCGCGCGGGCCTCGGCGACTGGAAGGACGCCCGCCGTCGCTCGTTCGAGGGAGCCTCCACCGCGCTCGGGGACGAGAAGCTCGCGCCGCAGCCCAAGGAGGGCGCCGCGGAGCCGCTCGCCGCCCACACGGCCGAGTGCCGTAGCTTCGACGCGAGCGCGCACCTCGGGGACAAGGGCCACCGCAATTTCGATCGCCTCACGAAGTACCTGATCGTCGCGGGCAAGCGCGCGCTCGAGAGCGCAGGCGTGAAGAAGGACGGCCAATTCGTGGGCCCGCTCACCGCCGACCACGTGGGCATCTGCTCCTCGACGGCCTACGGATCGCTCGACTCGATCACCGAGCTCAACCTCGTCGCCGAGCTCGAGGACCCTCGCTACATCAACCCGGCGCGCTTCCCGAACACGGTGATCAACGCGGCCGCTGGCTACGTGAGCATCTGGGAGGATCTGCGCGCGCCCAACACGACGGTGGTCAACGGCAACTGCGGCGCGCTCGACGCCGTGCTCGTGGCCGAGACGCACCTCGCACACCGGCGCGCCGACGGCTTCCTCGTGGGTGGCGGGGACGTCGTCACCGAGCCGCTCTACACGGCGTTTCGAAAGCTCGGCGCGATCGCCGAAGGAGAGGCCGCGTGGGAGCCGGGCAGCGATCGCTCGACGGGCCTCCACCTCGGCGAGGGCGCTGCGTACCTGCTCTGCGAGCGTCGCGCCGACGCCGAGGCGCGCGGCGCCACGATCCGCGCGGTGATCGCGGGCTACGGCACGGCCTTCGAGCCGCCAACGCACGAGGCCTTCCTCCTCAACGCGACGCCGGTGGCGATCGGTCGCGCGATGCGCCTGGCGCTCGACGACGCGGGCGTGCCGCCCTCGGCAGTCTCGGTGGTCTGCGCCAGCGCCTCGGGCCTCGCGCGCTACGACGTGGCCGAGCTCCACGCGATCGAGCAGCTCTTCGGCACCGATGTCGCCGTCGCGGCGCCGAAGGCCATCGCAGGGGAAGCGTTTGCCGCCTCGCCCGCGCTGGGCATGGCAGCGGCGGTCGCGTGGATCGAGGGCACCGCGCCCGCGCCGCTCCTCGCTGGCAAGCTCCCCGCGCAGATCGACGTCGTGGTCGTGACGGCCATGGGCTACTACGGCAACGCGAGCGCGGTCGTGATCAAGCGCGCGTGAGGGGCTGTCGGCCGAGCGGCCGACGAATTCGACGCTGGCTGCGAACGCCACGACGCAGGGCTGCGCACGCCGCTACACGTTGAATTCCGGGCGTTGCGCGGTAACTACGGCCCCCCATGACGAGCTGGATCAAGGACAAGGCCCACGGCGAGCTGGCGCGCATCCGCGAGGCCAAGTCCAAGCAGGTGTACCCGTACTTCCGCCCCTTCGAGAGCGGCGGCCTCCACACCTCGATCGCCGGTCACGCGATCGTGAACTTCAGCTCGAACGACTACCTCGGGCTCACGAACCACCCGAAGGTCAAGGAGGCCGCGAAGGCCGCCGTCGACAAGTACGCGTGCGGCCTCTCGAGCTCGCGCGTGCAGGCCACGACCGTGGCGCACGTGGAGCTCGAGGAGCGCCTCGCCGCGTGGTTCAAGATGCCCAAGTGCCTCGTCACGACGACGGGCTACCAGGCCATGGTCGGCACGCTCATGTCGCTCGCCGACGTCGACACGACGCTCGTGCTCGATCAGCTGAGCCACGCGTGCATCCTCGACGGCAGCTTCCTCGCCGCCGGCGTGCCGAAGAACGGCTCCGAGATCCGCTTCTTCAACCACAACTCGGCGCGCTCGCTCGAGCGGGTGCTCAAGACGCGCGAGCGCAAGAACGCGCTCGTGTGCCTCGAGGGCGTCTACTCGCTCGACGGTGATCAGGCGACGATCGCGGAGATCCTCGAGGTCTGCCGTCGCTACGACGCGTGCGTGGTGCTCGACGACGCGCACGGCACTGGCACGCTGGGCACGCACGGCCGCGGCATCCTCGAAGAGCATGGCCTCGAGGGGACCTTCCCCACCGACAAGCTCGTGATCGTCTCGACGTTCTCGAAGAGCCTGGGCGGCATCGGCGGCATCATCCTCGGCGACGAGGAGGTCGTGGATCACATCAAGCACCGCGCGCGCTCGTTCGTCTTCTCGGCGACGCTGCCGGTGCCCATCGTGGCGGCCGCCTCGACGATCCTCGGCATGCTCGAGACCGACGGGCCCGCGCTCGTGGGCGAGCTCAAGGAGAAGGCCGAGTACATGCGCAAGAACCTCAAGCAGCTCGGCTTCGATCTCGGCCACTCGAACACGCACATCATGCCCGTCATGTGTCGCGACGAGCGCAAGGCGCTCTTCATGCACGTGGCCTTGCTCGAGAACGGCGTGATGATGGTCCCGATCACCTATCCCGGCGTGAAGCAGGGCGAGGAGCGCCTGCGCGTGAACGTGACGCGCGGCCACTCGAAGGAGGACATGGACAAGGCGCTCGAGCTCCTCGACGTCTACGGCCAGGCCTTCTTCGTCCAGAGCGGCGACGAGCTCGGCCCGATGGAGGCCTGAGCTCCGTCGAGCCGTGCGAGCGCGGCGCGGGCGACCTCTGCGTAAGGCGAGGCGGTGCCTCCGACCGTGAAGAACATCCGGAGCGCGCGTCGCGCGCGTGCGCGCTCTGCCTCGCGGTGCTCGTCGTCGGCGGCGCGCGCCGCGAGCGCCTCGTGGACCAGGGCCTCGTAGGCGTGACGCTCCCAGCGCGGCTCGTAGGTCACGCCTGGATGATGGAGCGCCGCGACGGGTCCGTGCTCGGCCACGAGCGCCTGGGCGATCGTGTCGCGCGCCGAGGGCGTCCACGCGGTCGCGGCGGCCTCGGCCGACGACATCGCCTCGAGGTGCGAGCCCGCGCGCTCCTCGGCGAGCGCGAGCCCGAAGAGCGCCAGCGCGCGCGGCAGCGAGCCCTGCTCCGTGCCGTCGATGGCCTCCTCGTAGTGTGCTCGCGCATGCGCGAGATCGAGCCCGAGCATCTCCACCTCGGCCTGGTTCACCGCGAGGAGGCCGGGCGAAGGCGGGAGGAAGAGATCGCAGAGGATCTCCTCCTGGTCCGTCGCGAGCGTGACCGGGACCGGCGCGAACGCCGTGCGCCTCCGCGCCCGCTCGTATTCCTCCGCGGCGCGGTCGTAGCGTCGCTCCCGCGCGTGGAGCAGCGCGAGCTGCCACGCGACCGTCGCGGGCTCGTAGCGGGGATCGAGGCTGCGCGCGCGCTCGAGCTCGGCGATGGCCTCGTCGGTGCGGCGGGTCGCGCGCCCACCCGCCTCCTCGTGCACGAACATCCCGAGCGCGATGCCGCGATACACCGCGAGCTCGACGTCGTCGGTCAGCACGTCGGCGGCGCGATCGAAGCGCTCGAGCGCGCGCTCCACCGAGAGCTGTGTGGGCGGCTCGAGACCGTCGGCCGCTTCGGGAGACATCGCCTGGAGCAGCAGCGCGATGCCTGCGCGCAAGAGGAGCCGCGCGTCGCGGCGCGCCGGGTCGAGCACGTCGGGCCACGAGCCCACGCCGAGGCGCGCGCGGCCATCGGTCAACGGCTGGAGGTTCGCGTGCGCGCGCGGGCTCGGGGACGCGAGCGCGAGGGCGAGGCCCACCACCGCGGGAAGGAGCACGCGCACCCTCGCTGACCGAAAGACCACGGCCTCGATGGTACGAGATGGCGACGATCTCGCGAACCGTATCGCCCCGCCCGCCGCGTCCCGCTACCTTAGGGGCATGGCTTTCCAGGCAGTCCGTGGCGCGCGGTGGAACGACGGGATGCGGTGGGCGAGGCGCGCAGGCGCGCCGAGCGTGGGCCTCGTCGCGCTGCTCGCGGGTGGTTGCAAGCGTGATCCCGTCGAGGCGCCCGATGCGTACATCGTGCCCACGTGGGCCGACACGGGGCCCGACGACGCGTTCCTCGTCACGCCCGATGCGCCACTGCCCGACGCGAACCAGGACGCGAGCTCGGAGTGCGCCGCGCGCTCCGTCGGCGCGCTCGTGGAGCGCCTGCCGGTCGACATCATCTGGGTCGTCGACAACTCCTCGAGCATGGCGCCGGCCATCGCCGAGGTTCAGGCCGGCATGAACGCATTCGCGACGCGCCTGGGCGAGAGCGATCTCGACTACCGGCTCATCCTGCTGTCGCTCCGCGGCGTCGGGGAGACCACGCGCGCCGGAAGCCGACGCTTCCAGGTGTGCATGCCGCCCCCGGTCGGAGGCGCCGACTGCGCGGACAATCCGCCCCGCTTCTATCAGATCGAGGTCGACATCAAGAGCACGCAGCCGCTCGAGCAGATCCTCGGGACGCTCGCGCAGACCGCCGGCTACACGGAGGGCACCGATCGCGGCGGACCTCCGTGGCTCGAGCTGCTGCGACCCGAGGCGACCAAGTCGTTCGTCGTCGTCACCGACGACAACGCCCGCCTCTGCGACGGCCCGCGCACGTGCGACATCACCGGCTCCACGTGGAGCTGCACCCTGCCCGGCACCACGCACTTCGATCAGCCCGAGGACTTCGAGACCTATCCGGGGAGCGCGAGCCCCTTCAGCAGCACCGTGCAGCTCGGGCCTGGCATCCTGAGCCCCGCCTACGATCTCCCCGACACGGGACCGCTCTTCGAGGGCTACGTGTTCAACGCGATCTACGGCTGGGGGAGCGAGACCGACGACGGCGTCGCGTGCGGGGTGTGCGGCACCTCGGGCGCCGAGGTGTCTTCGCCGGGGCCGACCTACAGCGCGCTCGTGCGCCGCACGTCGGGCGTGCGTGCGCAGATCTGCGATGGGCCGTCGGCGTGGGGCCCGTTCTTCGACGCGCTCGCGACCAACGTCGTCGAGACCTCGCGGATCGACTGCCAGGTGGCGATCCCCACGCCACCCGACGGCATGTTCTTCATCGCCGACCGCGTGAACGTCCGCATCCGCGGCCGCGACGGAAACACCGACGTGGGCCGCGTGATCGGCGTCGGTGCGTGCAACCCCACGACGGGCGGCTGGTACTACGACGACGAGAGCTCGCCGATGACGATCAACCTCTGCCCCGTCTCGTGCGATCTCGCGCGCGATCAGGTGCGGAGCGCGGCCGAGGGCGTCGATGTGAGCTTCGGCTGCGACTCGCTGCCGGGCTGAGCGGGATCCCGCGCCACCTCACTCCTCGTCGTCGAGGAGGCGCCGCCAGTTCGGCGGAAGGTCGAGGAAGCCCTCGCCGTGGAGGTAGTCGTAGAGCGCGTCGTTGATGACCGTGCAGATCTCGGCGTGGATCTGCGGGTCGGCGACGAAGCGGAGCGTCGCCTCGCGGAAGCCGGAGGTCTCGCTCGCCTTCTGGACGATCGGCTCCTGCACGTTGAGCACGAGGCGCTCGAGGAACTTGCGATCGAAGACCTCGCGGAACGCATCGAACTTGTCGGCCGTGAGCTTGTAGCCGAGGTCGTGGCCCACCGCGACGCGCGACTCACGGATGACCTCCCACGCGAAGTCGCCCAGCTCGAGGGGCAGCACCTGCTGGAAGAAGTGCAGGAGCACGGCCTTGTAGATCGCCAAGAGGCGCTCGAGCTCCGGCGTGGTGCGCGAGAGGAAGTCCGTGCAGAGCCCGCGGAGGAAGGTCTCGAGCTTCTCCTTCGCACGCGCTCGCACCTCGGGGTCGGCGGGCGTCGAGTCGATCTCGCTCTCGATGAAGTCCTCGTAGCGCTTGAGCGCGAAGTAGAGCGCCTGCTCGGGCCAGCTCGCGGCGGGCAGCTCCTGCGAGCCCTCCTGGATGCGCACGTAGAGCTCGCTGTTGAAGAAGAGCTGCGTGATGCGGCGCTGCACCTCCTCGATCTTCTTGAGGAGGAAGCTGCTGCGCTTGGGCGACATCAGCTTCTCGAGCAGGCCGCGCAGCGCCTGGATCAGCTCGATCTCCACCTCTTGCGTGGGGCGGCCGCTCTGCTGTCCCTGGGCCATCTGCTTGAGCTCGGCCACGACCTGCGCGGTGATCGCGTCGAGCTCAGCGTTCGTCTGCTGATCGCCGTTGTAGTACTGGACGCGCGCGCGAAGCTGCTCGTCGCGCAGGCGCAGGGCGCTGTTGGCGGCGATGATGAGCTGCTGCGTATTCGTCGTGCGCGCCGACGTCGGAGGCTTGTGCTGAGGCACGACCGGCACGGGGATCGGCTGCTCGGGGGCCGACGGCGGCGTGGTGCCGAAGGCGCCCGACGGAGCGCCGGGCCGTCGCGGCGGCGGCGGCGGCGGCATGCGTGGAATGGAGCGCGAGCCCGGAGGCGGTGGCGGCGGCGGGCGATTGTCCATTCCGTGATGGTGCAACGCGTCGGGCCCGACGCGCCGAAAAATGTGCGGGCCCCTTCCCTGCGACCGGAGGGGCCGCGATGCTCCCGTCGTGGACGAGCTCGAACGCATGGCGCGCCTGCGCAGTCGGACGTTTCGCTGGGCCGAGTCCGACGACACCACCGGCTACCACGCCGCAGAGGTCGTCGGCGGGCATGTGCGCTGGCTGCATTGGTCGCACATCCAGGGCGAGGGGCCGCGCGAGCTCGGAGAGCAGACGCTCGAGGGGCTCGAGCGCGAGGGCCCGCCCTTCCGCGTGCCGGCGGGGGTGCTCGCGCAGATCCGCGAGGCGATGCAGCCCCCGCGTTGATGGCGGCGTCCGTTCTCGTCTACGGTGGGGGGTGATGGACGCGGCGATGTGGCCCGAGCTCGCGGACGCGCTCGGTCTGGTGCGCGAGCCTCTGCCCGCGCTGGGTGCGGTCGAGCGACTGCGCTCGCTGGGCGTGGTCGGTGACGAGGCGACGACGTTGCTCGAGAAGGCGCGTGCGTCGGGGCAGGCCGTGCATCGCGCGCGCGGGGGGCAGGCTGGGTTCGTCGTCGTCCGCACCGACGAGGGGCTCGTGCTCCTCCACTCGCGCGAGGCGGCGTCGCCGCAGGTGATGGCCCTCCACGAGCTCGCGAACGCGATGACGGTCGTGGGAGGCCTCGCGGAGCGTGCGCTGCACGATCTCGGCGGCGGTCCAGCACGCGATGCACGGGACGAGATGCTCGATCGCATCGCGCGCACCGCGCGAGACGGCATGCACGTGGCGAGGCTCGTCGAGCGCGCCGACGCGGAGGGCAGCGAGCGGCGCGTCGTGGCCGGGGGCGATGCGGCCGCGACGCTTGCGCGGGTGATCGACGGCCTCCGCCCGTTCGCAGCGCGGCGCGACGTGCGCCTCGCGCCCGAGATCGATCTCGCGGGCGTGGTCGCCGACGAGCACGCACTCGCCGCGGTCGCGTGGAACCTGCTGAAGAACGCGATCGAGGCCTCGCCGCCGGGCGGGGTCGTGAGCGTGACGGCGCTCGCGCACGACGGCGCGCTCGACCTCGACGTGCTCGACGAGGGCACCGGGATCGAGGCGCGGCCCCGAAAGCGACGAGGTCGCGGCGTGGGGCTCGCGGTGACGCGCACCCTGCTCGACGGTCTGGGCGGCTCCATGGAGCTCGCACCGCGCGCGCCTCGCGGGACACGTGCGCACGTGGTCGTGCCGATGACCTCCGAGTCCGTGGCCGCTTCACCGCCTCCTCGGAGCGGCGTGGGCCCGCGCGCGCGCGTGCTGGTCGTCGAGGACGATCCTGCGCTGCGCCGGCTCGTGACGGAGCGGCTCGGAGAGCTCGGCTGGTACGTCCGGGCCACGGCCGACCCCTTCACCGTCCTCTCGAGCGCCGCGCACTTCGATCTGGCGCTGGTGGATCTCCATCTCCACGGCGAGGTCCTCACCGAGACGACCCTCCGCGCCCTCCGGGAGCGCGTCCCCGTGGTCGTGGCGGTGACCGGGGATCCCGATGCCCGGCTCGGCGTGGATCACGTGCTCCGCAAGCCCTTCGACCTCGACGATCTCGTCGATCTCGTCGAGCGCCTCACCTCGGGCGTCGAGCGCGGACGGGGGGCGAAGGTGGTATACCCGTCGGGCTGATGACGACGACCGGTGAGGGCTGGACGACTGCCTCGCTCGAGGCGATTCCGCGGATCGACGGGATCGAAGGGGCGGCCGGGCTGGTGCTCGTCTACTCGCGGCTCCATCGCGATCTGCCGAGCGTCGTGTGCCTCACGCAGGCCGTCCATCGCGTGGGGCGCGAGGTGGAGGGGCCGAGCGACCTGCGCATCGCCGAAGGCGCCGTCTCGCGCCTGCACGCGCTGGTCGAGCTCCGCCCGGACGGGGTGTGGGTGGTCGACGCGGGCTCGACCAACGGCACGCTCGTCAATGGCGTCCGTGTCCCGGCCGCGCGTCTGACCGAGCACGACGTGGTCCGTATCGGCGACACCGTGTTTCGCTTCGCGTCGCACGGTGCGCAGGACTACGCGGCCTACCGGCTCGACGGGAGCGTCGAGGAGACCCAGCGCAAGCACAAGCCCGCGGTGCGCACCGAGCTCGTCGGCGGTCACCAGATCGACGCGCTCCTCGCGCGTGTCGAGAGGGTCGCGCGCACCCAGCTCGCGTGCGTGGTCACGGGGGAGAGCGGCACCGGCAAGGAGCTCCTCGCGCGGACCATCCACGACACCAGCGAGCGCCGCGGCGCGTATCAAGCCGTCAATTGCGCGGCACTGCCGGCGAACCTCCTCGAGAGCGAGCTCTTCGGCTATCGGCGCGGCGCCTTCACCGGCGCCACGCAGGACAAGCCCGGCCTCGTCCGCGCGGCCCACGGCGGCACCCTCTTCCTCGACGAGATCGGCGACATGCCGCTCGAGGCGCAGGCCAAGCTGCTGCGCGTGCTCCAGGAGCGCGAGGTCCTGCCGCTCGGGTCGACCACCCCCGAGCGCGTCGACGTGCGCGTCATCTGCGCCACGCACCGCGACCTCGAGGCCGAGGTGGCAGCGGGCCGCTTCCGCGGCGACCTCCTGGCGCGCCTGCGCGAGTTCCAGGTCCGCTTGCCACCGCTCCGCGAGCGACGCGAGGACCTCTATCGGCTGGCGCGGGCCTTCCTCCGACGCGCCGCGCGTCCCGAGGCGGAGGTGTCCCTCTCGTTCATGCTCGCGCTCGCGCACTATCACTGGCCCTACAACGTGCGCGAGCTCGAGAGCGCCGTTCGGCTCGCGGTGGCGCTGGCCGATGGGAACGAGCTGCGGGCCGAGCACCTGCCCGAGAACGTGCGCTCGGCCGTGCGCGATCACGGACGCCTCTCCCCCGCACCGCTGCACCTCGGGGCCCCACTCGCTGCCGCGCCGGCTCGGGTGCCCCCGGCCCCGTCGGCATCTTCGCTCGCCCCGTCGGAGGCCGAGCTCCGCGCCATCTGCGCTCGCCATCAGGGAAACGTGACCGCGATCGCCAAGGAGCTCGGCAAGGAGCGGATGCAGATCCACCGCTGGCTCAAGCGCTACGGCATCGACATCGACGAGTTCCGCTCCCGGGGCTGACCGATCGGCCGCCGTCAGGATCTGCACGCGGACGCCGCGCTCGCGAAAAACGGGCCGAAAAGACGGGGAGAACGGGCGCCCGGCAGGGCACGAACGTTGCTGTGCCCGCCTCATGGCCACGACGCGCATGCTCCGTCTGCTTGATGGCCCCGGCTCTGCCTCGTACCCTCCGGGCTCGGCAGGAGCCTTCATGACGCATGCCCGGCTCGAGCTCTCGCGTGTGGAAGAAACCTCGGAGCGTCGTCCTGCGCTCGTGCCTCCCGTGTCGATCGGCTGCCCAGGTCGCGACGCGGAGCTGAGCCAGCTCGAGCAGGCAGCCAGGAACCTCACTCGTGAGCAGCTCATCGTCGTCGAGGGCGCGCCCGGCATCGGCAAGTCACGTCTCCTCTCCGAGCTCCGCAGTCGCGTGAGGCTCGACGGGGGCGTGGTCCTCGAGGGTCGCTGCGAGCCAGGGCGGGCGTTCGGTCCCTTCGCGGAGATCGTCGATCGATCCCTTCGTTTCCTCGACGAGATCGGCGCCTCGCAGCGCCCCGGCGCGCTCCGCTCGCTCGATGGCCTTGGCTGCGGGCATGGCTGTCATCGCCTCTGGCACCAGCACGCCGACGCGCCGGTGGCCCACACCATCCACGACGACGCCTCGGGCGCCACCCCCGAGACCCTCGCGTTCGAGCGCAAGATGCGCTTCTTCGATGCCGTCGCGGCGCTCTTGCGCGAGGTGAGCGCGGTGCGGGCGCCCGTCGTGCTCCTCCACCAGCTGGAGCGCGCGGACGAAGGCACGCTCGAGCTCCTCGCGTTCCTGATCGATGGTGGCGCGCTCGGTGCGGCCGCAGAGGTGAGCCTCTCGGCATCCAAGGAATCGGTGCGGGCGCTCTTCGTGGCGTCGATGCGCAACGACGCGGGTGCGCCGGGACCGCGCATCGAGCACCTCCTCGGGCTCTCGGGCTGCCGGCGCATGGCGCTCGGGCCGCTCGACCCGGCGGGCCTGCGCGCCTACCTCACCTCCGAGGAGACGATCGCACGCCTGCTCGCGCGCACGGGTGGACACCCCGACCTCCTCGACCTCCTGCTCGAGGCCGAGCCGCTCACGCAGCGCTCGCGCGTCGAGCGCCGACTCCGGCAGCTCGACCCGATCGGTCGCGCGCTCGTCGATGCGCTCGCGGTGCTGGGCCGTCCGGCCACGCTCGAGACCCTCGCCCGCGTCGCGGGCGTGACGCCGACGATCCGCATCGATGTGTGCGCTGGCGAGCTCGTCTCGCGCACCATCGTCGATGGCGAGGCTCGCTTCGTCTTCGAGCGCGAGGCCCAGCGCGCGGAGGTCTACGCGCTCATCGGTGCGGCCGAGCGTCGCGAGATGCACGCGCGCGCCGTGGAGGTGTGCGCCGAGGAGTTCGCGCGCGAGGACGCCGTCCGCCACGCGATCTCCACCGGAAACCTCGAGCGTGCAGGCGCGCTGGCCCTCGCGGCCGCCGCCTCGCTCTCGGCCCGTCATGCGCACAACGAGGCCGCCGCCCTGCTCGAGTCCCTCGTGGAGGTGGCGGTCGATGCGCCGCGCGAGATCCGGATCGAGCTCGTCGATCTGCATCGCGTGGCGGGCAACTATCGCGCGGCCCTCGTGCACGCGCGGGCCTTGGCCGAGAGCGCGCCCGAGGACGCTGCGAGCGCTGCGCGTGTGGGTCACCTCCTGCTCGTCTCCGGCGAGCTCGGGCCGGCACAGACCGAGCTCACCCGCGCGCTCGCGCTGGTCGAGGCGGGACGCTCGACCCCGAGCACGCTGGCGACCGAGGTGCAGTCGCAGCTCGCCGAGCTCCTCTATCGTCGCGGTCGCTACGCGGAGGCGCGCGTGTGGGCGGAGCGCTCGCTGCAAGCGGCGCGGAGCGCGGGCATCGCGCGGATCGAAGTGCAGGCGCGCAACATCCTCGGCAAGCTCGCGCTGGCGCAGAAGGAGCCCGAGCACGCGGCTCGTCTCTTCCAGGAGAACCAGGCGCACGCCAAGCACGCGGGCCTCGCGCACCTCGAGGCGCAGGCGCTCACGAACCTCGCGATCGCGCACCTCCTGCGCAACGACCTCTCGGCGGCCGAAGAGCACTGCGTGCGCGCGATCGATCTCGCCACGCTCGCCTCCGACACGCGCGACCGCGCGATCGCCACCGAGAACCTCGCGGTGCTCGCACACCTCCGCCGCGAGTACGATCGGGCGCTCGAGCACTACCTGACCGCGGTGAAGCTCCTCAAGCGGCTGGGCAACCGCTCCATGTTGGTGCGTCTGGCGCGCAACCTGGGCGAGCTCTACCTCTCGCTCGGCGATCGGGACCGCGCGCGTGCGTTCTGTGATCACGCCGCCCACCTCGCGGGCCCGGGCACGCCGCCTCCGGTGACCGCCGAGCGCCTCGTCCTGCGTGGTCGGATCGAGGCAGCCGAGGGCAACAGCGAGGCAGCGCGTGCTGCGTTCGAGGGCGTCCGTGAGATCTACGAGGAGCTGGGCGACGTGCGCATCGTCGACGTCCGCCTGGAGCTCGCGAGCATCGCGATCTCCGACGGTGATCTCGCCGGCGCCCGCCGCATCCTCGCGCAGGTCCCCTCGCAGGACGGCAAGCGCGGCGAG
>JAIBCE010000417.1 GCA_019694315.1 Sandaracinaceae bacterium
CGTCACTCACTCGAGCAAGCGCTCGATGTCGCGGGCGAGGCGCTCCATGCCCTCGCCGTCGCTCGTGTAGAGGCCGCGGCAGCGCCCGTCGCGATCCACGAGCAGGACGCCCGTGCCGTGCAGGATGTCGTAGCCGGGCGCCACGTCGATCTCCGTGCGACGCGCCTCGGGCTGGAAGAACGCGCGCTCGGTCGTGGCCCGCACGTCCTCGGGCGCTCCGGTGAGCAGCGTCCACTGCGAGGTGCCGCCGAACCGGTCGGCGAACTCACGCAGGCGCTCGGGGGTGTCGGTCTCCGGGTCGACCGTCACCGACACCACGTGGAAGCGATCGCCGTGGCGCGCCATGCGCGTGCGGAGGTTGGCGAGCTGCGCGGCCAGCGTGGGACAGGCCTGCGAGCAGCTCGTGAAGAGGAAGCTCGCGACCCACACACGACCGCGCAGCTGGGCGCTGCCGAAGGGCTGACCGTCCTGATCCGTCAGCTCGAAGCTCGGCACGGGGAAGAGCGACTGGAGCTCGTCATTCTCGCCGCCACCGTGCGTGATCTGCGCGAGGCCGATCGCCGCAGCCGCCAGGAGCGCGACGGTGAGGAGCCGCGTCGGCCACGGGCTTCGCGTCGCGGCGCTCGCGGGCTCGGTCATCGCGCGGTGCTCGTCAGCAGGATGAGCTCGTTGGTGTCCCAGCTCGTCGCGTAGAGGCGGATCGGGCTCGAGCGCGGGTGCATCGCGAGGCCCACGATGCGGCTCGCGCCGGGCACCGGGATCGTGCGATGCGTGTGATCGACGGTGTCCACGAGCGAGACGTCGCTCGAGGTGAAGTTGGCGGCGCCGATGTAGCGACCGTCGGCGGTGATCGCGATCGAGCGCGGGTTTCGGCCGAGCGAGCCGATGCCGAGGCGAGCTCCAGTGTGCGAGTCGTAGAAGCCCACGTGACCCATCGAGCACGTCACGTACATCGTCGCGCCGTCGGGCGAGAGCAGCAGATGCCGCGGCAGCTCGCACATGCGGAAGCGCTCGCTCTCCTCGCTCGCCCCTCTGGGGAACACGTGCACCACATCGCCGTGGAACGCGGCGGCGAGCAGCGTTCCGTCGGGGCGCACGACCATGCCGCGCGGGTGCCGCTCGGTGTGGAGGCGACGTGTCTCGTGGAGCGTCGCCACGTCCACCACGCTCACGCTGCGATCGCCCCAGTTCGCCACGTAGAGCGTGCTGTCGTCAGGCGAGAGCGCCATGAACTTGGGCAGGCTGCCCGTGGAGATGGTCGCCCGCGGGGTGAGCGTGCAGGGCGCGGCGGCGCTCGCGCCGTAGCAGGCGCCGAAGTCGACGACCTCGACGACGTTCTCGCGGAAATTCGAGACGTAGAGCGTCCGGCCGTCGTGCGTGAACACGGTCTCCACGGCGTTGCCGGGGAAGCTGATGGTGCCCACGTGCGCGAGGCTCTCGCTGTCGTAGACGAAGACGTTGTCGCGGTCGGGGCGCCCGAAATTGCACACCACGACCCGCGTGCCGTCGGGCGACACGTTCACGCTCTTGGGCTGGACGCCCGTGCGCACGCGCGTCGTGACCGAGAGCTCGGGGCCGCCGCGCTCGGTGCGGAAGATGCGGGCGCGCTGCGCGGGACGTGCATCGGCGTGGCCGCCGCGCTCCTGCGCGAGGCCGATCGACGCGACGGCGAGGACGACGAGGAGGGACCCGATCGAGAGGCGCGCGCTCACGGCCGCGGAGACTGCATCAGGGCCGCGAGGCACGCCACGAATCGACCGGCCCTCAGGCCGCCGCGCCGTAGTCGGCCTCGTCGCCGATCGGCTCGTTCTTCTCGAGGCTCGGCACCCATGGCTCGTCCTGACGCGGCGGGCCGAGGACCACGGGCTTGCCGTCGTAGCGGACGCGCTTGCCCGGGAAGATGAACTGCTTGAACGCGTAGGCGATCAGCGACTTCTGATCGAGGCGCGGATCGATGTGCGGGGCGTACTCCTTGGCGTGCACCTCCGGCGCGAGCGACCAGTGCAGGCCCGCATGCTCGTGGTGGATGCCGTGGTAGCCGTTGTTGAACGTGAACCAGTTCACGAGCACGCCGGTGAAGTTCCGGCTGTGGTTGTACTTGTGCTCGGGGTCGGTCCCGTCGTGCTGGACGAAGTTGATGCCCATGATGCCCCACGCCGCGTACTGGTGCGGCAGCACCACGAAGATCACCCACTTCCAGAGCGCGTCGACGAGCCCGTTCACGAGAGAGAAGCCCACGAACGTGGTGACCAGGAAGAACACGTAGAACGCGAGCTCCATCTGGAACTGGCGGTACCACGCCGGGTTCTTCACCTTCATCAGCTTCACGAACTCGGCGTTGTCCCTGAAGATCGCGGGGCCCACGACCGGCATGAACATGAGCTGGTTCATGAGGTTCCAGCGGAAGCGCAGCTTGTCCGTGCGCATCCGGTCCTTGGGCGTCTGCGTGAACTTGTGGTGCGAGAGGTTGTGCCCGGGCACGTAGGCCGACACGGGGTGGCCGTAGCAGGGCGTCAGCGCGACCTGGAACAGGCGGTTCATCGTGCGGTTCTTGAAGACCGGCGAGTGCACCGTGTTGTGCGTGATGACGGCACAGAAGAAGGAGAGGAAGCAGAGCACGATCGCGTGCCCGGCCATCGCCCACCACGGCGCGGTCATCCCGAGCCAGGGCGAGAAGATCGCGAGCGAGACGAGCACGTAGTACGTGCCCACGAAGGCGAGCGTGCGGAGGTCGGCGGTGTATCGGAGCATCGGGGGCCTCTCGAAGGGCGCGAGCATGTTTCCAGCCCTCGGACGCGTCCAGCGAGTGACCGTGCCACCGAGAGAGAGGTCACTCTCCGGGGACGGAATCGTTCGGCGTGGCGGTCGCGCCCCTCAGCAGGCGGTGGTCGCTGCGCAGTCCGGGCTCCAGCTGCAGCCGGGCAGACAGAACTGCCAGCCCTGATCGGAGCCGCTCAGCGGACAGCAGCGGTAGTTGTTGCCCGCAGGGCCGCTCGTGCCGGGACGGATCCGCAGACACCCGCCCGCGTCGCGCGGCTCGCAGCCGCCCCACGTGCAGCTGCCGCTGCAGCGCTCCACGCCGCAGGGGTCTCCGTTGCTGCACGCGCGCGTCTCGCCGGGCGCGCAGGCCCCTCCGCCCGAGCACGCGCCGAAGCTCGACCACGCGCCCCAACGACAGCTCGCGGCGTCGCACGAGCGTGTGCGCGAGTGACGGCCCGTGCCGCAGTTGCCGCAGCCCTGCGTGTCGGTCTCCATGGCGCCGGGCGTGCACTCGACGGACTCGCCCGAGCACGTGCTCCACGCGGTGGTCGAGCCCCAGCGACAGTCGCTGCCGCACGTGCGCATGCGCGTCTGGGTGCCAGTGCCGCAGAGCCCGCACGCCTGCGTCTCGGGCTCGACGGTGCCCCGCGCGCACTCGCCCTCTTCGCTGCATGCCCACGCGCCCCACGTGCAGTCGGGCTGGCACTCGCGCGCCTGCACGCCGCAGTTGCCGCACGGCGCGCCCATCTCGATCGTCCCCGGCGTGCACGAGCCGGCCATGCAGGCGCCGTCGTCCATCCAGTGCCCGCCCACGCAGATCTGTCGCTGCTGCCCGCACATCGCGCAGGACACCATGCGCGGCGGCGCGCCGGCCTCGCAGTCGCACGTCGTCGGAGCGTCGCACTCGCTCCACACACCGTCGGTGCAGCGCTCCACGCCGGTCCCGCACGCGCCGTCGCACGTGCGCTCCGCCGTGCGACCGATCGCGAAGTCGAAGTCGTCGCAGTCGGTGGAGGTGGGGATGCCATCACCGTCGGTGTCGCCGCCCTCGCGGCAGCTCCCGTCGATGCAGATGAAGCCATCGGTGCACGCCGGCACGCACGCGGCCTCGAACGCATCGGCGCCCACCGCGTCGGGGAAGCGCCGCCCCGCGTCGTGATCGGCGCGCCCGTTCGCGCATCCTCCAGCGATCGCGCTCGCGCCCACGGCGACGACGACGAAGAGCGACACGGAGAGGCCCGGGGATCGGCCCGCGAACGGCGGATGGGCACGACGAAGGAAGCGCACACTGGGATTTCAGCACGACGCTCGTGCCGGCGTCACCTGATCGGCTGGCTGTCCAGGATCCGAGCGCTCGCGGCGTCCGAGCGATCCGGTCGGTCGCACTTGGGCCGTGGAGCTGCGACCTCGAGATCGCAA
This sequence comes from Sandaracinaceae bacterium, assembly GCA_019694315.1. Taxonomy (GTDB): domain Bacteria; phylum Myxococcota_A; class Polyangia; order Polyangiales; family Sandaracinaceae; genus JAFLCL01. Next base: position 4,180 of record JAIBCE010000417.1, read on the forward strand.
GCGCGACCTCCGTCGTCGGTTCGTCGCGGATTGCGCGTTGCTGACGGTCCTTGGATGATCGTGCCCATGAACGCGGCCCCGCGCCCTCGAGCCCACGCTCGCTTCGCTCCTCTCCTCGTCGCTTCGCTGCTGGCGCTCTCTGGCTGCGGCAGCACGGAGGACGCAGCCGAGAGTGCGCTCCTCGAGGGGCACGCACGGAGCCAGCCGCAACCGCGGTCGATCGCGCTCGAGGCGCTCGATGGTCCGTCACGCGAGGCGCTCGCACGCGCCGCCTTCCCGGTGCTGCTCTTCCCGTCGCCGCACGTCTCGACGGTGTTGAGCCAGGAGGGCGAGCCGTGGGTCGCCGTGAGCACGGCCTCGGACGGTGTGCACCTCTCGCTCCACGGCACGAGCCTCGAGCACCCCGTGCTGCGTGACGAGGAGGTCGCGAACCTCCCGACGCCCACCACCTTCGTCCGCGGCGTGCCCGCGTGGCTCACGCTCAACGAGCAGATCCGAAGCGCCGCGTGGCACGAGGGCGCCATCGCGTGGACGCTCGAGGTCGAGTGCGATCGTCCGATGGACGACACGCGCTGCACGGCCGAGGACTACGTGATGCGTCTCGCCGAGACCCTCGAGCTCGTCGATCCCCGCACGCTCGAGAACGGAGGTGCGCGATGAGCCGATCGAGCCACCTCTCGTGCACGTTGCTCGCGATCGCGCTCGCCGCGACGCTCGCCCCCGCCCGGAGCGAGGCGCAGTTCACCTACGATCCGGCCGGAGATCTCGTCGCGGGCTCGGGCTCGGGACGCGCGGACTCGATGGTGTACGCGCCCGACATGCGCTTCCCGATCCGCGACGCGCCTGCGTTCGCGAACTCGCAGGTGTGGGGCGTGGGCGGCTCGAGCGGGCCGAGCGGAAGCCAGTGCGACGGCCGGAATTTCTCGTATCCGTGGCACGACAACTACTGCGAGACGCGCACCTGGGACATGCCGCTCTGCCCTTCGGGCACAGGCCACCAGGGGCAGGACATCCGTGCCTCGGACTGCATGGCCGAGATGCACCCGGTGATCGCGGTCGTGTCGGGGACGATCACGAACGTCGGCAGCTACTCCGTCTACCTCACGGCCGCAGACGGCACGCGCTACGACTACCTCCACATGCGCCCCGTGCTCGTGACGAGCGGTGAGCGCGTGTCGCAGGGCGACGTGATCGGCTACGTCGCCAACGAATTCGGGGGCACCGCGACCACGGTGCACCTCCACTTCAACATCCGTCAGAACGTGACGGGCGTGGGCTCGGTGTACGTGCCGCCGTACATGTCGCTCGTCCGCGCCTACGAGCGGCTCGTGGGCGGTAGCTCCGGCCCGCGCTTCGCCGCCACCTACGTGCACCAGAGCTTCCCGCTCTCGAGCGAGCCCTTCGAGCTCGCGCCGGGCACCGTGGTCGATGGCTACCTCGAGCTCCGCAACACGGGCAGCGAGACCTGGCGCCCCGGTGAGACCTTCCTCGGCACCACCGAGCCGCGCGACGGAGCGAGCGCGATCGCGGGGCCCGACTGGATCAGCCCGAGCCGCGCCGCGACGATCGATCGCGTGGTCGCGCCGGGGGCGACCGGCCGCTTCAACTTCAGCGTGCGCGCACCGTCGGCGGTGGGCTCCTACGATCAGTTCTTCAACGTGGTCGAGGAGGGCGTCGCGTGGTTCGGCGACGACGGCGGTCCGCCCGATCGCTGGATCGAGCTCTTGATCACCGTCGTTCCAGGCACCGACGCCGACGGCGACGGCGTGGCCGTGTCGGCAGGTGACTGCGACGACGGCGATGCCAGCGTGCACCCTGGCGCCACCGACCGCTGCGGCGACGGGATCGACCAAGACTGCTCGGGCGCCGACCTCCCGTGCGACGTGGACGCGGCGGTCACCGCGCGGCCCGACGCATGGAGCCCGAGCACCGATCCCTCCGATGCAGGCTCGAGCGTGCCGGTGGACGCCCCCGATCCGCGCATGAGCTGGCGCGGCGGTGGCGCGAGCGGCTGCGGCTGTCGGGTGGGGAGCGCACCCGCGCCTCGCGTCCTCTGGCTCGCGCTCGCTGCGATCGGGCTGGGTCTCGTCGTGAGCCGTCGCCGGCATCACCGAGGCTGAGCGCCGTCACCAACGGAGGCGCGCGGGGTCGAGCTCACCCGCCACGCGCGCGAGCAGCTCGCGGAACCAGCGCTGCTTCGGATCGTTGTG
>JAIBCE010000418.1 GCA_019694315.1 Sandaracinaceae bacterium
ATCGAGCGTGGCCGAGGGCGCGCGCTTGAGGAGCACCGGCTTGTCGACCGCGGCCACCGCGCGCAGCAGCGCGAAGTCGATCATCGTGCGGGCGCCGATCTGCAGCACGTCGGCGCTCTGGGCCACCGCGTCGACGTCGCGGGGATCGAGCACCTCGGTCACCACGCCCATGCCGTGACGGTCGGCCACCTCGCGGAGGATGCGCAGCGCGGCCTGCCCGTGACCGGCGAAGGAGTACGGGCTCGTGCGCGGCTTGAACGCTCCGCCGCGCAGGAGGCGCCCGCCGCACGCCGCGATGGCCCGGGCGCAGGCCTCGAGCTGCTCCTCGGACTCGACCGCGCAGGGACCGGCGATGATCACCGGGCGCTCGTCGCCGAACACCACGGGCTCGTGACCGACCGCCACCTCGACGCAGCGAACGCCGGGACCACGACGCGCGACCTTGGGCCACGGCGTCGGCGCCGAGAGCACGCGGAGCACGCCCTGCCGGTGGGCGAGGTGCGCCGTCGACGCGTCGTCGAGCACCGCGGTCATCGCCACGACCCGGCCGTTCTCCTCGAGCGGTTTGGGATCGCCGCCGACGCGCACCACCTCCGCCGCGAAGGTGCGGGGATCGATCGAGCCGTCGAGCAGGAAGGTACGACTGCGCATGCTACTTCCTCAGGAACACGTCGATCGCCACGAGCGCGAAGAACCCGAGCGAGACGTAGCCGTTGATGTCGAAGAACGCCGCGTCGATGCGCGAGAGATCGACGCGCGTGTCGTCGATCGGCTTGACCAGGCTGTGCTCGTAGACGAGCAGGCCCGCGACCAGGAGGACCGAGAGGACGAAGGCGACGCCCCCCGAGAGCAGGATGCACGTCGCCGCGAGGCCGAGGCAGGTGGTCACGTGCAGTCCGCGCGCGATGCGCAGCGCGCCGCGCGCGCCGAACCGCGAGGGGATGGAGTTCAGGCCGAGCTCGCGATCGAAGGTCTCGTCCTGGAGGCTGTAGAGCACGTCGAAGCCGCCGACCCAGGTGAGCACGGCGATCATGAGCGTGACGATCCCGAGCTCCGGCTTCGCGCCGACGGCGAGCCAGGCGCCTCCCGGCGCGAGGGCCAACGCGAGCCCGAGCCACAGGTGGGCCGCCCACGTGAAGCGCTTGGCGTGCGAGTAGCCGAGGAGCACGAGCAGCACGGGCAGAGCGAGGATGGCCGGCAGCGTGCCCAGCGTCGCGGCCGACGCGAGGAAGAGGAGCGAGGTGAACGCGACGAGCCCGGCCGCGGCCCGAGGCGTCACGACGCCGGCAGGGATTTCCCGCTGCTTCGTCCGCGGGTTCTTGGCGTCGATGTCGCGATCGACGAGGCGGTTGTAGGCCATCGCCGCCGAGCGCGCCGAGACGAGGCACACGGCGATCGCGAGGACGCGCTGCCACGTCACCGGGACGTGCGGACGCGTGGTCGCGAGCAGCGCCGCGGCCACGGCGAACGGAGCCGCGAAGATCGTGTGCGAGAGCTTCACCAGCGACGCGAACGTCGCGGCACGTCGACCGAGCACCGAGATCACGAGGAACCTCCCGCGGGCACGAGCAGCCGGCGCGGGGCCGTGCGCGTGCGGAGCAACCAGGCCGAGGGATCGACCCCCGAAGGGAGGCCCTCCGAGGCGACCACGCCGGGCGACGCGCCGACGGCGAAGCGACCGAGCGACGGCCAGCCGATGGCCTGCGCCGAGCCCCACGTGGCGGCCGCGATCAGCTCGACCGCGGGCACGTCGGGGTTGCGCTCGAAGAGCGCGCGAGCCTCGGCGAGGGGATCGAGCGACGGCGACGAGGCGAGCGAGTCGGTGCCGAGCGCGAGGCGCACGCCCGCGGCGCGGAGCGCGTGCAGCGGCGGGAGGCGGGTCTCGATGGTGAGGTTCGACCGCGGGCAGAGCACCACGATCGCGCCGCTCTCGGCCAGGCCGTCGAGCTCCTCGGGGCGCGCGTCGGCGAGGTGCACGAGCGCCGCGCCGGGTCGGAGCAGCCCGAGCGCGCGAGCGGCGGCGATGGGGTGGGTACCCGCCGCGGGGAACGCCGCGGTCGCCTCGCCGAGCCCGCGCGACGCGTAGAACCCGCCGAGCGGTCCGCTCTTGTCCTTCACGAACGCGCGTTCGGCGGCGTGCTCCGCGAGGTGGATGGTGATCGGCGCGTCGCCCGCGAGCTCGAGCAGCCGACGGATGACGTCGGGGTGGGTGCTGTAGAGCGCGTGCGGCGCGGGGACCCAGCGCACGTTCGCGTTGCCCGGAGCCATGGCGTCGCGCGTCGCGGAGAGGCGCTCGACCTGCTCGAGACCGCGGGCGCGATCGAGCGCGAAGACCTCGTGCCAGATGGTCCCGAAGAACGCGCGGGAGATCCGCGACCACGCCGAGAGGCCGTTGCTCACCTCGCCCACACCGACCACGCACGCCTCGCGCATGCCGGCGATGGCCGCGTCGATCGCCGCGTCGCGCTCCTCTTCGAGCTCCTCGGCGCGCGCGCGTTGGAGCGCCTCGAGCCAGGGGACGAACCCCGCGCCGGGCGGCGTGCGCCCGCGCATCCCCGAAAGCTCCACGTGCGTGTGCGCGTTGCACAGACCGGGGAACACGACGCCGCGCACGCGCTCGACGACGACCCCGGCGTGGGCCGGCAGCACGTCGGCGGCCCGCCCCACGGCGCGCACCACCCCGGCGTCGAGCAGGAGCGCACCGTCGAGGACGGTGGTCCCGTCGCCCGGGAGCAGCGCGTCGGCGTGGAGCAGGCGCATCATGCCGGCTCACCGAGGTGCTGGTACTTCACGTTGCGTCGCACGGCCTTGTAGCCGGCGCGGTGCACGAGGTCCTCGATGCGCGCGGCGTCCATGCGGAACGTGGTGCCGGCGCTCGAGACGACGTTCTCTTCGAACATCACGCTGCCCCAGTCGTCGGCGCCGAAGCGCAGGGCCACCTGCCCGACGTGCGGACCCTGGGTGACCCACGACGCGCCCACGTGGTCCACGTTGTCGAGCATCAGCCGGGCGATGGCCTGGGTGCGCAGGTAGAGCACCGTACCGTGGTCGCCGGACGCGATGCGCGTGCCCCGTTCGTACTGGAAATCCCAGCAGAAGAAGGCGGTGAACCCGCCCGTCTCGTCCTGCAGATCGCGGAGCTTCACGAGGTGGGCGATGCGGTCCTGCGCGGTGTCGGTCGTGCCGTACATCATGGTGCCGCTCGAGCGCAGGCCCATGTGGTGCGCGGCGCGCATCACCGAGAGCCACTCCTCGCTCGTGCACTTGGCCTTGGCGATGTTGCGGCGCACGCGATCGACGAGGATCTCGGCGCCGCCTCCGGGCACCGAGTCGAGGCCGGCCGTGTTGAGTCGACGCAGCACGGCGGGGACGTCGAGGCCCTCGAGGATCGAGATGTGGAGGATCTCTTCGGGCGAGAGCGCGTGCAGCCCGAGGCCGTAGGTCGCCTTGATCCAGCGGAACAGGTCCTCGTACCACTCGATGCGCAGGTTCGGGTTGAGGCCTCCCTGGAGGAGGATCTGCACCCCGCCCGCGTCGACGACCTCTTGCAGCTTCTGACCCAGCACCTCGCGCGAGAGCACGTAGCCATCGTCGTGGCCGACGGGCCGGTAGAACGCACAGAACTTGCACGAGGTCGTGCACACGTTCGTGTAGTTCACGTTGCGATCGACGATGTACGTCACCACGTCGGGCTTGTTCTTGCGCTTGCGGACCGCGTCGGCCGCGAGGCCGAGATCGAAGAGGCTCGCCTCCTCGTAGAGACGCAGCCCCTCGGTCGCGGTCAACCGGCCGCCGTCGGCCACGCGCACGAGCAGCGCGTCGAGCGACGCCCGCGGCTTGGGCTCGGGGCGCGCGGTGCGGATGACGCGCACGTCGGGCGGCGGGAGGAGCTTCGCCTCGGCCGCGTCGGTCAAGAAGCGGCTCAGGCCCTGCTCGGCCCTCTCGTCGATCGTGTGCGAGATCGAGTCGCGGAGGTAGCTGACGAAGCCGGCCGGCGGGAGGCCGCGCTGACTCGCGTAGCGGCGCGCGATCTCCTCGCGGGCGGCGATGCCCTCGGCGGCGGCGCGACGGAGCCGGTCCACCAGCGCCTCGGTGTAGCTGCCGCGACGCGCGGCCCACGCCGCGAAGACGAAGGGCAAACCGGTGCGCTCGTTCCACGCGCGCCCGAGGTCGAGCACGTGCGGGAACCGACCCTCGATGTCGAGCGCGGGATCGCCGATGATCACGCCGCCGACGCTCCCGCCGATGCTGGTCACCACCTCGCTCGGAGGACGCGCGACCACCCTGCCCCGCTCGCCGGCGCGCACGCCGCGGGCCGCGAGCTCGAGGCGCGCGAGGACCACGCTGGTGCGCGACGACGCGTCGAGGGCGAGGTGCTCGAGGCGCTCGATCGGCTCGTTCGCCGCGACGACGACGCTGCGCACCGGACCGCGCGCGACGATGCCGAGGTCGAGGAAATCGACGTCGCCCAGGGTCGCCGCGGCGGCGACCGGGACGAGCGCCAGGTCGCACTCGCCCTCGTTCAACCGACGCGCGACCTCCGAGGGGAGGCCGAGGAACAGCTCGATCGACGGATCGTCCGCGAGGCCGTGGGTGAGCGGCAGGGCGTTGAGGAACCCGACGCCGGCGACGCGCAGTCTGCTCACGACACCACCGAGAGGTGCTTGCCCTGGCGGCGATCGCGCACCTTGAACTGCCCCTCGAGGGCGGCGCGGGGGAACTCGCGCACCACGCGATACAGGGTGTCGCGCTCGACGGGGATGCGGCCGGCCTCGCGGATGAGGCGGACCAGATCGTCCACCGAGAGGCCGTCGGGCGCCTTCTTCTTCGCGGCGGTGTAGATCGTCTCGCCCACGATGGTGCCGTCGACGTCGTCGGCGCCGAACGCGAGGCCGATCTGGGCGACCTTGGGGGTCGAGCTGACCCAGTACGCCTTGAGGTGCTCGAAGTTGTCGAGCATGAGGCGCGACACCGCGAGCGTGCGCAGATCGTCGACTCCCGTGGGCCCGGGGAGCTGCTCCATGCCGTTGCCGTCGGGGTGGAAGGCGAGCGGGATGAACGCCTGGAAGCGGCCCTTGCCGCGGGCGACCGACTCGTCCTGGAGCGCGCGCAGGCGGAGCATGTGATCGACGCGGTGGGCGAAGGTCTCGATGTGCCCGTAGAGCATCGTCGAGTTGGTCATCATGCCGAGCGCGTGGGCCTCGCGATGCACCGCGAGGTACTCCTCGCCCGTCGCCTTGTCGTTCGAGATGCGCCGGCGCACGTCCTCGTGGAGGATCTCCGCCCCGCCACCGGGCAGCGACTCGAGGCCCGCGGCGATCAGCTTCTCGAGCACCTCGCGCACCGTCATGCCGTAGTGCTGGGCGAAGAAGTGGATCTCGACCGCGGTGAAGCACTTGCGGTGCGCAGCCGGGTACTCGCGGCGCATCTCCGAGAGCAGCTCCTCGTAGTACGAGAACGGCAGCCCCTTGTGCAGGCCGTTGACCACGTGAATCTCGGTCGGCGGCGCGCTCGGATCGATCTTCCGGCGGAGCGCCTCCATGGCCTGCGCCACCGTCATGGTGTGCGCGCCGGGCATGCCCTCTTCGAGCTTCGCGAACGAGCAGAAGTTGCACGACGCGTAGCACACGTTGGTCGTCTCGAGCCGCACGTTGCGGTTGAAGTACGTGCGGTCGCCGTGGCGCTTCTCGCGCACCTCGTTGGCCAGCGCGCCGAGCGCCAGGAAATCGGGCTCTTCGAACAACGCGAGCCCATCGTCCTCGTCGAGCCGCACCCCTGCCCTGACCTTCGCCTCGATCTCCGCGAATCGTGCCGATCGCATCACGCTTCTCCCGTCTCGTTCTCGCGCGCCTCGCGCCCGGGGGCGCGGAACTTCTTCTGGGCCCTGGTGGTGGTGTCGGGCTCGCGCTCGACCGCCACGCCGCTGCGGTGCTCGACGATCCGCGGGGCGCGCCCGGCGCACCGGATGAGCGTGCACAGCTCGCGCTCGCGGAGGACGGCCTTCTCCTTCGCGGTGACGTCGTCGCCGCCGAACACCTCGAGCGAGAGCTTGCCCAGCGGCACGACGATCTCGTCGGCCCCGTAGGCCAATGCCAGCTGGGCGAGCTGCAGGCCGAGCCCCTCGGCGTCGACGCGCAACGGCGCGCCGCGCTCGCCGCTCAGGCGCGCGACGGCGATGCGACGCAGGAGCACCTGCGCATCCCCCGCGGCGTCGAGATCGGCCTTGCCGAAGCTCTTCACGCCGTCGTCGCCGGGGCGGTCGAGGTGCAGGCGCACGACCTCGCCTCGCTCCGCGGCGCGCAGCCGATCGGCGAGCGCACCGAGCACCAACAGATCCAGTTCTGCGCTCTCGAGCGCGCGGGCCAGGAGCGT
>JAIBCE010000419.1 GCA_019694315.1 Sandaracinaceae bacterium
GTGCCGCCGGACACGAGCACGGCGCCGGATCTCACTCCCGAGGACGGCATGTCGCTCGACGATCTCGAGGACGCGCCCTCGCCCGCCGACGCGACCGATCCGCGCATCCCCGAGCGCTGGGCCGAGACCGTGGAGATGCTGCTCGAGCAGGGACGCACCGAGCTCCAGCGCGCCGACGACGTGCCCACGCGGATGACGCCGGCCGAAGGAGTCTTGCTGCTCACCGCGCGCAAGGCGGCGGCGCCCGCCGGCAAGGCGCCGATCGACGACGACGACGACGACATCCGCACCGTGGCCGTGCAGGCCAGGCAGCTGATCGAGCGCGTGCGCGCCGCAGGGCCGCTCGCGCCGCAGGAGACTCCGACGATCCAGCCGCCGCCGATGCCGGAGCTCGTGAGGACGGTCGAGCATCCGCAGGCCCTCGAGCACGCGCGCATGCTCGACGCGCGCGTGGCCGAGCCCAGGGAGCGCCGGCCGAGCGATCCAGGTGCGAGCTACGAGGAGCGTCCCCGCACCGGGGAGCAGGTGCGCGTCGCGGAGCAAGCGCGCGCCGCCGAGCAGCGTGCTGGCAGCTCGCGCATCCGCGCGCAGGTGGAGCCACCCGCCGAGGCCGACGTGCCGATCGAGCTCCCGCTCAAGGCGAAGGCGACGCGCAGCGATCCGCCCCGCGCGGAGCCGTCTGCCGTGGAGCGCACGGGCGACAAGCTCCTGCCGCGCGCGCCGGAGCCGTGGGAAAGCGTGGTGAAGGCGCCTTCGGAGATCACGCAGCGACGCGAGGCCCTGCGCCTCGTGCCCGACGTGGCGCACGTCGCCGTCGCCGCGCCGCCGCCCAGCGAGCGCAGCGAGGACGGACTCATCCCGAGCGGCCTCCTCGATCGCAAGCTCACCGACATGGCAGTGCTCCTTCGCTACGGACACGAGCAGCAGGTGCGCCACGAGCTCGAGCAGCTGCGCGTGCGCTATCCGCAGGATCTCCTGCTCGCGCGGCGCATCGCCGAGTTCTACCTGACCAACGAGCGGCCCGTCCTGGCGCTCGAGCAGCTCTTCTCGCTCGCGACGGGGCTCTTCGAGCGACGCAACGTGGAGGGGATGCGGCAGGCGCTCGAGCAAGTGCTCGTCATCGATCCCCAGAACGAGCGCGCCACGCGCCTGCTCGGCCTCCTCGAGCAGCGGCCCTCGGACCCCACGCCCGCAGGTCGAAAGCGTTGAATCGACGAGCGGAGGTGACGACTCCCCCCGGAGCGTCGCGCGCATGCGAACGGGTCTGTTTCATCGGCGGCGCGCCGCACTCCGGCTCGACGCTGCTCGGCATGATCCTCGGCGCCCATCCCGCCGTCGTGTACGGCGGCGAGCTGCGCAAGAGCGTCTTCCTCGGGGACGCGAGCAAGCCGCTCAAGAAGCGCGTGTGCAAGCTCTGCGGCGCGAGCTGTCCTGTGTGGGGTGAGCTCAGCGCCCCGCTCGAGCCCGACGTGTACGAGGTCCTCGCGCGGAAGACGGGCCGTCGCATCGTCGTAGATTCGAGCAAGGGCACGGAGTGGCAGCGCGAGCAGCTCGCGCGTCTCGCGGGCACCACCACGGAAAAGCACCTCGTCGTGCTGGAGCGAGATGGTCGCGCCATCGTCGCGTCGCGCCTGCGCAAGGATCCAACCCTCTCCCCACCCGCGATCATCGAGGAGTGGATGGCCCAGATCGCTCGCACCGATGCCCTCGCTCTGTCGTTCCCCGGCAGCGTGCTGCGCCTCCACTACGAGGAGCTCGCGACGGATCCGGTCACGCAGACCCGTCGAGTGACCGAGCTCCTCGGCGTGGAATTCGAGTCTTCGATGCTCCGCTTCTGGGAGGCTGAGCAGCACCCGCTCGGCGGCAACGACGGCACGCAATTCCTCGTCGTTCGCGAGCGATCGCGACGCGCGCTGCGGCCCGAGGCGCCCGCCGCGACGCGCGGCGACGTGCTCGATCTCGTCGACCAGAACCTCGCCTACTACGGCCCCCATCCGGCGGGGATCGTGCTCGACGTGCGCTGGCGACACGAGCTGACCGCAGAGGTGCTCGCCCTCTTCCACCGCATGGCCGGCGAGGTCAACGAGCGCTTCGCACGGCCCGCGCTCTGAGCGAACATCGTTTCCGTAGGAGGACCTCGTGAGCGGATCGGCCAGTCGATCGGAAGGTGTCGTGCGCACGCTCGAGGGCGACTTCGCGCCCCCGGGGAGCAAGCACATCGAGCTCGTGTTCCGCTCGGTCGGCGAGCGCACGAGCCAGCTCGCGCTCGAGCTCGCGATCCAGCACGTGAAGCCGCAGCGCGTGCACCTGATCGAGGACGTGAAGCCGTTTGCGCTCGCCGTGCGTCGCATGCTCGAGCTTCCGCATGCGACCGATCCCTCGAGCCCGTGCAGCCACGTCGTCCACATGGACGCGGACTGCTTGATCCTCGAGGACATGCGGCCGTTCCTCGACGCGAACACGCTGCCGTACGTCGACTGCTACGTGCAGGATCGCTTCCGCGGACGCATCCACTGCGGCGTGCACGTCACCCGCGCCGACGTCGTGCGCATGATGGCGACGGTGCCTGTGCCCAAGGACGACCTGCCGTACGTGCTCCGCCCCGAGTCGCGTCTGCGCAACCTCGCGCTCGCGGAGCTCGGCCTCGAGAAGCAGCTCAAGAGCTTCCACATCCTCCACGATCACTTCCAGGACCTCGCGGACATCTTCGCGAAGTACGCGCTGCGCGAGCTCCGCAGCCGCACGGAGTTCCAGCGCAAGCGCCTCGACGCGTCGATGTCGAGGTGGGGCGCAGGGGCCGACCTCGACGTGGCCCGCCACGCCGTGGCGCACGCTGCGCGCGTCGTGCCGCCTGGGGCCAAGCCCAAGCACGTCGAGGCCTACATCCAGAACCTGCCGCAGATCGCGCACGAGGAGCTGGCTGCGCTCGGCCTCGACGATCAAGGCGCCTTCGGCCGCACCGAGCTCGAGCGTGCGCTCGCGATCGATCCCTCCCTCGCGGCGCGTCCGAGGCCGCCGAAGGTGTTCGGGCTCGGGCTCTCTCGCACCGGTACTCGCAGCCTCACCGCGGCCCTGCACGTGCTCGGGATCGACACGGTCCACTACCCCACCGATCGCGGCACGCTCGAGGCGCTCGCCCGCGGCGACGGCCGCTTTCCGCTGCTCGATCACTACGACGGCATCACGGACATCACGACGATCCCGTCGTTCGACGCGCTCGATCGCGCGTATCCCGACGCGAAGTTCGTGCTCACCACGCGCGACGAGGCGAGCTGGCTGAAGTCGTGCAAGCAGCACTGGGGAGCCCGCGCGCCGCTCGAGGGCCCCATGGGCGAGGAGCACCGCGTCCAGATGGAGGTGCGTCGTCGGCTGCGGGAGGCCGTGTACGGTGGCTACGACTTCGACGCGACGCGCTTCCTCCATGCCCGCCGCGACCATCACGAGCGCGTGATGCGGCACTTCGCCGCTCGGCCGAGCGATCTGCTCGTGCTCGACATCGTCGCGGGCGATCGGTGGGACAAGCTCGCCGCCTTCCTCGGTCTCGAGGTGCCCACACATCCCTTCCCGCACAAGGGGAAGAAGCTCTCCGAGAAGCTCGCGAGCCTCGAGATCGACGACTGACGCCGGGCCGACGGCTCACGGGAGCGTGGCCGTCGCGGCGCGGCGTGGGCCCGCGTCCGTCTACCGATCCGATCGGATGGATCGCGTGGGGCGAGGTCGAGGCGAGCCTCGCGTGTCGCGTAGCCGCCCCGCTCGCGGCGGCCGCTCACCACGCTCGCTCACCGCGCTCGCTCACCGCGCTCGCTCACCGCGCTCGCTCACCACGCCTCGCTCACCACGCCTCGCGGGCGCGCCGATCGAGCCAGCGCCCGATGGCCTCCGCCAGCGGGGCCGCCACGCGATCGATCGCGTCCGCGCGCAGCGCCATGGCCTCGAGCGCGCTGTAGCGCTCGACGAGCAGATCGCGCCGCACCTCGAGACAGAGCAGCTGATCGGGGTAGCGCGTCGCGAAGCGCCAGGTCTGCGTGCTCGGCGCGAGCTTGTACGCCACGCCTTCCGTCGGCGCGAAGCCCGCGCCCGCGAAGCCCACGAGCAGATCCTCGACGATCCCCTCCGGCGCCAGACGCACTCCGTCGGCCGTTCGCGTGAGGAGATCGATCTCGGGACGCACCGAGAGTGTGGGGATCGTCTCGGGGCGATGGCACTCGCGAAGTCGCGTGACGATGTCGCGATCGATGCTCGCGATCGGCAGGTTGTAGGGCCCGTAGGTGTGCGGCGTGAGGGCGAAGCCGCCACCGTCGCACACGTCGGCGTAGTGCGCCTCGATCACCGCCACGTACGCGCGATGCAGCGAGACGAGGAGCGCGCGGTCGTCGGGGTGCTCCACGTACGGCGCGATGCCGGCGGTGACCCCGCCCGCCGCGGCGGCGTCCTCGAGACGGTTGCAGTCGATGAAGGTGCGCGGCACGAGCGAGCGCACGAGCACCGCCGAGAGCCGCGGCCGCTCCGCGACCAGGCGCTCGACCACGCGCCGACCGTACTGCCACGCGCCGACGTCGGTGTTCGCGTGGAAGAACTCGTGGAGATCCGCGGGGAGATCGCCCACCAGACGCGCGCGAAGCGCGTCGTAGTGCGCGCGTTCGTCGGCGCCGTGGGGCACCTCGACCAAGAGCTGCGGCGAGTCGCTGGGATCGGCCTCGGGGCCACGCCAGCGCTCCACGTGCGCGACGCCAGGCTGGAGCGTGGTCTCGACGATGGTGGTCATGGACGCGCGAGCCTACGCGATGGTGCGACCACTTGCCGCATGCTGGCGGGACGAGGACGCGACTACATCTCGCGCGTGCCCAGGCTCCGCTGCGTCGCCCTCGCGCTCTGTGTCGTCGCCGCGATCCCGTCCCTGGGAGCTCCCGTCGCACGGGCGTGCGCGACGTGCGGAGCAGGCGATCCGCTGCGCCAGATCGCGGGGGCCGAGCAGCCGTTTCGAGGTCGTGTGCGGCTGGCCGCCGTCGCGCTCCACACGTCTTACTCGGACGCCGACGGCGAGGTGCTCGATCAGCGCCTGCTCCTCGGCGGCAGCGTCGCGGTCGACGACGTGGCCCTGCTCACCGCCGCGCTCCCGCTCGTGTGGCGCGAGAGCCACGATCCGAGCCTCGCCCACGACACGAGCCTGGGCATCGGCGATCTCGACCTCCGCGTCCGCGTGACGATCTTCCGCGAGCGCTCGTTCGCCCCCGCGCACCGTCTCGTGCTCGAGCTCGGCTCGCGCATGCCGACCGCGCCCGAGCTCCGACGCGCCGGTGGGTCGGTCGCGCCCCTGATCGCGCAGACGGGCACGGGCGGCTTCGAGCCGCTCCTCGGGCTCACATGGCTCTCGCGGATCGACGACACCTCGCTCTCGCTCAGCGCGCAGGGAGCCTTCCCAACCACGGGCTTCGCGGGCTGGCGCAACGGCGTGGCGCTGCGCGCGAGCGCGGTGGTGCAGTGGCAGCCGATGCTCGAGCTCGCGCTCCGCGTGGGCCTCGACAGCCGCCTGGAGGGGCCCTCCGGGAGCACGCCGCAGACCATGGGCGCGCCCACGTTCCTCCTGCACGCGGGCGGAGGGATCGTGGTCGCGCCGACGAGCGATCTCGTGCTCCACCTGGTCGTGCGGGTCCCCGTGCTCGGTCTGTACGACACGAGCCAGGGCACGCGATGGGACGGCGTCTCGCTCGAGGCAGGGATGGGGCTCGATGTCTGACGCACGGGCCCCCTCCACCGCGGACGCTGCGAGCAACGCGCGCGCCGAGCTCACGAATTGCCCGAAAAGCAAGGCGATTCCAACGATCGCTCGCGCCGCGACGTCGATCGCGCTCGCGCTCCTCACGCAGGCCTGCGTGCTCCACGACGACGGCCTGACCGTCGAGGTCTCGATGGCCCTCGAGCCCGGGCCCCTGCTCGCCGACGCGAGCCTCACGAGGCTGGAGCTCCTCGCCTGTCCCGGCACCACGAGCGCCACGAACCATCACCACGACGCTCTGGCTCCGATCGCGCTCCCGCTGGGCGGCCACGAGCGCGCGCTCCTGACGCCGCGGGCCGGCCGCTACTGCGACCTGCTGCTCCAGGTGGAATCGCCCGGCATCGGAGCGCGCCAGGCGGTGCTCCCGCTCACCTGCGAGGAGGAACGCGTGGAGCTGACGCTCGACGCGAGCGGCGTCGGGCAGCTGTGGATGATCCAGGTCGCGGGCGCGGCAGCGGGGGATCCCGGGACGGAGGCGCACGCGCTCGAGGAGCTCCTGCGGGCGAGCTCGGCGAGCGCGTGCCCGTGACGCTCGCCTCGTCGTCGGAGCTCGCGGGGCCACCGACGACCGTGCACGCGCCCGCCGGCGAAG
>JAIBCE010000053.1 GCA_019694315.1 Sandaracinaceae bacterium
ATCTCCGCGAAGGAGATGAAGACGCTCAACATCGAGAGAGAACCCTTCCATGGCGATTGGAACTACACCGTTCGTCCGCGAGCGGCCGCTTGAGAACCGAGACGGTTATTCATACGCGGGCCCTAACGTTCCGGGTGGGTTTTGTGCCAACCTCTTGGCGCAGCGATTCCCCCAAGCTCAGATCACATGGAGCTTTGGACACGGCGGGACAACGGCTGCCCGCGTCGCTGGAGTTCGGGCACTGAGACAGGCGGCGCGACAGGCCATACGATCGGAGTAGTGGGCGGTATGAAGAGCTACATCAAGGTGATACCGTCCGTTCTGGAGAGCACGGCCCTTAGCGATGGGAACAAGCAGTTTCTGCGCGAGGTCGGTTTGCTGGATGACCCCGCCTCGCACCTGCGACCGCTCGCCGTTCCGCGGGTCTTGGCCGACGGGAGTATTCAGGTCGCGACAGAGGGCGACGTCGCCCCGATTGTAGTTCTGTCAGATGGCTCCGTGCGTATGCTCGATGGCAGCGTCGGGCGCTTCGTGAACACGACACTTCGTCAGTTCGCGGCTGCCATGGAGGTGTATGAGGAACACTACTCAAGGGGCGGCTCGGCTCTTGAGCCTCCTTCCCGAGAAGACGCGCGCAGGCTTCGCGAGGCGCTGAAGCGAGTTGATCCGACCTGCTTCTCCGACCGAGAATCGTACTGGAGCGTAATCGTAGAGCAGGTTCGAGACGGTCTCCTCTAACGTACCCGTTCACCGACGAAATGGTGAGGTGAGAACATGGCCAGGACAGCGGGGTGGAAGTGACCAGGTCGGCTCCCGGTCACCACTGTTTGCGGTCGCCGGATGCTTCCGAGCGCCCGCGTGAGACCTCGACGACCCGAGTCTCACCCCACACTGCACCCCACGCCGACGGAACACGACTGCCCCGCTCGGCGCGCGGGCCGGCGGGGACACGCCTCCTTCGCGCTTCGCGAGGGCGGGACTCTCATGATCGACGGGGGACCAGGTCGCTTCTTCGATCCGGCCTCGCTCCGTGAGAGGATGAGCTCGTGCTGGGCGCTGCGCTCGAGACCGCCGACTCGACTGCCGAGGGCAGGACGCACGCCTTCGCGGTGCGTCCGAGCCAGTGGCCGATGGGCCACCGCACGCGCAACACGTACACTCGGGGTCAGATGTTCTACGAGCGCGGGATCGGCGCGATCACGAACGGCCGTGACGTGGGCGGCCGCCCGAGCGCGCTCTACCTCACGACGAACATCCCCTCGACGGGCGTGGAGAGCGGCTGGGAGGGCGCGGGCTGGGTCGAGGCGAGCTACGGCGTCTCGGGCAACGTCACGAGCTTCACGGTGCACGGCCAGTGCACCGACGCACCGAGCGCCGGCGTCTGTGCCGACCTGACTGGCACCTTGTCGGAGCGACTCGACAACCTCCGCGCGAACTGCGCGTGTGCCGACGAGCAGCACTACAGCTTCCGCTGGGACGAGCGGAACCGCCTCGTCGATGGTCGTCGTCACGACCGAGTCGGAGGCATGTGGACCCCGGCGGCGCGCATGCGCTACCGCTACGACGGCGCGAACCAGCGCACGGTGAAGGAGAGCTTCGCCGAGGCGAGCGTCTCGCTGCCGGAGCGCTACACGCTCTACGTCTACCCGGGCGACTTCGAGCGTCGCGGGTTGACGATCACCTTCGACAACGACGGCCTCGTCTACCAGGCCACCGAGGGCAGCGGCCCCGACGCGACCGAGACGCAGTACCTCATCGCCGGCGCCCGCATCGTGTGGGACGCAGCGCCGTCGATCACGAGCCTCGGCATCGACCGCAACCGCCGCGCGACGGTCAACGCGAGCGACCTCCTCGGCACGACCGCTGCGAGCCTCGACCTCCTGAGCGGCGCCCTGCTCGAGGTGAGCACGTACTACCCCAACGGCGCGCGAGAGAACCTCTGGACGAACGAGGCGGATGTTCCGCTCGAGCCGATGGGGTTCACAGGCAAGGAGGCCGACGAGGAGATCGGAGTCACGTACTTCGGCGAGCGGTGGCTGATTCCGAGGCTCGGCAGGTGGGCGACGCCGGATCCGCTGCATGTTCACGCCGCGGGCGGTGGGGAGACGTTGAATAGCTACCACTACACATCCGGCGACCTCGCTCAACGGGCGGATGTCGCCGGCCTGCAGTTGTCAGCACGCGCCGGCGGCGACGAGGGGCGCTGCACTCCGATGGCAGCTACCCCGGGGCCGGACGCAAGCGAGCTTGAGCAGGAGAACTATCGCGTCATGGGAGCCCTTCAACTAGGCATCCTGCGCGGCGCGGCAGTCAATGTCGTCGCGGTCGCCCGGCCGGCGATCGGACTGGCGCTGTTCATGCTCGGGATGTCGCAGGTGGGAGGTCACGAGCCAGCGACTGATCCCCAGATTCCTCAGGCCCCTAGGTCGCGTACCGAAGCGGCTCTTGAGAGAGGAACCGATCTCGGCCTGCTGATTACCATGCCGCTGCTTCTGCCGGGACCCTCGACGCGGACCAGCACGGGATCCGGCGAAGCTTCTGCCGCGCCACGTAGACCAGCCACGGCGGCGGAGCCACCCGGACCGGAAGCAGGGCCGACTCAGGCGGTTGCCGAAGCAGTCACTCCCGCCGAGCCGGTGGCCGAATCCGCGCCAACCACCGCCGCGGCGGAACGTCCTCCCGGCAGTTCAGGCCCATGCAGGACGTGCGCCGTTGCGGAGACAGACGGCTGTTTTCCGGAAGAGACTCTCGTTCACACTACGGGCCGACCGCGGCCGATCGAGGACGTGCGTACTGGCCATCGCGTTGAGGCTTTGCCCGACAGTGTATGCGACACGGGGCCGTTTGTTGGGTTGCGGGTGAACGTGGAGTATCCGGACGGCGGGAGCGCCTCCTTCTTGCGTCGGACGGGCCAGCATGGGCCGTTTGGCGATGTGGAGTCGTCGATTCCGGGCGGGGGAGTTGCAGGAGCGCGGCTGACGCTGCTCGAAGTGGTCGAACTTCCCGGAGGGCCCGGATGTCTCGTGACTGGCGTCATGCGTCGAAGCGCCGAAGTGCTGGTTGGAATGCGGCTGAGCGACGGGGCCGAACTTCGCGCCACGCCCGAACATCCGCTGTTGCTGGCTGACGGCGGGGGGGTTGTTGCGGTAGCTCAACTGGAACCAGGATCCGTGCTCCAGGCGCTGCGTGGCACCGTCGCGGTCGTCGGCCTCTGGTCGGAGGCCGGCGCCTCCGTGGTCAACCTTGAAGTTGACGGCGTTCACTCATTCCCCGTGGGCTCTGCTGGCATCATCGCCCACAACACCTGTGGACCGTACCGTGTCAGCCAGGCTCGGCGTAGCCATATCCTCGATGGAGATCCGGGTCGGCCCGGTTCTGGCCACGGGCCGCGCCGCGGCAGTGAGGAGGGAGCGTTCCCGGACACCTGGACCGACGACCAGGTCGTCGCGGCGATCGAGCGGGTAGCAAACTCGCCTCAGTCGACGTGGCGACAGGCCACGGGACCAGGTTACACGACGGCGCCCGTCAGTCGTGGGGGGCCGGCGCCCAATTCCCCTGCAACGAACAGTACTGGTACGCCAGTACGCTATCGGGTGCGGGGCCGAGATCACGGGATTTCGATCCAAGTAATAGTCGAGCCTGGCGGCGAGGGCATCGTATCGGGCTACAACATGGATGCACCGCAACCGTGACGGTCTCGCTCAAAGAACGGTTACGCGATCTTGTTGCCGAGGTCTCCACCAAGACGGGCGCCTTTTCCTCGGAAATCGTGGGCGACCTTCTCCGATATGGGGAACCAAGACTCGCGCTGGAGATTCTCTGCAACCACCTGACAGAAGCGGATATCGCCTTGCCGAAGCAAACCTGGGGAGAGCTTGAGGCGCTATGCGCGGAACTAGGCGTGGACCGTTCATACATTTCTGCGGTTAGGCAGGAGGCGGAGCTTGGATGACCCGGCCGAGAAGAGGTGGCCCCGAGAAGTACTGAGGTCAGAGCATCGCCACGAAGTGAGTGGCGGGGTGGCGCGGGTGCCTGGGGAATGTCCCTGTCCACGGTCGCCGCCACACGCTCCTGAGCGAGAAGGCTGACAACCGAAGACGAGACGACCCTCCAGACGGCCCGTTGCCGACGGAACACGACTGCCCCGCTCGGCGCGCGGGCCGGCAGGGACACTTCTCCCTTCGCGCTTCGCGAGGGCAGGACTCTCGTGACCGAGGTGCGGGCTACAGCACCTCTCGCGGAACGGGGATGCGCGGCGGGAACGTCCCCGCCGGGAACGGACAGAGGACTCCGGTCTCTCGGTACCGCGTCGACGCGAGCTCGTACGCGACCATCACCTCCGCGTACGCCTCCTCGTAGGCGCGCACCTGCTCGTCGCTGCCGTGCGCCCACGGCTGCGGCTTCTTGCTCTTCTTCCGCCGGCCCGGCGGCACACCGTTCGGGTCCTGCGTCGTGTACCTCTCGGGCTTCGGCAGCCGCCGACTGCCATCCTCGCGACGCTTGCGCGCCACCTGCGCCTCCACGTCCTGCATGTTCAGCATGAGTGCACGACGCTGCGCGCGGAGCTCGAGCTCGCTGAGGCCCACGCGGTGCGGCAGCGGCGTGAGCGGCACCGACGCCGTGCGCACGAACTGCGAGCGCTCGTCCCGACGGGCACCCGCCTCACGCCAGCCCTCGTCGTCGAACAGCGAGACCTCGACGCTCGACCGTCCCTCGATCACCGCCTCGTACGAGCACGGGCCCGGCCACTCCACCGCGCGCTCGACGAGCTCGTGTTCGACCGCCTGCTGGTGGACGTACTGCTCGATGCCGACCGCCGCGTCGTTCGAGAGGATCGGCTCCACGCGGTAGCGACGCTTGAAGAACGCCTCTGTTTCCCGCGCTTCCGGCGCTCAGGCAGGGGGCCATGGGCCCCCACACCTCGGTCGTCCTTCGTCGCTCCGCTCTTCCATCCTCGCTGCTCCGCTCCAGGGGGAGCTGCGCTCCTCGGCCGCAGGGCGCCCCACTCAGGCAAGGCAGCACACTGCCCTTCCACACACCGCGGCGGGCTCACCGACACGAGGGCATGCGAGGCTCGGCGGGCGAGGCAGGGATTCCCGCGCGGGCCCGCTGCGCGCGGACGAGAAGGAGAGGCGGAGCATGCGACGGCGACACGCGATCCTGTGGGCGGTGGTGAGCACGATGGCCCTCGGCTGCGGGGCCTCGTCGGGGGGCGCGGAGCCGGAGCACGCGCGCTCGAGCGGTGACGAGCTCGGGCCGATCGTCGACGAAGAAGTCACGCTCGAGCTCGACGGACGCAGCGTGCACGGCACGCTCACGCGCCCCGGCGATGCGAGCCGCCACGCCGCGGTGCTCTTGATCGCGGGGAGCGGGCCCACCGATCGCGACTGGAATTCGCCGCTCCTTCCGGGCACGAACGGCTCGGGTCGCCTCCTGGCCGAGGCGCTCGCGCACGGAGGCGTGGTCGTGCTCCGCTACGACAAGACGGGCACGGGACAGTCGGGCTTGCCGTCGCATCCGCTCGCCTGGGACGACTACGTGGCCGAGCAGACGGCGATGCTCGCGCACCTGCGCGCCCACGCGGCGGTCGATCCCGCGCGCGTCTTCGTCGCGGGTCACAGCGAGGGCGGCGAGCACGCGATCCACCTCATGAGCCACCTCGGGGACGCGCCCCCGCCGGCGGGTCTCGTGCTCCTGGCGTGCCCGGGCCACAGCATGCGCGACATCGTGTATCGCCAGCTCGAGACGCAGTTCCGCGACGCCGCGGGCTACCAGGGCGAGCAGCTCGCGCAGACGATGACGCCGATCGGCGCCGCCCTCGACGACATCGCCGCAGGGCGCCCGGTCGATCCCGCGCAGGTCTCGCCGATCCCCGCGGTGCAAGGGCTCGTGCAGGCCTTCATGAGCCCCGCATCGCTCCCGTTCGCGCGCGCGATCCTCCCGTTCGATCCCGCGGTGGAGCTCCGCGCGCTCCACGTGCCGGTGCTGATCGTGAACGGCGCGCACGACATGCAGGTGAGCGCCGAGCTCGACGCGACCACGCTCGAGCGCGCAGCGCGCGAGGGCGGCAACGCCGACGTGACGCTCGTCGTCCCGCCGCTCGCCAACCACGTGCTCAAGCTCGAGCCGCTGCCCATCGCCGAGCAGAACCCGGTCGTCGTGCAGTCGGGCTACTCGGCCGCCGATCGCGGGCTCGATCCCGAGGTCGCGCCCACGCTCCTCGCGTGGCTCGCGCGGCACTGATCAGGCGCTCGGTCCGAGGAAGACCTTCGGGTCGACGAGCTTGCCCGCGACGGCGCTCGCGGCGACGGTGAGCGGGCTCGCGAGGTAGACCTTTCCGGGGCCGCTGCGTCCGGGGAAGTTGCGGTTGATCGCGCTCACGGTGATCTGCTCGGGTCGGCTCGAGACGCCTGGGCCCGCGTTGATGCACGCGCCGCACGAAGGGTCGACCAGCTCCGCGCCCGCCTCGCGGAAGAGCGTCACGTAGCCTCGCTCCTCGGCGTAGCGGCGGATCTGCTGCGAGCCGAACTGGATGTAGAGCCGCACGCCGTCGGCGACCCGAAGGCCGCGCGCGCGCGCCTCTGCGAGCACGGCTGCGTACATGTCCATGTCGGCCTTCTTGCTGCCCGTGCACGAGCCGCCGTAGGCGATGTCGATCCGCACGTCCGCGTCGAGCGCGCTCACCGGCACGCCGTTGCGGGGATCGCCCGGCGTCGCGACCATGACGGGCACCGCGCCGAGATCGATCACGAAGGTCTCGTGCACGGCCGCGTCGGGATCGCTCCGCACGATGCGACGACGGATCTCCTGCTCCGAGAGGCCTCGCGCCCTCGCGAGGTGCGCGATCGCGCTCTCGCTCGGCTCGATGATGCCCGTGAAGCCGCCCGCCTCGACGGCCATGTTGGTGAGCGTCGCCTGCTCGTCGAGCGAGAGCCCGCGCGCGCCCTCGCCCGCGAGCTCGAGCACCTTGCCGATGCCCCGCGAGGTGCGGAAGAACGGCTGCGAGAGGATGTGCAGCATCACGTCCTTCGCGCTCACGCCGGGGCGCAGGCTCCCCTCGAGCACGAAGCGCACGGTCTCGGGCACCTTCACACGCACGTCGCGGCTGGCCCACGCGCTCGCCATGTCGGTGGCGCCCACGCCGAATGCGAAGCAGCCGAGCGCACCCGCCATGCACGTGTGCGAGTCGGTGCCGATCACGAGCTGGCCCGGCAGCGCGATGTCCTCGATCACCGCGTTGTGGCAGATGGCCTCGCTGCCGCCGCCGGGCGCGTCGCCGTAGAGGCGCAGCCGGTGTCGCGCGGCGAAGCGTGCCTGCGTCTCGCCGAGCGCGTTGGCGCGATCGAGCAGGCCCATCTTCTTCTTGTCCTCGCTCATCACCTCCGAGAGGAACGTGAGGTGATCGCGGAACGTGAAGACGCTCGACGGATCGGCGATGCGCGCGTCGGCGCCGAGCGCGCCCACGAACAAGGCCTCGGCCATGGGCGTCACGTAGTCGTGGCTGAAGCGCACGTCCGCGCGCACGAAGAGCGAGTCGCCCGGGGCCACCGCGGGCACGCCGAGCGCGCCGGTCTTGGCGTCGCGCACCGCGTGGGCCGCGATGATCTTCTCCACCATCGTCATCGGGCGCGGCGCCGTGGTGATCGGCGGCGGGCTGATCTCGCCGGCGAGCCGTCGGGCCTCGTAGCGGAAGAGACCGCCGGCTCGCACGATGTCCGCGCTGATCGGATCGAGGCCGACCACGAGCTCCTCGATCGAGATCGGCTCGCCTCGCGCGATGCGCGGCACGAGGCCGAGATCGGTCGAGGTGTAGAGGCCGATGTTCTGGCAGTTTTGTCGGTAGATCTTCTCGATGCTGCGCGCGATCACGAGCTTCACGCCGGCCGCGAGCTCGCTGTAGGGCGCCGGCTCGCGCGAGGAGCCGCAGCCCTTGGACTCGCCGCTCACGATCACGTCGAAGCCGCCGCTCTTGAGCGTGTTGCGCTCGAAGAGCCCACCGCGGAGGCCGAGCATCGAGTACTCCCCGAGGATCTCGTCGTAGTGGAAGCAGACCCAGCCGGGCGTGATCTCGTCGGTCGAGATGTTGTCGATGAGCTTGGCCGCGAGCAGCGTCTCGAGGGGCACCTGCTCGCCCGCGAGCTGACGACGCAGGAGCTCCGCGTCCTCCGTGAGGAAGAGGATGCGACCGGGGAATCGAAGGAGCTCGGTGTCTGCCATGGTCGCGCTCGATCCTCTGGGCTGGGGGCTCGTGGTGGCTCGTGCTCGCGTCGCGAGAAGAGACGGGACCCTTGTCGCTACGCGCGGTGCGCGCCAGGACAACGCACACGCTCCGCCGTGCCAGAGCACGGCGCGGTCGAATCACGGGCTTGCGGGGCGCGGGGCTCAGCCATCGTCCTCGCTGGGCGCGTCCTCCCAGCGGTTGCGGTCCCACGACCACCGATGAGGCCCGACGAGGCGCTCGGGACGGATGGGCGAGAAGAGCGGGTGGCCGGGGCGCGGCTGGTAGCCCGTGGTGTGCGAGACGAGTCGGCAGAGCTCCGGGAGGTGCGAGAGGTCGCGGCCCGCGAGCGCGTCGTCGGCCTCGAGGTTGAGGAGGAGCATCTCGAGCGGCGTGTTGCCCACACGCTCGCCGATGCCGAGCACGCAGCCGTGCACGCGATCGGCGCCGGCGTCGATCGCCGCAAGCGCGTTCGGGAGCGAGAGGCCGCGATCCTCGTGGCCGTGCCAGTCGATGTGCGCCGAGGAGCCGGCGCGATCGATGAGCGCTCGCGTCCAGCGCACGAGGTTCGTCGTGCCGTCCTGCGTCGCGTGCCCCACCGTGTCGCAGAGGCAGAGGCGCGCCACCCCCTCGTCGAGCGCGGCCGTGAAGAGCTCCTCGAGCACCTCGGGCGGCGTGCGTGTGGTGTCCTCGGTGACGTAGGTGACCGTGAGCCCCTCGCGCCGCGCGAAGCGGAACGCGTCGCTGCTCCGCTTGCGGATCGTCTCCACGCTCCAGCCCTCGACGAAGCGGCGGATCGGTGAGCTCCCGATGAACGTCATCACGTCGATCGGCAGGCCGGCGCGCTGGCTCGCGGCTGCGATCGGCTCGAGGTCCGACACGACGGTGCGTCCCGCGCAGCCGGCCCGCAGCGGGAGCTTCGCCTCCACGATCTCCTGCGCGAGCGCCACCACCTGATCGAACGCCCGCGGGCCCGCGGCCGGCAGGCCCAGGTTCACCGAGTCGACGCCGACGCGCGCGAGGAGGTGGAGGATCTCGCGCTTCGTCGTGATGGCCGGATCGATCACCGACGGGCTCTGGAGGCCGTCGCGCAGCGTCTCGTCGTGGACCTCCGGCCGGACCCGACGAGCAGCGCTCGGGAGGCCACGGGTGTCGTCCGCCGATGCGACACTGTCCACCCTGTGAGTGTTCTCGGCGCGGCGTCGAGGGCGATTGCGTTAGATCAAGTCACGCATCGATCGAAAGGGGCAACGAGGAACATGGCGGCGCGGACCTTCCTCCTCGCGCTCGAGGTGAACGGCGTCCCGATCGAGGTCGCCGCGCCCGCGCACTACACGTTGCTCGAGGTGCTCCGCTACGTGCTCAAGCTGACGGGCACCAAGCAGGGCTGTGACAAGGGCGACTGCGGCGCATGCACCGTGCAGCTCGACGGTGAGCCCGTCCTCGCGTGCCTCGTGCTCGCCGCGCAGGCGCAGGGCCGCAGCGTGCGCACCGTGGAGGGCCTCGCAGGCCCACGGCCTCATCCCCTGCAGGACGCGCTCGATCGCCACGGCGCCGCGCAGTGCGGCTTCTGCTCGCCAGGCATCCTGATGAGCGCCGAGCACCGCCTGCGCACGGCGCCGTGCGCCTCGCGGGAAGAGGCCGCCGAGGCGATCTGCGGCAACCTCTGTCGCTGCACGGGCTACACGAAGATCCTCGACGCGATCGTCGAGGTCGCTCGCGCGGGCCGAGCGCCGGAGGGCGCCGGCGACAACGAGGCGACGGGCGCGATCACCGCGCCGTCCGAGGGGGCGGGCGAGTGACGGCCGGCGTCGGCGCACGGCATCGCAAGGTCGGCGCGATGGAGCGCCTGCGCGGCCTCGCGCGCTACACCGACGATCTCGCGCTTCCCGGGATGCTGCACGCGAAGATCCTCCGCAGCCCGCACGCGCACGCGAAGATCCTCTCGATCGACGCCTCTCGCGCGCTCGCGATGGAGGGCGTGTCTGCCGTCGTCACAGGCCGCGACTTCCCGGTGGCCTACGGCATCATCCCGTGGACGCGCGATGAGAACGCGCTCTGCGTCGAGAAGGCCCTCTACGTGGGCGACGGCATCGCCGCGCTCGCCGCGATCGACGAGGACACCGCGATCGAGGCGCTCTCGAAGATCCGCGTGGACTACGAGCCGCTGCCGGCCCTGCTCGATCCCGAGGCGGCGCTCGCGAGCCCCCTATCGATCAACCCGCACGCGACCAAGGGCAACCTCCACAAGCACGTGCTCCTCGAGTTCGGCGACGTGAAGGCCAAGCTCGCCGAGGCCGACCACGTCGTCGAGGGGGAGTACTTCTTCGAGGGCACCACGCACGCGGCGATCGAGCCGCACTGCGCGCTCGCGTCGGTGGAGCCGGACGGCCTCCTCACGGTGTGGAGCAGCACGCAGGTGCCGCACTACCTGCACCGCGAGCTGGCGCGTGTCCTCGAGCTGCCGGCGCGCCGCATCCGCGTGATCCAGCCACCGATCGGCGGGGCCTTCGGCGGCAAGAGCGAGCCCTTCGATCTCGAGCTCTGCGTGGCCAAGCTGGCGCTCGTCACGGGGCGTCCGGTGAAGCTCCTCTACACGCGCGAGGAGGTCTTCTACGCGCACCGCGGGCGCCACCCGATGCGCATGCGCTACCGCACCGGCGTCACGGGCGACGGCCGCATCTCGGGCGTCGATGCGCGCACGCTCATCGACGGCGGGGCTTACTCGAGCTTCGGCCTCGTCACCACGTACTACTCGGGCCAGCTCCTCTGCGCGCCCTACGACTTCGGCGCGTACCGCTTCGACAGCACGCGCGTCTACACGAACAAGCCTGCGTGCGGGCCCAAGCGGGGGCACGGCAGCGTGCAGCCGCGCTTCGCGATCGAGGTGCAGCTCGACAAGGCGGCGACGCTCCTCGGCCTCGATCCGATCGAGCTCCGCCGCCGCAACGCGCTCGGCCACGACACGCGCACGATCAACGAGATGGCCATCGGGTCCAACGGCTTCCTGGCGTGCCTCGCGAAGGTCGAGGAGGCCTCCGGCTGGAAGGACAAGCGCGCCCGTCTGCCCTACGGCCGCGGCATCGGCGTGGCGGGCAGCACGTACATCTCCGGCACGAACTACCCGATCTATCCGAACGAGATGCCGCAGTCGGCGGTGCAGGTGACGCTCGATCGGAGCGGTCGCGCGCGTGTGCTCTCGGGCGCGAGCGACATCGGCCAGGGCAGCGACACCGTGGTCGCGGTGATCGTGTGCGAGGAGCTCGGCCTCGGCCTCGAGGACGTGCGCGTGCTCTCCGCCGACACCGATCTCTGCCCGGTGGATCTGGGCGCCTACAGCTCGCGGCTCACGCTCATGGTCGGCAACGCCTGCCTCGAGGCCGCGCTCGCGCTCCGCCGCGAGGTCACCGAGAGCGTGGCCAAGAAGTGGAGCGTCGCGCCGAGCCGCGTGGTGCTCGCCGATCGCATGGCGATCGATCGCGAGAGCCCCGAGCGCGCCGTGCCGATCACCGAGGCCTTCGAGTGGGCCGAGAGCGAGCACGGCCTGCTCACCGCGTCGGGCAGCTACAAGACACCGACCGATCGACACGGCAGCTATCGCGGCGGGACGATCGGCGCCTCGCCCGCGTACAGCTTCACGGCGCACGTGGCGGAGGTGCGCGTGGACGAGGAGACCGGCGAGGTGGAGCTCGTGCACGTGTGGGTCGCGCACGACTGCGGCCGCGCGATCAGCCGCACGCTCGTCGAGGGGCAGATCGAGGGCTCCACCTACATGGGCGCTGGCGAGGCGCTCCTCGAGGCGCATCGCATCGACGCGCGCCACGGCGGCGTGCACGAGGGGCCGAGCCTGCTCGACTACCGCATCCCCACGTCGCTCGACACGCCGCCGATCGACGCGTTCATCGTGGAGGCGCCCGATGCGCAGGGGCCCTATGGCGCGAAGGAGGCCGGCGAGGGGCCGCTGCACTCGACGATCCCCGCGATCGCGAACGCGATCTACGACGCGATCGGGGTGCGGCTCGATCGACTGCCGTTCGGTCCGCCCGCGGTGCTGGCCGCGATCGAGGAGCGCCGTCGCCGCGAGCGCGAGGGCACGCTCGCGCCCCACAAGGCGGATCGCGCGAGCGACACGCCTCGCAAGGGAGGTGCGTGATGCTGCGCCTGCCGCGCTTCGCGCTCGAGGTGCCCGAGACCGTGGGGCAAGCGCTCGCCGCGCTCTCGACGAGCGAGGCGCGCCTGCTCGCGGGCGGCACCGACCTCCTGCCGAACCTCAAGCACCGCCTCGAGACGCCGAGCACGCTCGTGAGCCTCCATCGCCTCGCGGCGCTGCGTGGGATCGCGCTCGACGAGGGCGCGCGCGTGCTCCGTCTCGGCACGGGCGTCACGCTCGCGACGATCGCCCACGACGCGACCGTGAAGGTGCACGCCCCGAGCCTCGCGGAGGCTGCCGCGAGCGTGGCGAGCCCGCAGATCCGCCGCACCGCCACGCTCGGCGGCAACGTCCACCTCGACACGCGCTGTCGCTACGTGAACCAGACCGCCCTCTGGCGGAGCGCGATCGGTGGCTGCCTCAAGTCGGGTGGCACCGTGTGTCACGTGGTCGAGGGCGGCCAGAACTGCGTGGCCGCGCTGAGCAGCGACACGGTGCCCGTGCTCGTGGCGCTCGACGCGGAGCTCGTGCTCGCGAGCCTCGTCGACGGCAGCGAGCAGCGGCGCACGGTCCCCTTCGCGCGCTACTTCCGGAGCGATGGCCTGCGCCACACCGAGCGCGCCCGCGGCGAGATCGCCACCGAGGTGCGCGTTCCTCTCGCCACGGGCCCACGTCGCGCGACGTACGTGAAGTGGCGCCCGCGCGCGACGATCGACTTCCCGCTCGTCTCGATCGCGCTCCGCTTCGATCTCGATGGCGAGCACGACGAGGCGGTCGTGACCGACGCGCGCGTGGTGGTCGGCGTGCTCGGCTCGCGCCCACGCGTGGTGTCCACGGCGGCTGCGATGGGTCTCCGCATGCGCGACGAGACACTGCCCGAGCGCGTGGCCGAGGCCGTGTGGCGCGAGTGCAAGCCCCTCGAGAACGTGCCCTACGAGGCGCCCTATCGGCGCACGCTCCTCCGCGTGCTCACCCGTCGCGCGGTCGCGCGCCTCGCGCGTGTCGGTGCCGTGGGCGCGACGTGATGGCCGAGGACCGCCACGGCGCGAGGCGCCACGACGCCGCGGGCGTGGTGCTCGCCGCGGGCCGCTCCTCGCGCGCGGGCTGCATCAAGGCGCTGGCGCGCATCGACGGCAAGCCGCTCGTGGCGCGCACGGTGCGTGCGCTCCGCGACGGTGGCTGTGCGGAGGTGCTCGTGGTCGTCGGCCCGCCGCACGCCGAGGCGATCGCGCGTGTGGTGCCCGACGCGCGTCGCGTGGACAACCCCGACCCCTCGCGCGGCATGCTCTCGTCGCTGCAAGAGGCCCTGCGCGTGCTCGCCCCTGCCGCACGCGGTCACGTCGTCGTCGCGCTCGTGGATCAGCCGCGCGTCTCGCCGGCGATCGTGCGCCAGCTCCTCGAGGTGCTCTCGCGGGAAGAGGTCGACGCCGCGGTCCCGCGCCACGCAGGCCGCGGAGGTCACCCCTATGCCCTCGCGTGGAGCGCCCTCGCGCCGCTCCTCGCCGCGCCTCCGAGCGCGAGCACCCGCGACGTGCTCGCGCAGCTCCGGCGCGCCAGTGTGGAGGTCGACGACTCATCGATCCTCGAGGATCTCGACACCGCCGACGCGCTCCGCGCCGCGCACGCCGAATTCGAGGAGCGCGAGGCTCGCTGAGCCGGACGCGGTCGAGAGACGCCTTGCGAGGCTCAAGCGACGAGGGCTGCGCAGATCGCGTCGATCGAGCGCTCGCGATCGCAGATCGCTCGCAGCGTCTCGCGCGTCGGCACCTCACGCACATCGACCTCGATGGTCACGGGCTCGATCAGGGTCTCTGTCCTCGACCCGAATGAGACGTTCGCGCTCGCCGCGTCCTCGCCGAGCACCTGGAGCTTCGGTGTCGTGGCGTACGACACCGTCCAGCGTCGCCGCTGGAGGCCGATCAACGCCGAGATCCGGTAGGTCCTGCGCGAGCGGTCGTGGAAGAGCGGCACGGCCACGCGCACGTCCTCGGTGAACGCCGGCTCGGTCGCCGAGCGTGATTGCCAGTCTCGGAACACGGCCCGCGCGTCGGCGTCCACGTCCGTGAGACCGAGCTCGTCCTTCGCCACGGCCTCGGCGCCGCGGAACAAGTGGATCATCGCGCGCAGCGCGTCGTCGAGGGTGCGCGCGTCGTGCGAGCCGAAGGCCGCCGCCAGGGCCTCGTGCCCGAGCACGCACGTGAGCGTCTCTCGGAGGAACGCGTACGCGTCGGCCGTGCGCCGATAGTGCTCGGGCAGGGGCTCGAGCGAGATCTCCGGCGTCACCACGATGCGGATCGCGGCGCCCGCCGCCACGTTGAGCTGCTTGGCGTGCGACTCGCGCGCGGTCGTGAACGCGGCGCGGAAGGCCTGCTCGAGGAACGCGCGGTAGCGCGGCCCCACCGTGAGCCCCGTCGTCTCCGGGCGCAGGAGCGACGCCGCGGCGTGGAGCTGATGGACGTAGAAGCCCTCGTCGCTTCGCGGCGCGGTGTCGAGGCGTCCATCGCGAATGCGCGACACGAGCTCGCCCACGAGCGAGAAGCCCGACGGCGGTGCGGTGCTCGCGAAGAGCTCCTCGAGGATCTCGTTCTCTCGCGCCGTCGACGCGGGCAGGAGCGCGTTTCCGCGCCTGTCCTCGGGCGCCAGGACGGAGGGCAGGGCGAAGCGGTTCGTGACGCCCGCCACCAAGGCGAGGTGTCGCTCGTAGTCGGCACGCAGCGTCGAGTCCTCTCCCAGCGCCGCGGCAAGGGCCTCGCGTGTCTCTGCCTCGAGCGGTGTCTGGAGGAGCCGATCGTGGCGGAAGATCCGGCGGAGCGCGTCCGACCGCGTGTAGAAGCCGATGGGCGTCGAGCGCTCGCGAGCGAGCTGGAACGGCGCGAGGTGCTTGCGCGCTCCGAGCGCCGCGACGCGATCGGTCGGTAGCGCGTCGTCGACGAGCGACTGCGCCGCGTCGAGGAGCCCTCGCGCGCTCGTGCCGACCGCGAGCTTCACACGGAGCGCGCCGAGCACGTCGTAGAGCCCTCGGTACGTCCCCATCCCTTCGTGGGCCAGGTGCTCGATCCGCGCGAGCAGCGCGTCATCGAACGACTTCGCGACGCTGCGGAGCGCGAAGAGCGGCGTGAAGCGCGCGTCCACGCCGAGGTCGGCGATGCGGGCGTAGAGGCGCGGATCGTCGCGTGGCTCGGGCTCGGTGAGCTCGGCGTGCAAGGCCTGACCCCGCCGATCGACGATCAGCCGGACCGTGTTGACTCGCTTTTTGAGTGGAGGGGCTGGACATCACGGGCCACCGACGCCTCACGTGCGACGCTCCGCACGCGCGCCTTCCGAGTATGCACCCACGGCCCTTCGCGCGGAGGACGCGCTCGTGCCTGTCCGCTCACGGCTCACTGCGGATCGAGTCTCGCGTGTGGTCCCAGAGCACGTCGCCGCTCGGCGAGGTGGTCACCGCGTCGTCGATCGCGACGTCGAGGAAGACCACGCCCGACGCGGCGTCGATCACGGCGATCCAGTGCGTGCGCGCCTCGGGCGAGCGCTCGCGCACCCGCATCTCGACGGCGCTCATCCCGTCGAGCGTGGCGGGGCGGGCCCAGTCGAGCTCGAGGCTCGCACCCGGCAAGATCTCCGCCGCGGTACGCGTCGAGGCGGCCCCGCCTGGCGCCGCTCCAGACACGGTCACCACGCGCGCATCCTCGGGAGCCTCGAGCACCATCGCACCGCCGCTCCCGGAGCGCTGCGTGAACCCGGCGGGTAGCTCGAGGCTGAGCGGGTAGGGCCGAAGGGAGATCCGCTCGGGCTGATCGAAGCCGAGCCCGAAGCACCCCGACGTGAGCACGAGCCAGAGGGCGGCAGCCACGAGCTGGACGAGTCGGCGGTCGCGCATCGAGTGAGCATCGCGCGAGTCGCGCCGCGTACTGCAAGAGAAACGCGCGACGAGCCCGAGTGCGGGACAGTCGGGCCGTGGCGGGGCCTTCAGCGCTGGTAGCGGAACACGCCGTAGGGCAGGACCTCGGTGCGTCCGAGGGTCGCGTCTTCGTGCATCGTCACGCCCAGCACGAAGCCCACCGCCACGGCGGAGTCCGTGGTGGATTGGACCTCGGCGAGGAACAGCAGGCCCCCCGTCGAGTAGAAGTCGTCGCCCATGCCGGTGCGTCGATCGACGTAGAGACCCGCCGGTCCACCTTCGCTCAGCCTTTGGAAGCCCAGCGGGGCGGCGCCGTCTCGGGTGGGCATCTCGAGCAGGCCTCGATAGGTGGCGTCGTTGGCGGTGAAGACGAGCTTCGTGTTCCCGGCGTCGAAGCGCGCCACGACATCACGGTTCAGGCCATAGCGAAGACGGCTCTCCGGTGTGATCACGGTGATGCCCGGGGGCGCGCGGAAGCCGATGGGGCCCGTGCAGCCGTGCACCTGGTCGCGCGTCACGATGCCCACCGAACGCAGGAGGAGCATCTTGCCGTAGATCGTGGCGAGCTGCGGAGTGATCCGATTCTCCGCGCGGAACGTGGAGCACACGTCCGCAGTGAGCGAAGGGGACATGATCAGGCGCGTCGCATACGTGGCGATGTCCTCCCGGACATTCGTGCCTCCGTAGGACTCGACCACGCCGGTCTCGGTCGTGGGCCGACCTCGGAACGCGGCCTGAGTCGTGGCGTCGTACGCGACGGCGAAGCGCATCCCGACTGCGGCGTCGTGCAGCGAGGCCCAGCTCTGGCGCAACGACACCCGCAGTCGACTGTTCCGTAGACGCGTCCTCGCGGTCTCGAGCACGTCGGCGGGCCAGCTCACGCCCGTCTCGGACACGTCGCTCCCGAGCGACGCGTCGTATACGTGCACGCCTTCGTGGACCATCGTGCCCACGAACGAAGGCGAGTCGGCCATCGCGACGTTGAAGACGATCACGTTGCCCACTTGGCTCGCGTAGATCTCGCTCACGCGTCCGTCTGCGCCGCGCAGCTCCCGCAGATCGCCGACACCGATCCTCGCGATGGAGCGCACCACCGCCGGGGGCAGGCGTCGCAGCTCGTCGAGGAGCGCCATACGCGGGCGGTCGGGGAGCTCGCTCCATGCGTGAAGGCGCGTGATGTCTCCGTCGGTGGGATCGCCCAGGCCCGCGGGGAGACTCCCCATGTCGCCCGGCTCGAGGATCGCGATGTGTGGGTAGTCCGCGAGCGAGTGCTCGATGAGCGGCTCGCCACCGGCGCCGTCGAGCTCGGAGCCCGTGCGCGGAAGGAGCAGCGCCCCGTCGCGCCCCGCGGGTGAAGCGAGCGTGAGCGCCGTGGCGCCCGAGGCGTCGAGCACGGTGAGCTCCGACGTGCTCTCGGACGCCAGGACGCGCACGAAGACCACGCTGTCGTCGGCGACGGAGGTCTCCACGTCGAACGGCTCGCCCGAGGCGTCCCTGCCCTCGCGATGCGCCACGGTCGGGAAGCTGAAGAAGACCGCGTCCTCGACGTTGCCTGCGCCATCGCGCGACACGAGCATGTGATCCCCCTCGTACGCGCGCGCGAGACCAACCTCCGCATCGAGCCAGCGCGACGACACGACCGTCACCGTGCCCGCGGTGCGGCGCAGCTCGAGCTCCACGTAGAGACCGCCTGGATCGAGCGTGTCGAGCGCATCCTCGGGGATCGGATCACCCTCGAGGACGACCTCGTCACTCCCACACGACGCACACACCCCGTACAGCACACACAGCGCGCAGACCCACCACCGATTCATCCTCGGTCATAGCGCGCGCGGATCGCACGACCAGGGGTGCCGCGGCCCGCGAAGCCCTCGCGCCCTCGTCGACGCGCCCTCGTCGACGCGCCCTCGTCGATGTTGCGGCCCGCGTCGCGTGTCTTGGTGCGTAGCGCTCGTTCCCCTCGAAACCCGAAGCCGCCCCCGGGAATTGAACCCGGGACCTACGGTTTACGAAACCGTTGCTCTACCCCTGAGCTAGGGCGGCGTGTTCTCTTGTCACCCCGTTCTCCCAGCGCGCCCTCTCGAGCGTCCCGGTCGAAACAGGGCGCGTGGGATACGGCAGGGCGCCTCCATCGTCAAGGTCGATCCGCATGGCCGCGCCGCGCGCGCGCGATCGCGCTACGAGAGGCGCCCATGCTCGTCGACCTCCGCTCCGACACCGTCACGCGACCCACCGATGCCATGCGCCGCGCCATGGCCGACGCCGAGGTCGGCGACGACATCTACCGCGAGGATCCGACCGTGCGCCGCCTCGAGGACGAGGTCGCGCAGCTCCTCGGCAAGGAGGCCGCGCTCTTCGTGCCGAGCGGCACCATGGCCAACCAGATCGCCGTGCAGCTGCACTGCGCGCCGGGCGATCAGATCGTCGTCGGCGAGCACGCGCACCTCGTGCTCTACGAGTCGGGCGCGATGGGCGCGGCGGGCGTGCAGCACACCGTCGTGGGGCGCGGCGGCTTCTTCTCCCCGCGCGATCTCGAGGGCGCCTTCGCGCCCGCGTACTACGAGCCGCGCACGCGCCTCGTCGCGCTCGAGAACACCCACAACCGCGCAGGCGGGCGCGTCTGGCGCCCCGAGGAATCGCTCGCGATCTGCGAGCTCGCGCACGAGCGCGGCGCACGCACGCACCTCGACGGAGCCCGCATCTGGCACGCGGCGCTCGCGACGAACGTGAGCGAGGCGGTGCTCGCGCGTGGCTTCGACACCGTCTCCGCCTGCTTCTCGAAGGGCCTCGGCGCGCCGGTGGGGAGCGCGATCGCGGGCTCGCGCGAGCTCGTGCACGAGGCTCTGCGCGTCCGCAAGCGCATGGGCGGCGGGATGCGACAGAGCGGCATCGTCGCCGCCGGCGCCCTCCACGCGCTGCTCCACCACCGCGCTCGCCTCCTCGACGATCATGGGCGCGCCCGCCGCCTCGCCGACGCGCTGCGCGATGCGGGCCTCGAGACGGTCGCGCCGGAGACCAACATCGTCCTCTTCTCGCCGCGCCCGGGCACGAGCCCGCTCGAGCTCTCGGAGCGCGCCAAGCGCGAGGGCGTGCTCGTGTCTCCGTTCGGGCCCACGGCGGTGCGCGCGGTGACGCACCTCGACGTGGACGACGCGTCGATCGCCCGCGCGATCGAGATCCTCGTGCGGGCCTAGTCCCCTGGATCCAGCGACGAGCGACGGAACACGAAGAGCGTCCGCGGGGGACGCTCTCCATCGGGCCGGCGAGTCCTTCTGCTCCGTCGTCTCACGGAGCGCGACGCGTCAGAGCTCTTCGCTCTCGTCTTCGACGAAGCCGACCTCTTCGCCCTCTTCGTCGTCGTCGTCGTCGTCTTCGGGCTCGTCGTCTTCTTCGTCGTCGGCGTCGGCCGGCGCGTACTTGATCTCGATGCCGGCCTCGGCCATGTGCCCTTCGAGCAGCTCGAAGAGCTCGTCGACCTCGTCGCCCGACCACTCGTCGAGGATCTCGGAGATGAAGTCGTTGAAGTCGACGCTGTCGATCCGGCGCTCGATCTCCTCGATCTGCTCGTCGCTGAACGCCTCGAGCACGTCTTCGCGCAGCGTCTCGCTGTCGCCTTCGTCGATCGCGTCCTGCGCCGACGTCCGGATCTGCTTCACTGCGCGCTTGTCGAGAAAGATTTCCATGCGCGGTCTCTCGGTTCACGGCTGCGAACATCGTTCGCAGGGGAGGGTTGCCTCGTGCGAGGTGCGCTCGTGCTCGACCTGGGTCTGCGCGCGCGCGGGGCTGTGGTCTTCAACGCGAATCGACCACGAACCGGGCCGAATGGCGCGGTACTATAGAAAGGGCACTTTGCGTGTCAACAACCGTCCGCGACCCTCGTGCACGTTCGCGTGAGCGTCCCGGCGAGATGAGGCTCATGGCTCCGCGCGAGCGCTCCGCTTCGAGGTGGTCCCTCTCGACCCTCCTCCTCCTGTCGACGGCCCTGTTCGTCGCGGCGTTCTCGCCCCTTCGCGCGAGCGCGCAGGCGTTCGAGGTGCCGCCGCCGCCCGAGCTCGCGCCGCCGTGGTGGGAGCTCGAGCTCGGCGCGCTCGCGATCGTGCCGGTGGAGCGGAGCGCGATCTGTCCGTCCGGCGCGGACTGCGTGATGAACGCGGGCGTAGGTCTCGGCTCGCGCCTCACCTACCGCACACCCGACGGAATCGGCTGGGGCCTCGGCTACGATCTGTGGGTGCTCGACGCGGCGAGCCTCTACGAGGTGGCGCTCCTGCACCTCTTGCGAGGGCACTTTCGGTACGTGATCGACGACAGCTCGCGCCTGCAGCCCTGGGTCGGCGCGAGCGTCGGCGCGCTGCTCTTCGGCGACGCTGGCTCGGTGGCCACGGGCGGCGGGCTCGTGAGCGCGGGCGTGGGCGCACACCTCGAGCTCACGAGCGAGTTCGCGCTCGTGGGCAGCGCCGAGGCCTGCGTGGTCGCGGTCGCGCCGTTCCACACGCGTGACGGTGCGCTCCGTGCGGAGCCCTTCGGCGTGAACCTCGTCGTCGAGATCTTCCTCGGCGCCATGGTCCGATTGGGCTCGCTCGATCGACGCTGAGGATGGGCGCGGAGGGCGCGAGCGGCGCTGAACGGACGCGCCCCTCGGCGAAGCACTGCCGCGACCAACGCCGAGCTTGACGTGGCAACGCTCGACGGGTTCTCCTTCGGCGCACGCATGAACTGCAAGAACTGCGGGCGCGCCAACCCGCATGGCAGCCTCTACTGCCAGGACTGTGGTCACCGGCTCGGGGATTGGGTGCCGGCAGAGCGACCGAACGCTCTACCGACCCCGCCGACCGGCATCGACCGCGGCGCACGCCCCGCAGCTCCCGCCTCTGCTCCGCAACCGCTCGCAGCTCCGTCTCCCGCCGGTGTGGCCCCGCCGATGATCACCTGCCCCCGCTGCAACACGCCGAACCCGCCGCACATGCGGTTCTGCAACAACTGCGGCTTCCAGCTCGGTGCGGTGCAGGCTCCGGCGCCCGTGGCGGCCCCCGTTGCGCCTCAGCCTGCCGCGCGTCCGGCCTCTCCCTATGGCGCGCAGCCCGCGCCGGTGTGCTGGCGCTGCCGCTCGCTCGGTGAGAGCGGCGCCGACTTCTGCAAGTTCTGTGGGGCCCGCTACGCGGATGCGGCACAGCAGCCGGCCGCGGCGCCGGCGCCCGCTTCTCCGTTCGGCGGACCGGGGCCGGCCTCGAACGTCGCCTCTGCGATCGCAGGCTATGGACAGCAAGTGGCTCAGGCGGCGCCGCAGCCGATCGCGCAACCACAGCCGATCGCACCGCAGCCGATCGCACCGCAGCCGATCGCACCGCAGCCGATCGCGCAGCCGATCGCACCGCAGCCGATGCCGCAGGCCATGGCGACGGCGCACGTCGATCCGGGACCTCCGCTCGGTGCCGTCGCGCCGCGTGGCGCGCACGGCACGCTCGTCGCCATCCTGAAGGACGGCACCGACGGCCGCGCCTATCCGATCGTCGACGACCCCACCGACGTCGGTCGAACCGAAGGGCACATCCTGCTCGGCGACGATCCGTATCTGTCGCCCCGACACGTGCGCCTCGTGCCTCGGCCCGACGGCATCCTCGTGCGCGACCTCGACAGCATCAACGGCGTGTACGTGCGCCTGCGCGAGCCCGTCGAGCTCCACGACGGCGACATGATCCTCCTCGGCCAGCAGCTCGTTCGCTTCGAGGTGCTTCCCGAGACCGAGCTCCCCCTCGGCCCCGCGATGCACCGCGGCGTGCTCGTCTTCGGCACGCCCGAGGTCGCGCGGCTCGCGCGCCTGGTCCAGTACACCACCGAAGGCGTGGGCCGCGACGTGCACTACATCTACCGTGACGAGACCGTGATCGGCCGCGAGCAAGGTGATGTCGTCTGCACCGACGATCCCTTCATGTCGCGTCGGCACGCCGCGATCGCCCTCGATCGATCGCAGCGCCGCTTCGTGCTCCGCGACCTCGGCTCCTCGAACGGCACGGCCATCCGCATCCGCGGGGAGCGCATGCTCCGCGCCGGCGATCAATTCCGGATCGGAAGGCACCTCTTCCGGTACGATCGCCCCGGAGCCTCCGCATGAGCGCCTCCCTCACCGTCACCGCCTTGCGCCTGGGACCCGCGACGCCGCGGCCCACGAGCGTCGCGCTCGCGCGACCGGGAGGCGCGCGATGAGCGAGGCGAAGAACGGTGAGCCGGAGACGAAGGCCACGAGCCTCGCGGAGGCCGTGGTCGCAGCGCTCGCGACGCAGGACCCGCCGAAGACCGAGACCAAGGTCGACGGTGACGAGCCGGTGGTGTCTGCGGTGACGATCGGCACCGCGATCGCGGTCGGTGCGCCCGGCAAGTCGGACGACCCCGAGGTCTCGGTCGCCCCCGCGTCGGAGGCGGAGGCAGCGAGCGTGTCGAGCGCGGTGCAGTCGGAGGCCGAGGCGAGCGCGGCCAAGCCCACGGAGGCGCCGACCGCCGAGCCTTCCAAGGTGGAGCCGGAGCCTTCCAAGGTGGAGACCGAGCCGCCCAAGGCCAAGCTCGAAGACACCAAGCCGGCGATCGAGGCGCCCGCAGGCCCGCTCGGCAACGACGAGCTCACCGCGCCGCGCGGCCTGCCCGTCTCGCGCGAGCTGCCCGACGGCATCGGCATCCGCTACTTCGGCCGTACCGACGTGGGCCTCGTGCGCGAGCACAACGAGGACAACTTCCTCGTCGTCGACGTGACGCAGGCGCGTCGTGGCATCGAAGAGAAGCCGATCGACGCGACGCTCGGGAACAAGGGCATCGTGCTCGCGGTCTGCGACGGCATGGGCGGCGCTGCGGCCGGCGAGGTCGCGAGCCAGATGGCCGTCGACACCATCCACGAGATGATGACGGCGGGCGGACCGCCCAAGGATCGCGATCACTTCGCGCGTCGCCTCGTGCGCGCCGTCGAGGAAGCCGGCTCGCGCATCTTCAGCGCGGCCAAGCTCGATCGCTCGCGCCGCGGCATGGGCACCACGAGCACCGTCGCGGGCCTCGTCGACCACACGCTCTTCGTGGGCCAGGTCGGCGACAGCCGCGCGTACGTGCTGCGCGGCGATCAGTTCGCGCTCATCACGAAGGACCAGTCCCTCGTGAACCAGCTGATCGAGGCCGGCCAGCTCACCGAGGAAGAGGCCGAGGCCTTCGAGCACTCGAACATCATCCTGCAGGCGCTCGGCACCACCGAGGAGGTCACGGTCGATCTGACCTTCCTCGAGCTGCGTCGCGGCGATCGCCTCCTCATGTGCTCCGACGGCCTCTCGGGCCTCGTGCACGCCGACATGATGAAGGACGTGCTCCGCGCGTCGCGCGATCTGCCGGAGGCGGCCGCGCAGCTGATCGCAATGGCGAACGCGGGCGGCGGTCACGACAACATCACCGTGATCGTCGCCGAATTCGACGGCACGGCGCTCAAGGAGCCCGACGGCTCGAAGGTCGCGTACCAGCAGTACCCGCTGCCGCCCGCCACCGCCGACACGATCGATCCCCCGCCGCCGCGGCCCGCGTCGCTCAAGCCGAGCCCAGCCAAGCCGGGCGCCGACGTGAAGACCGTCGCCTCGCTGCCGCCCGAGGCCTCCGGGGGCATGGGCCGCTGGTGGGTCGTCGCGGTGCTCGTCCTGCTCGTGCTCGCGCTGCTCGGCGCGATCTTCCTCTCGATGGATCCGGCCGTCGCCACGACGCCCGCTCCGACCACCCGCACGACCCTCTCGAGCGCGAGCCCGCCGCCGCCCGCCCTACCCACCGAGGGCCCGCCCACCGAGGGCCGCGTGCGCTTCGGGGCCGAGCTCGTGGGCGCGACGCTCGAGGTCGATGGCACCGCGATCGGGCCGATCACGACCGGCGCGACACCGCTCCGTGCAGGTGCGCATCACGTCGCGGCCCTTCGAGACGGACACACCGTGGCGAGCGCCGACGTGACCGTGGCGCCAGGTCGCGAGCAATTGGTCGAGCTCGAGCGCACGGCCTTGCCCGAAGGTGTGGAGCCGCCGCCGGTGCCCGTGGGTGTCGTCGAACCGGAGCCGAGCTCGCCCGAGGCCGAGGCGCCTCAGCACGTGGCGACCGTGGGCGGAACGGACATGGCGGCGGAATCCGCGGCCGGCGACGATGGTTTCGTGCGGCGAACGGGCGACTTGCCGCACGAGCCTCCGCCTCGCCCCGCGACTCCCTGACGCGGCGGTCGGCTCGGACGGTCCCTTGAAGATCCGACTGCACCAGACCTTCGGCGCGCACGCTGGCCGCAGCCGCGAGCTGGACCAGGACGTGATCACGTTCGGTCGCTTGCCGAGCTGCGACTTCGCCTTCGATGCCCACGCCGACCTCGATGCGTCGGGCAGCCACGCGGAGCTGCGACGCGAGGGGCAGGGGTGGGTCCTGCGCGACGTGGGCAGTCGCAACGGCACGCTCGTGGCGGGTCGTCCAGTGCAGCGCCACGAGATCAGCGACGGAGACGAGATCGAGTTCGGCACGGGCGGCCCGCGCGTGCGCGTGGAGCTCGTGGCGAGCGCGCCCGCGGCCAAGCCGATGGGGACGATGGCCGCCACGCCCATCCTCGCCGCGCCGCCCGCGCAGCCCACACCGCCACCAGCCTTCGCGCCCACCGCCACGCCTGCCGGTGAGCCCAAGAAGTACGGCCAGGCGACGCTCGATGCAGCGGTCGAGGCCGCGGCGAACAAGGCGCGCGCCGAGGCGCTCGCTGGCGTCGGGGCGATGCCCAAGGGCACGGCGCTCCTTCCGCAGAGCCAGCTCCCGCAGCCCGGGATGCCCGGGGCGGCCCCCGCCTACCTCGCGCCCACCTCACCTCCGATGCCGCCGACTGTCGCGCCCGCGCCGGCGCCCACCGCGAGCTCGAGCACGCTCTGGTTGATCGCGAGCATCGTCGCGCTCTTCGTGTTCCTCGTGCTCTGTCTCGTGAGCTGCGTGCTGCTCGGCTACTGGTTCCAGTACGGCTGAGCGCGCGGTCGAGCTCTGCCGCTTTGTTGACCGATCAGCCCTCCTCCGTGGATACGGCCGGTCGGAGGCAACATGTACGATGGCTCGCGCGTCACCGACGCGGTCGACTACTGGACCCACCGCGAGAACCTGAAGAAGGCTGTCGCCGTCGTGCGCGGTCGCGCGCCCGAGCGCTTCCGCTGGCGTCGCGCGGTCGGTGGGGTGTCGCTCTCCATCGGCAAGCTGCGCGGTCGCGATCGGCTCCTCGTGGAGGAGCCCGTGCGCGAGCTCGTGCTCGATCTCGACGATGGTCTCCTCCGTCGCGAGGTCGTGATCGACGCGCGTCGCGCAGGCGTCGACTTCGATCGCGGCGAGGTGCTGCGCCGCTACACGCTGCGGGATCTCCAGGGCCTTGCGGCCGAGACGGGCACCGATCTGTCGCGGCTCGGCAAGCACGTGCGTCTGCCCGCTGGCGCCGAGCACGCGATCGACACCGCGGGCGCGATCGTCATCGCCCGCGCGCTCGCCGATCACTTCCGGAGCCGCGCGCAGCATCTCTTGCTGCAGGTTCCCGATCCGGACGGCCCCGAGCCGCTGATGCTGCACCACAAGATCATGCTCGAGCGCGCCGACCGCGATCGCGCCGAGTCGCAGCGCTGGCTCGGCCTCGCGAAGAGGCTCCTCGGCTGAGCTTCGTCGTGCGGTGCTGAGGGCTGCGCGCATCCGCGCATCGCGCATCCGCAATCCACGCGTCAGCGCATCAGCGTGACGGTGCCGAGCGTGCCGTCGGGCACGCCCTGCGCCTGCGTGCCCAGCACCACGCCGGTCACCACGCCGCCCACGACCACGACGCCGATCAGCGTCCAGAACCACCATTCCTCGGTGACGTTGCCGCCGCCACCGTTGCCGCCGCCGTCGGTCGGGGTGCTGCCGATGGGATCGATGCCGGGCGGCGTCTCGACCGCCGCGATCGTCGTGTGATCGGCGGGGATGCGCAGCGTGAGGGGCTCGGCCTCCGTGCCGGAGTGCGCGAGCTCGGTGCCCGACGGCGCCGTGGCCATCACGTGATACGCCACGTCCACGGCCTGATCGGAGGCGCCCACCACGGGGATGCGCGCTGCGTAGGAGCCATCGGGACGGCGGTTCATGACCACGCGCGACCAGCCGGGCTCGCTCCCCTGCCGGTACGCGAGACGCACCTCGCCCACCGCGTCGGCGTGGCTCGCGATCGTGACCTCGATGCTCGGCGACTCGCGGCGCGTGAGCGTCGGCGCGCGATGCACGATGCGCACGTCCAGGCGCGCGGGGTGGGCCTCTCTCGCGCGGGCGAACGCGGAGATCACGGGCGGGCTGGCGTCGGGATCGCTGAGGCGATGGCCGGGATCACGCGCATAGAGCGTGGCCAGCGTGGCGCGCGCGGCCTCCGCGTCGCCGTTGGCGATCTGCGCGGTGGCGAGCAGCTCGAGGCCCGTGTTGCGCGCGGCCGCGTCGAGATCGGTGCGCGCGAGGTACGCGTTGGCGCCGGCGATCGCGTCGGGGTAGTTCGCGTAGAGGATCTGTTCGCGCACGTCGGCAAGGGGATCGGCTTGCGCGGCGGCGCGATCGCTCCACGCCGCGAGCAGGAGCGCGACGAAGAGCGTGGCGAGGATCGACCTCATCACGCGCCTCCTTCCGAGACGAGCGGCATGAAGGCCTCGACGAGCGCCGTCAGCGTGCGCTCGCCGCGCGCCCGGGCCGACTTCATGTGCTCGCGCGCGCCCACGCTCTCGCGCACGTCGAAGTAGTACTTGATCTTGGGCTCGGTCCCGGAGGGTCGGAGCATCACGCGGTGCCCACCCTCGAGCTCGAGCGAGATCACGTTGCTCGAGAGGAACGCGAGCGGCTCGACGCGCCCGTCGTGCCACGTCTTCTGGCGTCGCTCGAGGTCGCGCACCGCGAGCACCGCGTGTGCGCCGAGCGCGGTCGGCGGCTTCGCGCGCACCTTGGCCATGATCGCCGCGATCGCCGCCGCGCCGTCCTTGCCCTTCATCGTCACGGACACCTGCCGGCTCAAGAAGAGGCCGTGCCTGCGCGCGAGGAGATCGAGCGCGTCGAGCAGGGTGCGACCCTCCGACGCGTGGAACGCGGCCATGTCGGCCGCGACGAGCGCCGCCGAGACGCCGTCCTTGTCGCGCACCACGTCCGACACCGTGTAGCCGAGCGCCTCCTCGTAGCCCATCACGAAGCGATAGCCCTCGGCGATGAGATCGAGCGAGCGGTTCGCGAT
Organism: Sandaracinaceae bacterium; assembly: GCA_019694315.1. Lineage (GTDB taxonomy): Bacteria > Myxococcota_A > Polyangia > Polyangiales > Sandaracinaceae > JAFLCL01. The sequence continues at coordinate 27,503 of JAIBCE010000053.1, forward strand.
CCACTTGAAGCCGGTGAGCGTCTCTTCCCAGCGCGCGCCGTGAGCCTCGGCGATCGCGCCGATCATCGGCGAGCTCACGAGCGAGCTCACCACGACCGGGCGCTCGCCGCGGTAGGGGGCGTGCTCGAGGAGGTAGCTGCCGAGCAGGCAGCCGACCTCGTTGCCCGTGAGCTGCACGTAGCTGCCGGGCTTGTCGTGGCCCTCGCCGGCGCGCACCGCGAGCGCGAGGCGATCGGCGTCGGGATCGTTGGCGATGACGAGCTCGGCGCCCATCTTCGTCGCGAGCGCGAGCACGAGGTCCATCGCGCCGGCCTCCTCCGGGTTGGGAAACCGCACGGTGGGAAAGGCGCCGTCGGGCTCGGCCTGCTCGGCCACGCTCTGCACGTTCGTGAAGCCCGCCGTCGCGAGCGCGCGTCGCGTGGGCTGATCGCCCACGCCGTGCAACGCCGTGTAGGCGATGGGGAGGTCGCGCCGGAGGCCGGGCTTCACCACGAGCCGCTGGATGGTCTCGTGGTAGCGGTCCTCGAGGCTCGGGGGCACGAGCTCCGCGCGACCGCTCGCCAGCGCCTCCGCGTAGGGCACGCGGGGCACGGCCAGGAGCGAGCCCACAGCGTCGATCGCCTTCGCGATGCCCACGTCGTGCGGCGGGATGATCTGCGCGGCGTTGCCCCAGTAGACCTTGTAGCCGTTGTACTCGGGCGGGTTGTGGCTCGCCGTGACCATCACGGCCGCGGCGGCGCCGAGCTCCTTGCACGCGAAGCCGACGACCGGCGTGGGCACGACGTGGTCGAAGGTGCGCGCGCGAAAGCCAGCGCCCACGGCCACCTCCACCACCTCGTTCGCGAATTCGCGGCTCATGCGCCGGCCGTCGCAGCCCACGACGAGGCCGCGCTCTCTGGCCTCTGGCGTCGTCTCGAGGAGGTGCGCGAGCAGGCCCGCGGCGGCGGCGCGCACCACGGCGAGGTTCATGCGATTGGGCCCAGCGCCCAGCACGCCGCGCAGACCGGCGGTGCCGAATTCGAGCCGGCCCGCGAAGCGATCGGCGATCTCGGGCCACGCCTCCTTGGCGACGAGGGCCTGGAGCTCGTCCCGGTCGGCGGGGCTCGGATCGTCGGACCACCAAGCTTCGGCGCGCGCGCGGAGACTCAACACATCGAGCATGGGTGGATTGAAGCATGGGCGCGGCACGATTGACGAGGTGCGTTCGCCCGGCGCGCCGTCCGGCGTGGGCATGCACACGTCGCTTGACCTTTCTCGCCACGCACAGCGAACATTCCGTGACGGCTTCGTCGCGGGTTGGTCGCCCACGAGGAGCCCCTTCGAGCACCTCGAGCGAGAGGTCTGGCCAGTGAGCAGCGCAGGGATCCTGCGGAGGACGTGGAACACGCGTGCGTGGGCGTTGCTGCTCGCGCTCGGCGTCGCGTTCGCCGCGATGTCGTTCGTGGCCCCGCTCGTCGCGCCCAGCGTCGTCGAGGCCCAGAGCGCCACAGGTACGGCCGCCGCCGAGCCGAGCGCGGCCGATCGTCAGGCCGCGGGACAGGCCTACGATCGCGCCACCGCGGCCTATCTCGCCCGCGACTACGCGCGCGCAGCGACGCTGTTCGAGACGGCCTACCGCCTCGCGCCCGCGTCGGCCGCGCTGCTCCAGGCCGTGCGCGCGCACGAGCGTGCAGGCAATGGCCTTCGCGCCGCCACGCTCGCGCTCCGCCTCCAGGCCTTCTACGGCTCCGATGCCGCGGCCGCGCGCCAGGCCGAGCAGACGCTCGCCGCGACGAGCAGCCAGTTCGTGCGCATCGACGTCACGTGCCAGGGCAGCTGCACGCTCGAGCTCGACGGAGTGCTCCAGGAGCACACGTCGTTCTTCGCGGCGCCCGGCGCGGCGCACACCGTGCGCGCCACCTTCGACACGGGTCCCGTCGAGCGCGCGGTCACGGGCGCCGCAGGCGCCGTCGAGACGATCTCGCTCGAGGCCCCCGCGCGCGTCGCGCAGGTCGACGACACCGTCGGTACGGGCACCGGCACCGGGACGGGATCGGAGTCGGGCACCGGCACGGGCACTGGGGCAGGCTCGACCGGCGGCGGTGGAGGCGGTGGCATCTCGCCGATCCCGTTCGTGATCGCCATCATCGCGGCCGCAGGCGCAGGCGGCGTCCTCATCTGGTCGGGCATCGACACGCTGGCGGGCGTCCAGCCCTACCGCGACATGCCCACGCTCGAGCGGCTCCACGACGGGCAGTCGCGCGAGCTCCGCACGAACATCCTCATCGGCGTGACGGGCGCGCTCGCGCTCACGTCGCTCATCCTCGCCATCGTCACCGACTGGGACGGCGAGGGCGAGAGCAGCGAGCCTGCCGCAGGCACGCCGCAGGTCTCGTTCTTCGCCTCGCCCGAGCAGGCGATGCTCAGCCTCGGAGGGCGCTTCTGATGTCGTCCCCCGCGTCGATGGTGCGCGATCTGACCGGCCGTCGGCTCGGTCGCTACGAGGTGCTCGCGCAGCTCGCCGCCGGTGGCATGGCGACCGTGTACGCCGCGCGCGCGCAGGGCGTCGCGGGCTTCGAGCGCCTCGTGGCGATCAAGGTGCTGCACCCGCACCTCGCGCACGACGACGAGTTCATCTCGATGTTCCTCGACGAGGCGCGCCTCGCTGCGCGCATCCGTCATCCCAACGTGGTGCCCACGCTCGACATCTCCGACTCGCAGGGCGACGGCTACTTCCTCGTCATGGAGTACATCGAGGGCGATCACTTCGGCTCGCTCCTGCGCGAGGCTGCGCGCGCAGGAAAGAACGTGCCGCCGGGCGTCGCGCTCCGCGTGGTGGTCGATGCGCTCGAGGGCCTCGGCGCCGCGCACGGGCTGGCCGATCCCGATGGAAAGCCGCTCGGCATCGTCCACCGCGATATCTCCCCTCACAACATCCTCGTGGGCTCCGACGGCATCGCACGGATCACGGACTTCGGCGTGGCCAAGGCGGAGGTGCGCCTCAGCTCGACACGCGACGGACAGTTCAAGGGCAAGCTCGCCTACATGGCGCCCGAGCAGGCGTCGACGGGCTTCGCCGATCAGCGGAGCGATCTCTTCGGCATGGGTGTCGTGCTCTGGGAGTCGCTCGTGGGCCGGCGCCTCTTCAAGGCCGAGAACAACGGCGAGCTCCTCAATCGCCTGCTCTACGCTGCGATCCCCGCTCCGTCGGAGTACGTGCCCGAGCTCGCGCCGCTCGACGGCGTGCTCGCCAAGGCGCTCGAGCGCGAGGCCGATGCGCGCTTCCAGAGCGCGTCGGAATTCATCGACGCGATCGAAGAGGCCGCGGCGCAGATCGGCGGCGTGGGCAACCAGCGCGCGGTGGGTCGCAGCGTCAAGGAGCTCTTGGGCGCGAAGATCGGCGCCGAGAGCACGCGGATCCGCACGGCCATCGATTCTCTGGGTCGCAGCGAGGTCTCGAGCGCGGGCGCCATCCCACGACCAGAGCCGAGCGGCCTCCTCGCGGTCGGAGGCGTGCTGCCGAGCGGCGAGCGATCGTCGGCGTCGCAGCCGAGCCAGGTGCGTCGTGCGGCTCCCGAGGACATGACCGTGGGTGCCAAGCCCACGACGCTCGAGCACGAGCACGAGCAGGGCTCACGCAGCAAGACGCCGCTCGTGATCGCGGGCGTGGTCGTGGTGCTGCTCGCCCTCGCGGGCGTCGGCTGGGCGCTCACACAGTCGAGCGGTGAGACGGCCGTCGGGCCGACGACTCCGCCCCTCACGAGCCCCGTCGCACCGCCGCCGTCGACGCCCGCCGCGACCACCACCGTGGCCGAGCCGACCGGCACGGGCACGACGGCGACGGGTGGGGCCGATCAGGTCGGGGCCGGTCCGGTCGGGGCCCAGCAGGGGTCCGAGCAAGTCGGGGACGTTCCGCCGAC
>JAIBCE010000054.1 GCA_019694315.1 Sandaracinaceae bacterium
CAGCACGGTTGCGCCGGAGATCGAGCTCTACATGGAGCGCGTCTCGGAGGCGGGCGTGGTCTCCTTCCTTCACCGTGGTGTGGCCTCGATGCCCTCGTCGAAGCTGCACATTCCCTATGCCGGTTGGACGGGCAACGGCATGCCGCTTCAGATGGAGATCGACGACAACGGTGACGGGACCATCGATCGCATGGTGGACCTCACCGACGAGGATTGAGCCGAAACGTCGCAGGCACGCGAGCTGGCCCGGGACATGGATCGGCGTCTCGCCAATCCGGTGTCGTACGTCGATCCAACGCCCCGGCCCATCGCTCAGCGCATGATGCGCACGTTGTACTCCTTGCCCATGCCGAGGTCCGATGTGGAGTGGGATCTCGCGGCCGATGCTCACGCGCCCGTGAGCTCGTCGCTCGGGGTGCGGCCGTCGCGGAGCCACGCGCCGAAGCGCTCGCCGATCATCAGCACCGCGAGGTGGATGTTCGCGGTGGGGATCGTGGGAAGGAGCGATGCGTCGGCCACGTGCAGGCCCTCGAGGCCCGCGATTCGGCCGAATTCGTCGCACGCCTCGCCCATGGGCACCGTGCCCGAGGGGTGATAGCCGGAGTCGCACAGCGAGGGGAGAAGGGCCTCGAGCGCGGCGCGATCGCCGAGCGTGTGCGGCCGCGGCCACACGGCGCGCCACGTGCCGCGCAGGGGCGGTGTGTCCATGAGCTCGCGGGCGAGCGTGAGGCCCTCGAGCGCCACGGCGCGGTCGGCGGGCTCGGAGAAGAGCCGCGAGTCGATCGTGGGCCGCGTGTGCGGGTGCGCGTCGGCGTAGCGGATCGTGCCCGTCCCCACGGGCTTTCCGACGTGCATCATCACACCCACGCCGGGGATCGAGAGGCCTGCGCCGATCGGGAAGAACCAGTACGAGCCCGCCTGGAGCTGGAGATCTCCCTCGAAGCGGCTCTTGGCGCTGCGGAGGCGGAGCGCGATCTGGACGAGCGCCGCGGAGGTGTCCGCGAGCCCCTCGCGCGTGGGCCACGCGAAGATCGCCGTGCCGGGATGATCGAGCAGCCGCGCGCCGATCGCGGGCACGTCGGCCACGCGGCGCACGCCCAGGCGCGACAGCTCGCTTGCAGGCCCGAGGCCCGAGCGAAGGAGGATGCCCGGCGTGGCGAGCGCGCCCGCGGTGAGGATCACGCGCCGCGCCGCGATCGTCTTCACCACGCCGTGGTGCTCGAGCTCCACGCCCGTCACGCGCCCTCGCGCGACACACACGCGGTGCACGTGCGTATGCGGCGCGATCGTGAGGTTGGCGCGCGCGCGCACCTCGGCGGTGAGCCACGCGCGCGCCGCGTCGACGCGCACCCCGTCGATCGCGTTGCGCGGATGTGGGCCCACACCGAGCGCGCCCTCGGCGTTGTGATCGGCGATCTCGGCGAAGCCCCGCGCCACGCACGCATCGCGGAAGCCTCGCTGCCAGGGCGTGAGCTCGTGCTCGGCCGCGCGACGGATCGGGAGCGGCCCCTCGAGGCCGTGCTCTCGCGCGTCGAAGCGGCCATCGCCACGCGCGAGGCTCTCGATCGCGTCGAGGTCGCGCTCGAGCCGGAGGAACGCGGGCCTCACGCGCGCCCACGACCACGAAGGCAGGCCTCGCGCGGCCCACTCGTCGTAGTCCGCCGGCACGCCCCGCAGCGCGATGCACGTGTTCACGGCGGAGCTGCCGCCGACCACGCGACCACGCGGCATCGGCACGCGAAAGGTCGCCGCCTCGCTCGCGCGATGCGCGTGGCCCCAGTCGTGCGCGCGGTAGCTGTTGCGTGTGCCGTCGGCGAGATCGGGCGGCCGCGCGCTCGGGCCGTGGTCGGGCCCGGCCTCCACGAGGAGCACGTCGTGCGCGCTCGACTCGGTCATGCGCGCCGCGATCACACAGCCCGCCGAGCCCGCACCGACGATCACCGTGTCGTAGGCCGCACGCACCTCGCGCGAGGGTACTCCGCGTGCATCGCGGCACCGACACGTCCGGACGTCCCCCGATGAGGACATCGCCCTTCGACGATGACTCTCGGTCTCGGCCTGATCCGTGCAACGCTGCGTTCCTCGGGCGCGTCGCGGTGTGCGTCGTCGCGCTCTTCGGAGGTCTCGGTATGGCTCGTCAGGCTCGCGTTCTTCTCCTTCTCTTGTCGCTCGCGGCGGTGCTCGCGAGCGGCTGTCCGGGGCCCAATCCCCCACCAGCCCAGTGGTCCATCGTCGCCGAGCGCCTGCCCGAGGCGCTGCTCTCGGTGGGCGGACGCTCCTCCACCGACGTGTGGGCGGTGGGCGCCGACAAGGGCCACGGGCCGATCGTGCTCCACTACGACGGCACGACTTGGCAGAGGCGTGACACGGGTGTCCGGGGTCACCTCTGGTGGGTGCACGTCTTCGACGACGGCACGGCGATGATGGGCGGCGCTGGCGGCATGATCGTGCGCTGGGACGGAACCACCTTCACGCGCATGGAGACGCCGGGCCTCGGCCGCCACACGGTGTTCGGCCTCTGGGGCTCGAGCCCCACGAACGTGTACGCGGTGGGCGGCAGCGCGAACCGCGGCGGCTTCATCTGGCACTACGACGGCACGCGCTGGAGCGAGGAGACCTGCCCGCGCGACATCCCGATGCTCACCTTCGACGTCGCGGGTGACGACGACCCGACGGATGTGCCGGGCCTCTTCAAGGTGTGGGGCGACACGATGGGCCACGTGTGGGTGGTCGGCGCGGCCGGCACGATCCTCGAGCGCACGGGCGACGGGCCCTTCGAGGTGGTCGCGTCGGGCGCGAGCACCACGACCACGCTCTTCACCGTGTCGGGCAACGATCAGCTCGTGGTGGCGGTGGGCGGCGGTGGCAACGGCGTGCTCCTCGAGGGCGCGGCCGGCACGTTCACCGATCACACGCCGGCGCTCGCGGGGCTCATCCAGGGCATCTCGGTGCGTCCCTCCGGCGAGGCGTGGGCGAGCGGCATCCGCGGCACCGTCTTCCATCGCGCGGACGGCGCGTGGAGCGAGGTGGACACGGGCCTCTCGTTCGAGACGATGATCCAGTCGCTGCACGCGACGTGGGCCGATCCGAGCGGTGGCGTGTGGGCCGTGGGCGGCGGCGTGCTCTCGACCGATCTCGACAACGGCGTGCTCATCCACATGGGCTCGGACGTGGGCCACTACGGCGCCAGCCCGAGCGACGTGGACGCAGGCCCGGTGGACGGCGGCTCGGACGCAGGCCCTGCCCCCGCGATGTGTCCCGCCGACGCGGTCGACCCCCAGCCCACCGCGTCGATCGCGCGCCGCTGGAACGAGCAGATCCTCAACGCGATCCGCCGCGACATCCCCAAGCCCGGCGTCCACGCGCGCAACCTCTTCGGCCTCTCGGCGGCGATGTGGGACGCGTGGGCCACGTACGACACGACGGCCGATGGCGTCTACTACACCGACCGCCACACCGCGCCCGACGTGCAGGCCGCGCGTGAGGAGGCGATCTCGTACGCCGCGTTCCGCGTGCTCTCGCACCGCTACGGCCCCCCGCTCTCGGCGGGCGCGCCGGTGTCGAACGCGTGCTTCCGCGCGTTCATGCAGACGCTCGGCTACGACCCCGACATGACCGACACCACGGGCACGAGCCCGGCGGCGATCGGCAACGCGATCGGCCAGGCCGTGATCGACGCGACCGTCGACGACGGCGCGAACGAGGCGATGAACTACGCCGACACGACGATGTACATGCCGATGAACCCGCCGCTCGTGCTCGACGTGCCGGGCACCACGGTGCCGTACCCGAGCGTGTGGCAGCAGCTCAACCTCTCGGAGGCCGCGACGCAGAACGGCATCGTGCTTCCGGCGGGCCTGCAGCCCTACATCGGCAGCAACTGGGCGCACGTGACGCCCTTCGCGCTCCAGCGCACGGGCCTCGAGATCGTGTCGGATCTGGGCACCGAAGCGCCGCACTTCGAGGACACCGCGATGGCGGGCCACGCCGATCCCGACATGGTCGACTGGGTCGTCGAGGTGATCCAGCGAGAGGCCGAGCTCGAGGTCGATCCGTCGGTGACGATCAACCTCTCGCCGGGTCACTACGGCAACAACCCCCTCGGCACGAACGACGGCACGGGCCACCCGACCAACCCGGTCACGGGCGCGCCGTATGCCGATCAGATCGTGCCGCTCGGCGACTTCGGTCGTGTGCTCGCGGAGTTCTGGGCCGATGGCCCGCGCTCCGAGACGCCGCCGGGTCACTGGAACACGCTCGCGAACTACGTGTCCGATCACCCGATGCACCGTCGCTGCATGGGCGGCGCGGCGGACTACGACACGTGCGTCGCAGGCACGAGCCCCGAGATGGACGCGCTCGAGTGGGACGTGAAGGTCTACCTCGCGCTCAACGGCGCGGTGCACGACGCCGCGATCGTCGCGTGGGGCATCAAGCGGGAGACGCTCTGCAGCCGTCCGATCACGATGATCCGCCACATGGCCGCGCGCGGTCAGTCGAGCGATCCGGCGATGCCGCACTACCACCCCGAGGGCCTGCCGCTCATGCCCGGCCTCATCGAGCTCGTCACCGAGGAGACCTCGCAGCCCGGTCAGCGCCACGAGCACCTCTCGCAGTTCGTGGGCGAGATCGTGGTGCGCGGCTGGCGTGGTGAGCCGGGCAACCGCGACTCGCAGGTGGGCGGCGTCACGTGGATCCGCGGCCGTGACTGGATCCCCTACCAGCGCCGCAATTTCGTGACGCCCGCGTTCCCCGGCTTCACCTCGGGCCACAGCACCTTCAGCCGCAGCGCGGCCGAGGTGCTCACGGACCTCACGGGCTCGGAGTACTTCCCCGGCGGTCTGGGTGAGTACGTCGCGACCGCGCACAGCTACCTCACGTTCGAGGACGGCCCGAGCGTCGATGTCCACCTCCAGTGGGCGAGCTACTTCGACGCTGCCGATCAGGCGGGCCAGTCGCGCCTCTGGGGCGGCATCCACATCCAGCCCGACGACTTCATCGGTCGTCGTTCGGGCCATCAGGTGGGCCTCTGGGCCGTCGCGCACGCGCGCACCTACTTCGACGGAACCGCGGTGCCCTGACCCACATCCCACCTCGAGAGTGGGCCATCGCGCCACGACGCTCACGGGCGACGTGGCGCGATGTCGTTTGTCGACGCCCACGTCAGGACGCCGTGCGCCGTGGGTCGATGACGAGACGCTCGACGGCAGGTGCACGCGCTCGGCATCGGGGCGGGGCCGTGGCGCGAGCTGGGAGCCGACCCGACCGTGGCATGTATGGGTGATGGTCGGGCTGAGCAGCGCCGATCGTGTGTAGGATCGCCCCGTCGGTCTCTCACCTTGGAGTAGCTCAGAAGGCAGAGCCGCGGGCTGCTTACCCGCGAGGCGCAGGTTCGAGACCTGCCTCCAAGCTTCATCGCACCGCGAGGGGTCGTCTCTCGAGCCACCTCGCATCCTCTGTCTCGGAGCAGCTCGTGGGACGAGCAGCGGGCTAGGACCCGCCGGGCGCAGGTTCGACTCCTGCCTCCGAGCCTATGACCACCGACCCGAAGAACGACGCGTCCGCGAGCCTCGGCACACAGCACGCAGAGCACGCGTCCGCGAGCCTCGACGCGATGCCCGGCGTCGGTGCGGCCTACGTGGCCGGCCAGCTCGCTGCGAGCCTACGGGCCGCGGCGGCGCACACGGATCCCGCGCTCCGCGAGCGCGCCGAGGCCCGCGCGAAGGGCTTCGTCGCGGTGCTCCAGAACCTCGTGAGCGGCGCGCTGCGCGTGGGTCAGCGGCAGCCCTACGCGGAGCTGCCGACGTGGGTCACGCCCGAGGTCGTGCGCGGCGGCTTCGCGACGGGAAAGCCCGCTGCGGGGGGCGATCCTCGCCGACACGAGATCGCGCTCGCCAAGGCGCTCGGCTGCTGGCCCACGCGGGATCGCACTCCGCTCCACGGTCACCACCTCACGCCCGACGGGCTCGAGGCGCTCGGCGCGCGACTTCACGCCCGCGCGTATCGCGTGGACGTGCCCGAGGAGGGCGCGCTCCTCGCGGTGCGCTGGCTCGTGGAGCAGGGCGCGCTCGCGGAGGCGGCCCAGGTGCTCGAGACGATCGAGCCGTTCTTCGATCGAGTGCGCTTCTATCCGCGACCGGCCGAGCCCATGCCCGAGCCGATCGTGGGCCTCGAGGCGCCCGTCCTCGCGCGGAGCGCGAGCTCGCTCGCGGAGGGGCTCGCGAAGAAGACGCCCTCGGTCGACGTCGAGACGATGCGCGAGCACCACGACGTGTGGGCACCGCTCACGGATCGGGTGGTCGCGCTCGTGCTCGACACGGTCGTCGGTGAGCCGCCGCGCTTCGAGGGCGAGGGCGCGGCGCGCACGATCGTGGGAGGCCACCCGTTCGCGCGCTTGCCGCACGACTTCGAGGCGCGACGCGTCGTGCTCCTCGCCGAGCTCGCCCACGCGCGGGCACGCCACACGCGCTGCCGCCGCGTGCATCGCGACACCGAGGTGCTCGGCCTCCTCACGAGCGCGCTCACGTCGCTGCCCACGCTCGACGCCGCGGCACAGCGGAGCCTCGCTGCGCGTGTGCGCCATCGCCTCGCGGGCTTCGTCACCGCGTACGGCGCGCCTGGCTCCGAGGCCCATCGCGCCCTCCGCGCGCGCCAGCGCGTGGGGCCGAGCCACGCCCACATCGCCCATGTGCTCGCCGAGCGCCTGACCTCGCTCGCCGAGCCCGGACAGGGCCTGTCTGCGTCCGCTGCCGCGACGGCGGCGCAGCCGATCACGGCCGCCGAGCAGCGCGAGGGCCTGCCGACCGGCACCGCCATCCCGAGACACCTCGCCGCGCGGCTCGAGGGCGTGGAGGAGGCGAGCCTCGAGACGCTCCGGGCCCGAGGGCTCGTGCGCTCCGGTGAGACGCTCGCGACGCTCCTTCCCCAGCTCACGGGGCCCGCGCTCGCGACGCGCTTCAGCGACGCGTCGGCGCGCACGCTCTACACCGCGAGCTATCGGGCGTTCCGGCAGCGCCGCTCCCTGCTCCTCCTCTGGCTCCAGCACCAGGTGCGCTTCTCGGAGCTGCCGTGGATCGCAGCGCTCGAGGCCTCGGCCGACACCGACCCGCGCGCCGCCGTCGAGGACACGCTGCGTCAGCTAGCGGCCTTCGCGATCACCTCGTTCCCCGAGACGATCACCCCGAACAAGCTGGTCTCCGAGCTCGCGGCCCTCGCCCAGGTGGCGCGCGGGCAGCCAATGGGCACTCTCCCGACTGGCACTCTCCCGACTGGCACTCTCCCGACTGGCACTCTCCCGACTGGCACTCTCCCGACTGGCACTCTCCCGACTGGCACTCTCCCGACTGGCACTCTCCCGACTGGCACTCTCCCGGGAGGCGACCTCGGCGGTGCGCCTTGGCTTCCTCTGGTGGAGGAGGTCGCCTCCGACATCTTCATGGGGACCTTCTCGGTGAAGTACCTGCGGGCGGCGCAGGTGGCCGCGCGCGTGCTCTCGGCGCTCCCGGGCGGCGCGCTCTATGCGCGGTACTACGGTCTCGACCACGCGAGGGTCCTCGCGATGAGCCGCCTGGAGGAGACGTGGCGGGTGACGACGTGCCCCGACTTCGACGCCTACTGCCTCGAGCTCGCGGCGCTCCCCGCGGGGGGCAATCCTCGCGCGCGGAGCGGCGCGATGATCGAGCAGGCCGCGATCCTCACCACGCACAACCTCGCGGTGCTGCTCGACGGCCTGCGACTCGCGCCGCTGCTCGAGGGGCGCTGGGAGGAGCTCGCCTCGCGTGCGCTCGTGTCGGTGCTCGATCGGCTCGAGCGGCGCGTGATCCCCGAGCGCGTCCCGCGCATCCAGCGCATGCGCGCCAGCAAGACGCTCGCGTTCGGCTGGCGTCAGGCGATCTTCTTCCTCGCCTGCCTCCCACCGGCGGCACAGGCCGCGTTCGTGGCCCAGGCGAAGGAGTCCCTCGGGGCGCGCACGACGCTCGCCCGCCAGCGCTTCGCGCCCGTCCTCGTGGGGCTCGAGCGCGCCGTGGCCGGCCACACGCTCCCGCGCGAGGCGTCGTACCGCGAGGTGGATGGCGCGCGGAGGCTCCTCGGCTGGTCGGTGGCGAGCCCGTTCCTGATGGGCTGAGCCGATCTACTACTTCCGAGAATCTTGGCGCGGCGCGAAGATTCGGAAGTTGGGCTTCGCCCGCGCTGGGAGAGCGAGAAACAGTCCAAGACGACGCTCTGACGGGGGAGCCGGCCGGCGGGGGAGCGAAGCTCCCCCTTGAGGCGCGAGCGCTGGAGGAGCGAAGCGACGACGAGCGATGGGGGTGCGGGGGTCGGGCCCCCGCCTTGAGCGCCGGAGGCGCGGGAAATCCTGAGCCGGGCGCCCGGCGCTCACGCCGCGCGCGCCCACGCGAGCTCGGCCACGAGGAGCGCGTGATCGCTGTGCGCCGTGGGGAGCACCTCCACCGCCTCGATGGCGAGAGGCTCGCTCGCGAGCACCCAGTCGAGGGCCCAGCGGGGCCGCGCGCTCGGAAAGGTCGGCACGGTGGGCGCGTGGGGGCTGACCTCGAGCGCGCGCCCGAGCGCGTGCACCGTGTCGTCGTGCGTGCGGCCGAGCGCGCGCGGGCCCATCGCGTTGAGGTCGCCCAGCACTACCCGCGGCGCGCGCGGAGGCCCGAGGCTCGTGGCGATCTCGCGGATCTGCCGCTCTCGCGCCGCGCGATGGAGCCAGTCGAGGTGCAGGCCCACGAGCTCGATCGCGCCGCGGGCGTGACCGAGGAGCACACGCGTGAAGCCCTTGTCGTCGAGCCAGCGCGCAGGGACGCGCGCACCGCCCCGCTCGAGCGCGGGCGCGTGATGCAAGACGGCCACGCCGCGAGGCGCGCGGTGCGCGTGCCCCACGAAGCTCGTGTGCGCGAAGCCCGCGCCGCGCGCGATCTCGAGCGCCGCGCCGAGCTCCACCTCCTCGAGCGTGAGCACGTCGAGCGCACACGTGCGCACGACCGACGCGATGTCGCCCGCACGCCGACGCTCGCGCGCGCTCAGGCGCTTCACGTTGAAGGTCCCCACACGGATCCGGTCCTCGGTCATGGCGATCGAACGACGCCCACGCGCCGCCTGTTTCCTCGCGCACCGACGCTGACCGACTCGTGACCCGCTCGTGACGCAGCGCCGCACCGCACCGCGATCACGCGCCTGCGATACCCTCTGCCCATGTCCCTTCCCTTGTCCTCCCTTTCCTTCTCCTCACGGCCCTCGTCCTCACGGCCCTTCTCCTCGCCGCCCGCCTCGAGCTCCCGGCCTGCCTGCATCGCGCTCGGTGTCGCGCTCGGCGCGACCGTCTCGGTCGTGGCCCCGCTCCTCGGCGCCTGCAGCTGCGACGACGGCCGGCCCTCGACGCGGTCGTGCGACGACCCGCTGAGCGATTTCTCGGGCGTGACCGAGGCGCACATCGTCGACGCCAACGCCATCCGCGGCATCCAGGGCGGCTCGCACTTCCAGTTCCAGATCGGCGCCACCGGCACGGGTCTCTCGGGGTGCATCGCGCAGAGCGCCACGCTCACCGCCGGAGGCGTCGTCGTCGCGACCTCGAACACCGCGGTCACCACCTCGACGACCGCGGGCGGGATCCTCTCGACGCCCATCTATCTCTTTCCCTCGTTCCTCAGCGGTCCGGGCCACCTCCACGTCGAGACGCTCGGACGCACGATCGACCTCGACGTCTCGCTCGACGCGGGCTTCGGGTTCCAAGACGCCGCGATCGTGCCCGACGCCAACCTCGACGCGGCCCCGCCGCCGCCGCCCGACGCCTTCGTGGAGGCCCGACCGCTCACGGTGCACCTCGTCGACGTGCACCACGCGGACTTCGCCGGCGCGACGGTCCGCGTGGACGTGAACGCGACGGGCCGGAGCCTCGTGGCCACCTCGGACGCCGAGGGCAACGCGACGACGTCGGCCTTCGAGTGGCCGCCCGACACGAAGCTCGACGTCACGATCTCGGCGGACGGGCTCGTGCCGATCACGCTCGTGGGGCTCGAGCACGGCGACGAGAGCCTGCTCGAGCCGCTCGTGCTCTCGCGCCCACCCGAGATCGTGAGCGTGTCGGGCACGCTCGCGGTGATGGACGCGCTCCATCGCGTCTACGTCGACGACGACACGCGCGTCGGCGAGGGCTGGAACGACGTCGGCACGAGCTACACACTGCCGGTCGAGCGGGGCGTGCCGTTCCGCCTCCTCGCGTTCGAGCACACGCGCACCGAGACGGGCCGCGACGTGACCACCGAGCTCTTCGGCCTCGGCGTGCTCGAGAGCCCCGCCCTCGACGCGGACGCGACGATCGACCTCACGATCGGCGATGCGTCCTCGCTCACGCGCGTGACGGGCAGCGTGCTGCTCCCGTTCTTCGGAGGCTTCGAGGCCGCCTCGATCGCGGTCTCCGTGGAGGACACCGACGACGGCGGGCGCCTCCCGAGCCTCGTGACGCAGGCCTCGTACGCGCTCGAGCGCGCGAGCTACGAGATCGCCTTCGCGCCGCACGAGAGCGTCGTCGCGCCCGCCACGCGCATCGTCGCGCACGGTGCGGACAGCGACGCGACGGTCTACGTGAGCGGCTATCCCGCGATGGGCGAGCAGCCCGTCACGTGGCTCTCGCCCCCGTCGACCGACCACGACGGAAGCACGCTCTGGGCGGCCGACACCCTCGACGCGAGCTTCGAGGGCACTCTCCGCGTGCTCTTGTCGGACACCGAGCCTCGCTGGCAGCTCGTGCTCTTGCACAGAGGAGCCCAGCGCATGCCGCTGCCGTCGCTCGACACGAGCGCGTGGGTCGACCCGCTCACCGCGCACACGGAGGCCTGCGTGCCCGCCGACAGCCTCACGGGCCCGCGCTGCGCACGCAGCACCACCGGCGCGACGTTCCAGCTCGAGCGCTGAGGCCTTTTTCCTGCGCCTTCGACGCCGCCGGACTCACGTCCGACGGCGACGACGACGTGCGAGCGCGAGGCCGAGCACGGAGCTCGCCCAGAGCGCGAGGTGCGCGCGGTCGGTCGTGCCAGCGACCACGCAGCCGCAGCCACCGCCACCGCCGCCTGCGCCCGCGTCGCTGCGCGACGACGCGTCGGTCGTGGGCAGATCCACGTCGTCGTGCGGCACCTCGGCGTCGCGGAACGCTCCCGCGTCCATGCCGGGCACGCTGCCCGCATCCATGCCCGGCGCAGCGCCGCTCTCGTAGGCGCCGATGTCGACGCCCGCGCCGGCGGGTCGCGCACGGCCCTCGAAGTCGCTGCTCGGCGCGCGATCGGCCGAGCCGTGATCGATCGCTGCGCTCGCGCTCGCGAGGAGGTCGAAGTCGCCCGTGGCCGGATCGACGAAGAGCGTGGCCGGATCTGCGTAGGCCGAGTCGCTCTCCTGGCCCATCGTGGTCCACGCCGCGAGATCC
Source organism: Sandaracinaceae bacterium (assembly GCA_019694315.1). GTDB lineage: Bacteria > Myxococcota_A > Polyangia > Polyangiales > Sandaracinaceae > JAFLCL01. The sequence continues at coordinate 11,423 of JAIBCE010000054.1, forward strand.
ACCGGGCTCTCCTCGTCCATCGCGCTGAACCGCGCGCCCATGGGCCAGTAGAGGTTGTGGTCTCCCGTGGCCGTGGCGCCCGCGAGGTTCACGAGGCCGCGGAAGGCGTGCGCCGTGACCACGATGTTGTTGCGAAGGACGATGTCGTGCGCGCCGTCGCGGATGTTGATGGCCCAGCGTCCGTCCTCCGGCATCACGATCGTGTTGTTGATCACGAGCGTGCGCACGGGCGCCGCCGCGGCCTCGCCCTGGTAGAGCGTGAGGCCGCCCGCGTGGTTGCCGTAGACGAGGTTGTTGGCGACGACCGCGTCCTCGAGGCCCATGAGGTTCAGCCCCGCGCCGCCCGCCGTGCCGTTGCCGTGCAGGCGATTGCGCTCGATCACGAGGCGCGACGAGATGCCGTCGGTCGTGACCGCGGTGCACTCGATCGAGAGATCGGGGTTCACCTGGATGCCGCCGCCGCGGTTGTCGTAGCAGTGGTTGCCCGAGATGCGCGAGTCGTCGCCGCTGTTCGAGAAGTAGATCCCGTGCTCGGTGTTGCCGTAGCTCGTGGAGTCCTCGATCACCATGTCGCCGCAGCAGCCGCTGAAGATGCCCGTGTAGGTGCCGCCCGTGCCGTTGTCGTGCGAGACGATGCGGCGGAACGTGACGAAGCGTGACTCCGCGCAGCGCGCGCCCGCGGCCGTGGCGCCCGAGACCTCGAAGCCCTCGATCACCACGTACTCGACGCCCTCCACGTTGAAGCCGCGCCCGGCCGGGCCGGGGCGATCGATGTGCACTGCGCTGCCCTCGGCCACGAACGTGACGGGCGCGCCCTCGGTGCCGCCGCGGCGCAGATCGAAGCCCACGTACGCGCCGTCGCGCACGTGCACCACGTCGCCGGGGTTCACGCGATCGGCGGCGGCCTGCAGCGTCGCGAGCGGACGATCGGTGCTGCCGCGATCGGCCGCATCCACACCGTCCGTGGCGACCCAGAGATCGTCGGCGCGGGCGCTGCCGGCCGCGAGCATCACGACCGCCGCGGGGATGGCTGCCGCGAGGCGCGCGGCGCTGCGGAGCGGAGGCATGCCTCGAACGACATGCGTGGTGGGCGCGACATGCACGGCGTGCATACCAGCGCGCGCCTGCACTCCGTGGGACGCGGGGCGATCGAGGGTCGTTCGGGGGTCGTGGCGCATGCGAGGTGCTCCGTGTCGAGGATCGAGGGTCAAGGTGTGAAGTAGCCGGTGATGTTCGCGCCGCCGCTCGTGGACATCATCCCATCCTCGAACCGTGCGGCGGCACCGCTCGAGGGCCCGAGGAACGTGAACCAGCCCGACGCGCCGTCGTCGCCGAGGCAGTTCGCGAGGTTGGGGTCGAAGTCGGAGGCGACCGTGCCCGACCAGCGGACGGTGGTCGTCCAGCGCTGGGCACCATCGTCACGGAACGACGAGAGGCGCCAGCCTGCGCCGTCGCTCGTGTCGGGGACGCGCGCGGCGATCGCGAAGCCGCGCGTGGTGGGCGTGAGGCACGGCTCGCTGTCGAGGAAGCCGTCGATCACGCCGCGCAGGGTGAGCTCGGACCACACGCCGTCGGGGCCGAGCGTGCCGACGCGCCAGCGTGTGGAGTCGGCGTCGACGAACGCAGCGAGCACGCGTCCGGCCACCACGGCGAGCGACATCGCGCGGCCCGTCGTGGCGACCGCGATCGGGCTCAGGGTCAGCAAGATCCCGCTCACGGGATCGAGGCGCGCGAGCCAGGGGCCGGGGATCTCGGCGCCGTCGATCGGGCGAACGAGCGTGCCGAGGCCCGTCACCCAGAGCACTCCGTCGGGGCCGAGCGCGATGTCGCGCGACTCGCAGGCAGAACCGGAGATCCCCTCGAGCACGGTCGCGACGCGGAACCCACCCGTCGCATCGTCGAGCACCACCACGATGGGCCGCTGCGCGCCGCGCGGGCTCGCCTCGAGGCTCTGGAGCACCGCGCCGGTTCCATCGCGGACGGCGCCCGCTTCCCCCTGCACGTGGCCCGCGAACACGAGGAATCCCCGCCCCGCGGTCCCCACGTAGAGCTGAGCGCGGGGCTCGACGCGGATCGTCGCCCTCGGCGCCGCGCCCTCGGCGAAGTCGAGGGGATGGGTCGCGATGAAGCCGCCATTCAGCTCGACCATGCCGCCGAGCGCGACGTACGACGTCCCCGCCGCGACCGCATAGCCGCGCGTCACGGCCTCGAGCGCGAGGTCGGTCGCCGCCACCCGCGCGCCCGTGGTCGGATCGTGGCGCGTGAGCGTCGCGACCCCTGGCGCCCAGCCCGCGACGAAGGCGCCACGACCCGCCGAGACCGAGATCGCGCGCGTGTAGCTCGTGCGACCGAGGTAGGTGCTGAGCCCGCCCGCGGGCTGGGCCGGCACGCACTCGCAGGCCTCGAGGGAGGCGGCTTCGCCCGTTCGGCAAGAGGAGGCCACGAGCGTGCACGGCGCTGCGTCCGTGCCCGAGTCGGGAGCGGGCGCGTCGAGACCGGGCGCATCGAGACCGGGCGCATCGAGGCCGGGCGCATCGAGACCGGGCGCATCGAGACCGGGCGCGTCGAGACCGGGCGCGTCGATCGCGACGTCGGCATCACGGACGTCGAACCCGACGCGGCCGCACGCAGCGAGCCCCATCGAGCCCAGGAGCAGCGCGATCGAGACCTCGCACCCACCGCCTCGAGCCAACATCGATCGGGAGCATCGCAGGTTCAGCGCACGTCGCGGAAGACGTTCTCGGCTTCCTTCTTGAGCTCCACGCGGTTGGTCGCGAGCACGAAGATCTTCTCGGCGTCCTTGGCGAATCGCTCCACCGTGCCCGGCTCGATGCCGAGGCCGTACGTGATGCGATCACGCACGCGAGCCGCCTCGACGAGCAGCTCGTAGAGCTCGGAGTCGAGCGCCTGCAGCTTGCTCGCGTGGCGGCGCACGAGCTCGCTCGCGTCGAGCGACGGTCCGCCCTCGATGCCCAGGTCGCCGAGCGCGATCTCGATGAGCCGCCAGCCCATGCGGATGCGCGTGGTCGGCGCGACCGGGAACGGCACCGCGCGCAGCGTCTCGATGATCACCAGGCGACGCACCGGCCTGACGAGCACCGAGGCGCCCGCCGCCATGAGGAGCAGGCCGATGAGCATCGGGCACATCGTCTGCGCGAGCTGCTGCGCGGCGCGCTCGAAGTCGTTGCCCTCCTCGCCCTCCTGCTCCTCTCCGCCCTGTCCTTGTTGGCCCTGTCCCTGGCCTTGTTGGCCCTGTCCTTGGCCTTGTTGTCCTTGGCCTTGGCCTTGTTGGCCCTGTCCTTGGCCTTGTTGCTCTTGCCCTTGGCCTTCTTGGCCTTGCCCTTGGCCCTCCTCGGGGCCCGTGCGGAACAGGTACGGCGCGATGACGAGGGTGCCCGCCGTGAGGCCGAGGCCCACGACGATCACCACGAGCCAGCCGAGCATGGTGAGCCGCGGGCGGGCCGAGCCCTTCTCGGTGATCGAGCCGGCCAGGAGCGCGCGGGAACCGAAGCGCCAGCGATGGAGGCGATGGCGCTCGCGCGAGACGAGGTAGGCGAGCAGGAGCGCGATCGTGAGGAAGAGGATGAGCGCGGAGGTGACGTTCCAGATCGCCCACTTGTTGCCGGAGTCGAAGCGCGCGAGCCCATCGTCGTTCTCGATGATCGCGAACATCGCGCCCGTGCCGAAGATCACCGGCACCCAGGCCGCGAAGAGCGCGCGGCTCGACGCGAGGCTCCACACGCCGCCGCTCACGAAGATCGGCGTGAGGAACATGATGGCGAGCGCGAGCCCACCGAACGGGCCGAGCGCCGTCAGCGGTGCCGTGATGAGACACGTGAGCGTCATCCAGAGCAGCGACATGCAGCCGAGGAACGAGCCGCGCATGCGAGCGATCGCGAGCGCCTGGCCGATGGTCACGCCCACGATCGCCGAGAAGCTCAGGATCCCGAGGACGATCATCAGCTCGATCGAGGGCCCCTCGAGCACGGTGATGACGAGGTCGAAGACCGTGATCATGAGGAGCGTCCAGCCCTGGTAGAGCAGCGCGGGCCGTGCGAGCGCCTCGGCGTCGCGCCGCCGCTCGGCGCGCGCGGCCTCCTCCTTGGCGCGATCGACGCCGCCGATCGCGGGGCTCGCGGCGGCGCTCACAGCGTGCCTCCCTTGGCGCCCACCGAGACGCCGACGAGGCGATGCGCGAGGGCGCCGGGCTCGAGGCGGTACACGGTGTCGCCGTGCGCGACCAGCGCGCCGACGACGGCCTGCGCGCCCCTCCGCAGCCGCAGGCGCAGGCGCTTGCGTGCGTCGTAGCGCGCGCTCTCGAACCAGTAGCTCCGCCACCGCGCGCCGACCGTGTTCTCGTCGGAGCCCACAGGATGCGGCAGGCGCGCGAAGGCCGCGAGCACGCCGAGGAACGTGCTCGTGCCGAGCCACACCTGCCAGAAGGGCGGCTCCGCGGGCCCGAGCGCGACCTCGGGCGGGTAGTAGATCCACGTGAAGCGCTGCCCCGAGAACGGCAGCGGAGGAGGCGCGTCGAAGCGCGCCGAGATCGCGATGCCGTCGGTCGCGGGGCCCACGCTCTCGAGCAATTGCGGCAGATCGAAGCGATCCTGCCAGCGCGCGCGGGCGCCCAGATCCTGCCAGCGCGTGCGCGGCGTGCGGCCCGAGAGCTGCTCGATCTTGAGCTGACCGAAGCCGTCGTCGACCGCCGCGACGAGCGTGACCGAGTCGCCGCGATCGACGAGCTCGGCGGCCGCGGAGATCCACACCTCGACGAGTCGATCGAGCACGTCGGCCAGGCCCGCCGCGTCGTCGTGCCCGGCGCCCGAGCCCGGCAGAAACGCGTCGAGCACGAGCACGACGTTGCGCACCGACTGCTCGCGTGACTCGGGCAAGCGCAGCGTGAGCCGCCCCGAGCGCACCGAGAGCTTCCAGTGGATGCGCCGCGTGTCGTCGCCGCGCGCGTACTCGCGGAAGCGGAAGTAGTCCTCGTTCGGAAAGCGATGCGGCCGCGTGACGACGTCGGGGCTCTGGTGCTTGCTCCTGGGCGGATCGATGATCTCGAGGCGACGAAAGCGCGGCAGCACCTTGAGATCGCAGCTCGCGGCCGAGGCCACGCTGATGCGCGTGAGCCCGAAGACGTCCTGGTAGCCGATGGTCGCGGGGCCGAGCCGATAGAGGCCGCGGGGGCTCCGACGCAGCTTGCCCGCGACCGTCGCCTCCTCCGCGCGCACCGCGGCGCCCACCACGTGACGTGTCTCGGAGCCGAGCTCGACGGGGAGCACGTCCTCGACGAGGAGGTGATAGCCCGGCGGCACGGGCACGCCGCGCAGATGGAAGCGCTCCTCACCCGGCTCGCCCGAGAGCACGACGGCAGGCGACATCTCGCGACGGATCGAGACGCGCTCGCGCGCCGATGCGCGCTGGAAGCCCGACACGAGGAAGGCCGAGAGGAACGACGTGACGCCGACCACGCCATAGAAGAGGAGCAGGCCCATCGTGGCGACGAGGCCGAGATCGCCCCAGCGCAGGCCGAGCGCGGCGAAGAGGAAGAGCAGGCCCGCGAAGAGCAGCGAGTAGCCGCGCGGCGTGAGCACGCCCGCGTGGCGCGCGATCACCGCGAGCAGCTCGCGCGTGGGTGTGGGCCCGCGATCGCGTCGGTCGTCCTTCATCGCGCGCCGCTCCGCGAGCTCGATGCGCGTCTTGCGGGTCACGCCGATGACCTGCATGAGGAAGACCGGGAAGAGGTAGACGCCCGTGAAGAGGAGGAGCGTCGGCGCGGTGTCTTCGACCTGGCTCACCTCGAGGAAGAGCGCCGCCACGAGCCCCACGAGGAGCGGCAGGACCATCATTCCCCCGAGGTGGAACGAGATCGAGCCGAGCGAGATCACGGGGTGCGGGACGCGCACGAGCGGCGAGAGTAATCGACAACGCCGCGCTCCGAGCCCCCGTCGTTCGAGGTACGCTCAGCCCCGTATGCAGACCGCACCGCTGACGCCCGGCAAGGCCTCCGACGTCTACGCGCCCGACGCCGAGCGCGCGGCGCGGGTGACGCAGTTCAAGCGTCAATTCGACGAGACGGTCGCGAACGCGGCCAAGGTCATCAAGGGCAAGGACGACATCATCCGCAAGGTGCTGCTCGCGATGACGGCCAAGGGGCACGTGCTCCTCAAGGACGTGCCCGGCACCGGCAAGACCATGCTCGCCCGCTCGCTCGCGGCCTCGATCGCGTGCGACTTCAAGCGCATCCAGTTCACGCCGGATCTGCTGCCGATGGACATCACCGGCACCAACGTCTTCAACCTGCGCAGCAAGAGCTTCGAGTTCCAGCCCGGCCCCGTGTTCACGAACCTCCTGCTCGCGGACGAGCTCAACCGCGCCACCCCCAAGACGCAGTCGGCGCTGCTCGAGGTCATGGCCGAGGGCACCGTCACGGTGGAGGGCACCACGCACAAGATGCAGCCGCCGTTCCTCGTGATCGCCACGATGAACCCGCTCGATCACGACGGCACCTACGCGCTGCCCGCCGCGCAGATGGATCGCTTCACGATGCAGCTCTCCATGGGCTTTCCGCCGCCGGAGGCCGAGGTGGAGATGCTCGACGTGCACCTCGCGGAGCGACCGCCCGTCGAGCACCTGCGCGCCGTGGTCTCGCGCGACGACTTCCTCGGCTGGCAGGCCCTGGTGCCGCGCATCTACATCGGTGAGCAGGGCAAGCGCTACCTCGTCACGCTCGCGAACGCGATCCGCTCCGACGCGCGCGCGCTCGCGCCGCCCTCGCCGCGCGCCATCCTCATGCTCGCGCGCACCTCGCAGGCCCAGGCCATGAGCGAAGGTCGCGACTACGTCACGCCGCAGGACGTGCAGGCCGTCGCGCTCGACGTGCTCGCCCACCGCCTCGTGGTCAGCGGCAGCGACGTCGCCCACGGCTTCCTCCAGGAGATCATCGCGAAGGTGCCCGTGCCCTGATCGACGACTCCCGAGAAGCTTCGGGCTCGGCCACGAGAAGCTTCGGGCTCGGCCACGAGAAGCATCGGCGCGAAGATGCGGAAGTCTGGCTGCGGGCCTCGCCCGCGGTGTCAGGCCGACTTGAGGCGCTGCGCGACGCGCTCGAGCTCGCGCAGGGCGCTCTCGTAGCTCTTGGTGAGCTCGAGGATGCGCTTGGCCGCTTGCTGCGTCTGGTCGCTGTGGCGCGCCTGGTTGCGCTGCGCCTGGTGGAGCTGGTTCACCATCGTCGAGATGTTCTCGATCGCCTGACCGATCTGACGCCCGCCGCGCGACTGCTCCTGGCTCGAGCGCTCCACGTGCTGCGTGATGAGCCGCATCTTCTCGGCGCTCTTCATGATGAGCTCGGAGCCGCGCGCCTGCTCCGCCGTGGCCGCGGCGATCTGCTGCACCGTCTCGGCGATGCGACCGATCGAGTCGGTGACCTGCTTGGAGCCCTTGGCCTGCTCGACCGTGGCGCGCGCGATGGCGCGGACCATGGCCGTGCTCTTCTGCGAGCTCTCGAGGATCTTCTTGAGGGCGCCCTCGGCGTCGGCAGAGACCTCCACGCCGCGATCGACCGTGGCCGCGCCGCGCTCGACGGCGGTGATGCCCTTCTTCGACTCGTTCTGGATGGTCTTGATGAGCTCGGCGATCTCGCGCGTGCTCGTGCCGGCGCGCTCGGCGAGATCCTTGATCTCGTCGGCGACGACCGCGAAGCCCTTGCCGTGCTCGCCCGCCTGCGCCGCGATGATGGCGGCGTTGAGGGCGAGGAGGTTCGTCTGCTCGGCCACGTCGTCGATGACGTCGAGGATGTCGCCGATCGCCTCGATGCGCGTACCGAGGTTCGAGATCACCGCCACGGCCTCGCTCGAGGTCTCCTTGATGCGGTTGATCTCCTGGATCGTCTTGAGGATGGCCTCGGCGCCGATCTCGGCGTCGCGCGCCACCTGCTCCGACAGGCGCGCCGTCTCGTTGGCGTTCGACTGGACCTGGTCGATCGACACGTCCATCTCGTTCATCGAGCTCGAGGTCTCCTCGGCCGTGAGCGAGAGCGCGTCGACGTTTCGGGCCACTTCCTTGATCGAGTAGGTCATCTCCTCGATCGAGCTCACCGTCTCGCGCACCGAGCTCGCGAGGTTGCCCGTGTTCTCGACGACCTCGTCGTTGGTCGCCGTCATCTCGAGGATGGAGCTCGAGCTCTCCTCGGCGTTCGAGGCGAGCGTCTCGACGTGCTGGCTGATCTGGCCGATCTGACCGCCCATCTCCTGCATCGCGCGCATGGTCTGCTCGACCGCGGCCACCTGCTCGGTGAAGCCGCTCGAGAGCAGCTCGAGCTGGTGTCCGACCGCCGACGCGGAGTCGTCGATGCGGCGCTCGATGCGCTTGAGCTCCTCTTCCAGGTCGCGCACGCGCGTCGCGTGCTGACCAGCCTCGAGCGAGCGCGTCCGATCGCGCTCCTCGGCCTGCCGCAGCTTCTCCTCGAGGTCGCGCACGCGCTCCTGCGCCGTGCGAGCCTCGTTCTCCACGCGACCGCGGGCGTTCTCGTAGTCGCGACGCAGGGCCTCGAGATCGCGACGCGCCGTCTCGAGCTCCTTGCTCGCGCGCTCGGCGTCCTCGCGGAGCTCCTCCTCCTCACCCTCGTTGTCGCTGACGGTCTCGGCGACCTCGTCGAGGGCATCGAAGAGCTCGACCTCGGGCGGCGCGAGCTCGGGGGGACGCCGCGGCTTGCGGCCCTCGCCCACGTCGCGCACGAGCGCCGCGGTGAGCGAGCCACTGCGAGGCGCGGGCGCGTTGAAGAGCACGGCCAGGAGCGCGAAGGCCCCCGCCACGGCCGGAAGGAGCGCCGCGATCCAGTGCGTCTCGCTCGGCACGAGCGAGCCACCCACCGCGGCCACCGCGATCACGGCGACCCCGATGTAGAAGGTCCGCGACTGAAAGGGGTTCTGGACCATGCGCGCGAAAACGAGCCTATCCGTGGCCGTCGCGCACGAGCAAGAGAAACGCAGGCGCGGCCAGGCCGATGAGGCGGCTCGATGTCACACGCACCACGCCGCCTCCACTCGCTCGATCGCCCTCTTTTCCGGGCGTTTCACGTGCCCCTCGGCCTCGCGCTCGCGCTCTCGTCCGGAGCATGCGGAGGCGCACGCGGCGCGCCGGCTGCGCAGATGCTCAGCGATCGAGGCGCGGCGCTGTACGCCGAGGGGCACCTCGAGGAGGCCGAGGCCAGCCTCCGCCTCGCGCTCGAGATCGAGCCGGGCTCGGCGCCCGCCCACGCCAACCTCGGCCTGGTGCGCCTCGCGAGCGGCGACCTCGAGGGCGCCGAGGCGGCGCTGCGCGGAGCGATCCGCGCCCACGAAGACTTCGTCGAGGGCTGGACCGATCTGGGCGTGGTGCTCGAGCGACGCGGACGGCTCGACGAGGCCGAGGAGGCCTACGAGCACGCGCTCTCGATCGATCCGACCTCACCCGAGCCACGCCTCGCGCTCTCGCGCCTCCTCGTGCGGCGAGGCCGTCCGATCGAGGCGCGCGCGCACCTCCTGCGACTGGTCGCGCTCCTGCCCGACGACGCCGAGGCGCTGGGCCTGCTCGCGTGGTGCGAGCTGCGCGTGGACCGACCGCTCGCGGCCGCCGAGCTCGTCGCGCGCGCCCTCGCGATCGATCCCGAGGCGAGCGCCGCGCGCTTCACCCACGCGCTGATCCAGGCGCGGCGCGGCGAGCTGGGTCAGGCGCGCGACGCCCTGCTCGCGCTCGAGGACGACGCCGTGCTCGGTCACGAGGCACGCCTGCGCATCGCGACGCTCGACGTGGTCGCGGGCGCGCATCTCCTGGCGCACGCGCGGCTCGATCCGCTGCTCGACGACGATCCCTACGATCCCGCGGTGCAGCTCGTGGCCGCGGTGCTCGCGCGCGACGAGGACGACGCCGTGCGCGCGCTCGCCCACGCCCGCGAGGCCCGCACGCTCGAGCCCGGCCTCGAGGAGGCGTGGTTGATCGAGGCCGAGTGCTGCGCCGCCGCCGAGGACGAGCACTGCGCCGTCGAGGCCCTCGCCCACGTTCGTGGACAGAGCGACGCCGTGCAGCGCGAGCGCGACCGCGTCAGCGCCATGCTGCGCCGCTGATCGACTGCTTCCGAGAATCTTCACGTGGCCTAGCCAGAAGCTTCGGGCTGGCCACGAGAAGCTTCGCGCGGCGCGAAGATTCGGGAGCGTGGGCTGCGGGCTTCGCCCGCGCGGGGAGCACGTGTCCGGCCGCGACGCAGAGAAGACCCGTGGCCAGACGCGCTAAGGTCTCCGCGTGAGCGTTCGACCAGAAGCGCGCGGGCGCTCGAGCAGCGAGAGCCTCCCTGCCGAGCGAGACCTCCGCGCGACGTTCGGGCTCCGCGCGGTGCGCGTGTACCTCGTGCTCTCGGGCGTGGTCGCGATCGCGTGCGCGATCCAGCCGCTCTTCGCGGTGATGGGGCCCGAGCTCGCGGTGGCGCTCGGGCTCTCGCTGCCCGTCTTCGTCGCGCCCACCGCGGCGCGGATCGCGATCGCGTCGCGCGCCGCCGAGCGCCCGCCCTCCGGGCTCGGCCTCGTCGCGCACGTGCTCGTCGTGGCGATGGCGGGCGTGGCGATCCCGTGCCTCGCGGCGATCGGCTCGGGCCTCGTGCACGGCTTCTGTGACGCGGCGCAGGGCGCGCTCTTCGTGGTGCTCGGGCCCGTGATGGGCGTGCCCCTCGCGGCGCTCGCCGGGCTCGTGGCCGCGAGCCTCACCACACGCCCCCGTGTCGCGACGCTGCTCGCCACGCTCGTGCCGCTGGGCTCGATCGCGCTCGGGCTCTACCGCTTCGTCGATACGCCGGCGATCTTCGCGTACACGCACTTCGTCGGGTACTTCCCCGGCACGCTCTACGATCCCGACATCGCGATCGAGAGCGCGTACGGCACGCTCCGCCTCGCGAGCCTCGCGCTCGGCGCGCTCCTCGTGCTCGTGATGCACGTGGGCTTCGACGGAGCACGCCTCGATCGGCGTCGCTTCGCCCGCGCGCCTCTCCACACGCTCGGCGCGCTCGCCCTGGCGCTCGGCCTCGTCGCGGTGGAGGTGTACGGGCCCGAGCTCGGGCATCGCTCGACGAGCACCTCGATCGCGGAGGTGCTCGGGGCACGCCTCGAGGGCGAGCGCTGCACGGTGATCGTGCCGCGCGAGCTGCCGCGCGGGCAGGCCGAGCGCATCCGCGACGACTGCGACTTCCGCGTGGCGCGCGCCGAGGAGGTGCTCGGCGTGACGCAGCGCGCGCGCGTCACCGCGTTCTTCTTCCGCAACGCCGACGAGAAGCGCCTCCTCATGGGCGCCTCCAACACCTACATCGCCAAGCCGTGGCGCAACGAGGTCTACCTCCAGCTCTCGCAGTGGCCGCACGTCGTGCTCTTCCACGAGATCGTGCACGTGGTGGCGGGCAACGTAGGGCGTGGGCCCTTCCGCGTGTCGGGCGGCATCGGCGGCCTCTTGCCGTCGGCCGGCATCGTCGAGGGCGTGGCCGTGGCCGTGGCGTGGGACGAGCGCGAGGATCTCACGCCGCACCAGTGGGCGCGGGCGCTCGTCGAGATCGGTCACGCGCCCTCGATCGCCGAGACCGAGGGCCTGGGCTTCCTCCTCCAGCCCGCGAGCCGCGCGTACACCGCGAACGGCTCGTTCGTGCGCTGGATCCTTGAGACGCGCGGCAACGAGGCCGTGCGGCGCCTCTATCGCACCGGCAGCTACGAAGACGCGCTCGGCATGCCGCTCGACGAGGCCGAGCGAGAGTGGCGCGCGTTCCTCGCCACGGTGCCCTTGCCGCCGCACGCGATCCCCATGGCGCGGCTGCGCTTCGAGCGACCCGCGATCTTCGGACAGATCTGTCCTCACGCGATCGCGGCGCTCGAGGCCGAGCTCGGCACGGCCCTCGCGGGCGGCGACGACGTGCGCGCGCTCGAGCGCTGCGACGCGATCCTCGCGCTCGACGAGGGACAGGCCGGGGTGCGCGCGCTCCGCGCCGGCGCGCTCGGGCGTGCGGGACGCTTCGAGGAGGCCGAGGCCGAGCTGCGTGGCCTCGTCGGTCCGCCGAGCGCGGCCACGCCCGTGATCGTGCGAGCCCGCGAGAGCCTGGGCGACGCGTACTGGCAGCACGGCGAGCTCGACCGCGCGCGCTCTCTCTACGAGGAGAACCTCGCGCTGCCGCAGCCCGAGGATCAGCGCCGCCAGATCGAGGTGCGCCTCTTCGCGCTCACGCGCGGTGGCGAGACGTCGACGGCGCTGCGCGAGCTGCTCGCGGCCGACGCACGAGAGGCGATCGACGCAGGCACCCAGCTCTCGGCGATCGCGTGGCTCGACCGCGCCGATCCGAGCGGCCTCGGGGCCTACCTCACCGCGCGACAGCTCTTCGCGCGCGAGCGCTTCGATCTCATGCGGCCCTTGCTCGGGCGGGCGCGCGCCCAGGGGCTGCCGACCGAGGCGATCGCGCGCGAGTCGGAGCGGATGCGTGCGATCACGCTCTACGCCACGGGAGATCTCGACGGCGCCGAGCGCGCCTTCACCGCGATCCTCGCCGACGCCCGCGCGCACGAGGGCGATCTCGGCCGCGAGGTGGAGGCCGAGGACTGGCTCGCGCGCGTGCGCTGGCGCCGCACGCACGCGCCGCGCGATTGAGCCGCGTGCGCGGAGCGCGTACAACGCAGCACCGATGGCCGAACCGCTCCGCAGCTCGACCGACCCGCACGTGCCGAGCAAGACGACGTTGCTCGAGTCGCGATGGCCCAAGCTCGCGCTGCCGCGCGTGGGCCTCGTGGCCGGGCCGACGCCGCTCGAGCGACACGAGGGCCTCACGCGCGCGACGGGCGCCGAGATCTGGCTCAAGCGCGACGACCTCACGCACCCGTTCTACGGCGGCAACAAGGTGCGCAAGCTCGAGCGCCTGCTCGGCGACGCGATCGCGCAGGGCGCCGACACGATCATCACGACGGGCGCGGCGGGCTCGCATCACGTGCTCGCGACCGCGGTGTTCGGCAAGAAGCACGGCCTCGCCGTGCACGCGGTGCTCGTGCCGCAGCCCGCGAGCGAGCACGTCACGCTCGATCTCCGCGCGATGCTCGGCCAGGGCGCGGAGCTCCATCCGGTCTCGTACTTCGCGTCGGTCCCGGCCGCGACCGCGGCGCTCCTCGCGAAGCTCAAGCTGCGCGGCAAGAGGCCCTACGTGATCCCCCCCGGCGGCTCGAACGGCACGGGCGCGCTCGGCTACGTGGAGGCCGGCCTCGAGCTCGCGCAGCAGATGCTCGAGCAGCGCATGCCCGAGCCCGACGCGATCGTGGTCGCGCTCGGCAGCGGCGGCACGGTGGCGGGCCTCGCGGTGGGCCTGGCCGCGGCGGGCTGTCTCGTGCCGATCCACGCGGTGCGCGTCACGGCGCGCGGGCTCGTGGGGCGTGCGTTCCTCCTCGCGCAGATCCGCGGCGCGATCGAGCGCCTCCACGCCTCCGACGATCGCTTCCCGCGGATCTCGGGCGTGGCGAGCGATCTCTATCGCATCGACGAGGACGAGCTCGGCGAGGGCTACGGCCTGCCCACGCCGCGCACGCGAGAGGCGATGCGCCTGGGCGACGAGCACGGCCTGCACCTCGACGCGACGTACACGGGCAAGACCTTCGCCGGCGCGCTGCGCCTCGTGCGAGAAGGCCACGAGGGCAAGAAGCTCAAGCGCCTCGTCTACGTGCACACGCTCTCGAGCGCCCCGCTCCGCCCGCTGATCGAAGGCGCCCCGAGCATCCCGCACCGCCTCGACAAGCTGCTGACGTGAGCGGCGGCAGCGATCAGGGCAGCTCGACGACGAATTCGAGCGGGCCCTGCGGCACGCCCTCGTAGCTGGCCTCGCAGCCTGCGAAGCGCACGCGGAGCGTGCCGTCGATGTGATCGACGTAGCCATCGCTGCCGCGCGAGGTGGAGCGCAGCTCGAAGCGGCCCTCGGTCCGGGGCTCGTCGCTCGTGCAGAGCTCGACGAGCGGTGTGCCTGCCTGCGCGAGGCCGGCGCGGAAGCCATCGGAGCCATCGAGCTCGCGCGCGACGCTCAGCGTGGCCGGGAACGCGCGCGGGAAGTCCGCGTGGAGCACGCGATCGTCGTCGAGGCGCACGATGAAGCCGTCGCGGCCCGTCTGGGCAGACGCGATCACCGTCCGGAGCGGCGTCGGAACACCGTCGATCGCGAGCGACGCGGTCACCTCACGCGGACCGCAGCTCGCGAGCGCCAGGACGATCGCGGCGAGCGCGACGCGCGGCTTCATGGCCTCGTCACTCGCCTTCGGTCGCGCTCGGCTCGGTGCCGGGGGCCGGGCACGTCGGCGCGGCGCTGTTGCCCGGGCCGTAGCAGTACGTGTCCATGAGACACGCGGACTCGCAGCGGCCACCGGTCCAGTTGCAGCCCTCGCCGAGGCACGCGGCGCAGTCGGCGTGGGCCGCGCAGCCGCCGGCGACGCCACCCGAGGTGGAGCTCGACGACGACGTGGTCGACGACGCGGAGGATCCTTCGGTCGACGACGACGAGCCGCACGCCGCGAGGAACAGACACAGGAGCAGGGTGGATCGCATGCGCTTGTCGTAGCCGAAGGGCGCGCGGCGGGTCATCCGGAATTCGCATCGCGTGCCCGACCTCGCCGAACGAGCGACTCCGGAACGCGAGCGCCGCTGCTATCGTCTCGCGCATGACGCATCGCTACACGGCTCCGTTCTCGTCGAACGGCAGCTCCCCGATCGACACGGCGATCGCCGAGCGCCTCCTCGCGGTCGCGCTCAGCCGCGGCGGCGACTACGCCGATCTCTTCTTCGAGTACGAGGTCTCGGGCAGCTACGGCTACGAGGAGGGCATCCTCAAGAGCGCCGGCCGCGGGGTGTCGCTGGGCCTGGGCGTGCGCGTGCGCAAGGGCGAGGCGACGGGCTACGCGTACTGCGAGGACCTCGCGATCGAGGCGATGGAGCACGCGGCGAAGATCGCGGCGCAGATCGCGAGCGAGGGCGGCAAGAAGCCGGTGGGCCTGCAGCCGATCTCGACGCCCTCGCGCTATCCGGTGAGCGAGCTGTCGTTCGACGTCGACGGTGCCGCCAAGCGCGAGCTCCTCCGGCGTGCCGACGTGGCCGCGCGCGCGCTCGATCCGCGCATCACGCGCGTGGAGGCCTCGCTCGCCGAGCAGATCCGCGAGATCCTCATCGCCACGAGCGACGGCAAGATCGTGACCGACAGCCAGCCGCTGATCCGCTTCGGCCTGCGCGTGATCGCCGAGGAGAACGGCAAGCGGCGCGCGGGGAGCTCGGGCGGTGGTGGCCGCCTCGGCCTCTCGTACTTCGAGGGCAAGAGCCCCGAGTGGCACGCGGGCGAGGCGGTGCGACAGGCGCTCACGATGCTCGACGCGCGCGAGGCGCCGGCGGGAGAGATGGAGGTCGTGCTGGCGCCGGGTGACTCCGGGATCCTCCTCCACGAGGCGGTGGGCCACGGCCTCGAGGCCGACTTCAACCGCAAGAAGACCTCCAACTACACCGATCAGGTGGGACAGCGCGTGGCGAGCGAGCTCTGCACGGTGGTGGACGACGCGACGATCCCCCACTCGCGCGGCTCGATCGACGTGGACGACGAGGGCAACGTGCCGGAGAAGGCCGTGCTCATCGAGAAGGGCATCCTCCGCGGCTACATGCAGGATCGCCAGAGCTCGGAGCACTTCCACGTGCCCTTCAGCGGCAACGGGCGCCGCGAGAGCTTCAAGTCGCATCCCCTGCCGCGCATGACGAACACGCTGCTCCTCGCGGGCGAGCACGACCCCGAGGAGATCGTGAAGAGCGTGAAGAAGGGCATCTTCGCGAAGAAATTCGGCGGCGGTCAGGTCGACATCTCGAACGGCGACTTCGTGTTCTCGCTGACCGAGAGCTACCTCATCGAAGACGGTGTGATCACCGCGCCGCTCAAGGACGTGAACCTCATCGGCAACGGGCCCGACGTCATGCGCAAGGTGACGATGCTCGGCCGCGACATGGAGCTATCGGACGGCATCTGGACGTGCGGAAAAGACGGGCAGTCGGTGCCCGTCGGCGTCGCGTGCCCGACGATCAAGATCAGCGCGATCACGGTGGGAGGAACGCAGCGATGAGCGACGTCAAGAGCACAGAGGCGCAGAGGGCAGCGCTCTTCTCGCTGGGCGATCGCATCGTCGCCGCGGCGCGCGCGCTCGGCGCCGATGTCGCGGAGGCCGTGATCTCCGAGGGCTCGCACCTGTCGGCCAAGGTGCGCCTCGGAGAGCCCGAGCTCGTCGAGGAGGCGGGCTCGCGCTCGATCGGCGTGCGCGTGATGGTGAAGGACGGCGAGCAGGGCTACCGCGTCGCCGTCTCGTACTCGAGCGACACGAGCGAGCAGGGCATCGCGCGCCTCGCCGAGGACGCGGTGGAGCTCGCGCGCCTGTCGGAGCCCGACGCGTTCGCGGGGCCGCCCGAGGCGTCCTTGCTCTCGAAGGAGAGCGAGCACGTCGATCTCGATCTCTTCGATCCGAAGGTCGACGGGATCGACGGCGCGATGGCCCTGCGGCACGCCAAGAACGGCGAGGCCGCCGCGCTCGGCGCCGATCCGCGCGTGACCAACAGCGAGGGCGCGACCTTCTCGCGCGCCTCGGGCGCCAAGGCGATCGTCACGAGCGGCGGCTTCCGCGGCTACTCGCGCGGGACCTACGCGTCGCTCACGGTCTCGCCCGTCGTCGACGACGAGGGGGGCAAGAAGCGCAGCGGCTACCACTGGACCGCCAAGCGCCACTACGCGGGCCTCTTGCCCGACGAGGTCGTGGGCAAGGAGGCCGCGCGCCGCACGCTGGCGAAGCTCGGCGCGAAGAAGGTCGAGACGCAGGAGTGCGCGGTCGTCTTCGATCCCGACGCCGCGCGCTCGCTCCTGGGCCTGCTCGCGAGCTCCATCTCCGGCGGCGCGATCTGGCGGAAGTCGAGCTACCTGGTCGATCGCATCGGCACCGAGATCGCCAGCCCGCTCGTGACGGTGGTCGACGATCCGCTCCTTCCGCAGGGGCCGGGAAGCCGCGCGTTCGACGGCGAGGGCCTCCTCTCGCGTCGCAACGTCGTCGTCGAGAACGGCAAGCTCCTCATGTACTTCCTCGACACCTACAGCGCGAAGAAGCTCGGGCTCGCGTCCACCGCGAGCGCCTCGCGCGGAGGCTCGGGCGGCGTGGGCCCGAGCACGACGAATTTCATCCTCCAGCCGGGCACGACGAGCGCCGAGGAGATCGTGGCCTCGACCCAGCGTGGTCTCTACGTCACCGACATGATGGGCTTCGGCTTCAACGCGGTGACGGGAGACTTCTCGCGCGGCGCGAGCGGCTTCTGGATCGAGGACGGCAAGAAGACCTTCCCGGTCTCGGAGGTCACGATCTCGAGCAACCTCGACGCCATGCTCAAGGGCATCGACCTCGTCGGAAGCGATCTCGATCTCCGGAGCGCCATCGCGAGCCCGACGATCCGCATCGCGTCGATGACCCTCGCGGGCTCGGGCTGAGAGGCGCTCGACTGCGACGCCGGTCGTGCGCCCACGACAGCGACGACCTCACCCACCGATCGCCGCGCGAGCGCGTGCGGCTCAGCCGCGCGCGATGCGACGGGCGAGCGCGCGGAGCGCCATGCGCACGACCTCGCTCCGTGCGGCGACGCTGTTGGACGTGTTGCCCTCGGTGAGGTGCGCCGCGGCCTCGGCCCGAGCGCGCTCCGCGTGGGCCGGGGTCGAGCGACCGCTCGCCAGCTCCACGTGCGCGCTGCGGATGGAGAGCGCGAGCGCGAGCTGCGGCTCGAGCGCGCGCTCGAGGAGCGAGGCCGCGGTGGCGATGTCGAGCGCGGCCGCCTCGGGCTCGCTCTGGTCGGCGAAGAGCGCGGCGCGCGCGCCGAGGAAGATCACGCGGTAGCGCGTGTCTCCCAGCGTCGTGAGCAGCGCGATCGCGGCGTCGAGCGCGAGGCGCGCGTCCGTGGCCCGTCCTGCCTCGTGGTGCACCATGCCCACGTTGCCGCGTGACACCGCGAACAGCACGGCCAGACCCGCCGCGCGGGCCTGCTCGGAGGCCTCGTCGAAGCAACTCTGCGCGAGCTCGAGGCGATCTTCTTCGTGGTGCACCACGCCGAGGTTGTTCGCGAACGTCGCGACGAGGCGATGCAGGTGCTCGGCCCGCGCGAGCTCTCGTCCACGCTCGTAGAACGCGCGCGCCTCGTCGAAGCGGCGGATCTGCACGCAGAGGATGCCGAGGCTCAGGAGCACGTTCGCCTGCCGGGACCGGTCGTGCAGCGACTCGGCCAGGACGAGCGCACGGCGCAGCGACTCGAGGGCGTCGTCGGGCTGGCTCCTTCGCCACGCGATGACGCCGAGCTTCGCGTTCGCGTCGATCTCGGCGGCGAGATCTCCCGCCGCGAGCGCGGACGCGCGGAGCTCGGCGGCGACGTGCGCGGCGTCGCCGAGGCGCGACACGCGGACGAGCGCGTCGAAGTACGCGACGCGAGCGAGCGCGAGCAGCCCCGGATCGCGACCCTCGGAGGCCTGCGCCACGAGGCTCGAGGCCCGGCTCGCCGCCGCCACGACGTCGCGCTCTCCGAGGCGATGGAGGATCACGACACCCGCGTGCACCGCGAGCTCGAGCGAAGGTCGCCGCGGATCCGCGAGGAACTCCTCGAGGCTCTGCTCGATCGACGGGTCGGGACCTCGACCGAGGAGCGCGGTCGCGATCCACGCCGCCTCTGACGCGAGCTCCTCGCGCCCCCGACCGAGCCGATGCGCCGCACGGAGCGAGCCCGCGTCGTCGGCCAGGAGATGCGCCGTGCGCTCGGGCGAGCTCGCCGGCGACGTCACGGCCGCGCGCGCGCGACGCGCCATGAGCTCGACGAACGCGGTCTCCACCGCCGAGGCAGCCGCGTCGTCGCGGAGCCGTCCTCGCGCATAGGCCCGCACGTTCGGCTCGAGCGCGACGCGGGCGCGACTCGACGCATCGGCGAGCGAGCGCACGAGCGAGGCGCCTCGTGCGGCCTCGATCGTCTCGAGCACCGACATGGGATCGATCGGCTCGCCGGCCACGCACACGACCTGGGTCGCAGACTCGACGTCGAAGGGCGACTCGAACACCGAGAGGCGCGCGAGGACGCGCGCGTGCAGTGGATCGAGGATCGCGAACGACCACGAGATCGCGTCGCGCAGGCTCGCGGCGGCGCGCGGCGCCTTGCGATCGTGGAGCAGGGCGAGGCGCTCGTCGTCCGTGCCCGCGGTGAGCCGCGTCGCGATCTCGCGTGGCGAGAGCAGGTTGGTGCGCGAGGCCGCCAGACAGAGCGCCAGAGGGCTCGCGCCGACGACGTCGATGATCGCGTCGATGGCGGCGAGCTCGTCGGCGTCGACGACGACGCTCGTGCCCTTGGCCCGACGCGCGCGCGCCGAGAAGAGCTCGCGAGCGGCCACACGCGGCAGCGGGCCCAGGCATACGACGTCTTCTTCGGGGACGGAGAGCTCGTTGCGACGCGCGAGGAGCCAGCGGGCCGATGGCGCGCGCGACGACCACGCGGGCAGGCGACGGCCGAGCTCCTCGCCGCTCGCCTCACCGCCATCGATCACGATCAAGCCGTCCTCGAGCGCGAGCTGCTCGAGCCAGGTCGTGCCCGCTCCTCGGCGGAGGGCGACGGCGAGCGCACCCTCGAGCTCCTCGATCGTCGCCGTCGGCCCGACCTGCACGCTCGTCACGCGCACCCCACGGTCCCTCGCGCGCGACGCGACGTGGCCGACCAGCGTGGACTTCCCGATGCCCGGTGCCCCCGTCACCGTCACGATGCGGCCCTCCGCGAGGAGCGTCCGCTCCACGGCCGCCACGTCCGCGTCGCGCCCGAGCAACGTGCTCTGCGACTCGAGGGCGACCTCGCGCAGCGCCATCGTGGGCCCGCTCCCCAGAGGCGCCGGCGGCCCGCGCTGCGCCATCGTGGGCTCGC